>CALCXM010000026.1 GCA_937905825.1 uncultured bacterium
GAAGCCGAGTGGTTTGGGGCTATTGGCGAATGGACTCATGAATAGAGCAGGCTAGCGCTGTGCGTACCGGCAGGAGTGCCTCCTGTCCAAGGCTTCGCAATTCTTGTCCGAGCAAGACAGCGCCCTGGGCCCATCGAACTCTTGACAATGGTCGGAAAAGAGTCGAGTTGGATATCTCTGCCGGCTCCGGTTCGCGGCAGGTGTGGCGCCGCAGGCGAACGCGGGACTGGGGCACTTCCTCGACTATGTCCCGCGTTCTTGTCGCCCAGTGGGAAGAACTCAGCTCTGTACTTCTGGACCATCTGGAAGCGATCCACAAGCGCATCCAATATCGCAGGTCAGTGCTCAGAATCCGTGTACCCCAAATCCTTGAGGCGTTGCAGGTCGGCGGCGTTGGTGGTTTGGTCGATGGTGGCTTGCATGCCCTTCTTCGCCCAAGGGAGCAGCAGGCCCCACAGGGGGGCGAACTGCGGGTGATCCTCGCGGAAGAGGTTTTCCGTTTCGTGGGGGTCGGCTTGCAGGTTGAAGAGCTGATAGGACTTCGCCGGGGTGTCGTGGCCGGGGGTCCAGATCAGCTTCCAATCGCCTAGGTAGACCGCGCGGAAACGGCCGGCGACGGTGAAGTCGACGCGGCCTTTGATGTCGTTGGGGTAGTGGGACTTGCCGGACTCGGCGAAGACTGGCTTGTCGAGGAGGCGCTCGCCGCGCATGGCGGGGGCGAGAGTGCGACCTTCCAGTTGCTGGACCATGGACTCGGGCAAGGCGTAGCCGAGTAGGTCGAGGATAGTGGGGGCGATGTCCACTCCGGAGACCCAGCCGTCATGGCTTCCGGGACCGGCGGCTTCGTGGCTCTTCGGCAAGAGGATCGCAAGGGGGATGCGGCTCCCGGCGTTGTAGACGTAGTCGCCGTGGTCCCAGTGGAAGTCGTGTTCGCCGAGACTCTCCCCGTGATCGGAGGTGAAGACGATCATGAGGTTGTCGCCGGTCTTGCGCCTGAGCTCTTCGACCAAGAGCTTGATCTGATCGTCCGTTTGGCGAATGTCGGCGGCGTACAAACGGCGCACGTGCTTGACGACGGAATCGGGCAAGGGGTTCTGGTGGACGGCGATCTGCTTGCGCAGGTCCGGCGGATAAGGTCCGCCCCAACGCAGCTTCTTGCCCGGCACCGCGGGGGGAGGGAATTGGCCGAAGTGGTCCTTGTAGCGCCCCGTGTAGCCAGGATCGAAGGACTCGATGATCGCGGGGTCCGACACGTAGGGAATGTGCGGGTCGATGTAGTGAGCCCAGAGGAAGAGCGGCCGAGTGAAGTCGACGAGCTCTAGCTGTTCGAGCAACACGTCGGTGGTCGCGCGCGCGTCGCGGGTGTCCTTGTCCGGCAGGTAGACGTCGAAGCCGCGGGAGAGTTTGCGCTCGGGACTGAGCAGCTGGTTGGTCACGACCGCGACCGTGTAGTAACCCACGTCGTGCAACAACTCGGTGATCGGAACCACTTCGTCCTTGAGGGCGTGCTTGAGTTCGCGGACTCCGGTGGTGTGCGGGTAGGCGCCGGTCAGGATGCTCGCGAGGGAAGGCGTGGTGCGCGGGACGCTGGCCACGGCTTTCGGGAAGTGGAAGGCCTCCGCAAGCAGCTCGTCGAGGAACGGGGATGTGTCGCGGTCGTAGCCGTACATCCCCAAGTAGTCGGGGCGCAGGGTGTCGACGGAGAGCAGCAGGATGTGCGGGGGCGGCTCGACTTCCGGTCCGGGGGAGCAGCCGAGGGTCAGGCTAGCAAGGACGATCGCAACGGACCGCAGGGTGGGGATTGTTCGAGGCATGGACGGCGAAGAGCATAGCGATTCGATTGGGAAGGGCCTTGGATCGGCGGGGAGTTCCGGTGCTGGGGCTTGATGGAGCCGGCTCTCGCGAAAGCCCTCCAAGGCATTGATCAGGGTCTTACACGGCCACGCTCTACGATTCCCCTTTCCAGAACTTTGGCCGACCGAAACCTCCCGTTCACGTTAGGCTTCTAGCGGTGAGTTCCCTCACCATCCCCCCCTCGGCCCAGGTTCTCTTGGGCGGTAAAGAACACCCGAACCCCCAAGTACCGTGGCTAGAGTCGCGTTTGTCGTAACAACTTGTCACGAGTTTGAAGGCATCAAAGTCCTGTGCGCCATGCTCAAGCAGCGTGACCACGAGGCGGACTGCTTCATCACTTCGGAAGAGAAGAACTTCGAGAAGGCGGTTCAGGATTACGCCCCAGACGTAGTCGGAATCTACGCCTCGACCGGTCAAGAGACCTGGTGCCTCGAGCACGTTCGCAACTGGCGCAAGGCCCTGCCCCACACGAAGTACGTGATGGGCGGACCTCACCCTTCCTTTGACAAGGAGATCTTGCGCGAGGACGGCTACGTCGACGCGATCGTCAAGGCGGAGGCCGAGCACACCATCATCGACTTGGTGGAAGCTTGGGCTGCATCGCGCCCCATCGACTTGATTCCGAACGTGGGTTTCATGGAGGCCGGTGAGCCCGTCCAGAATCTGATTCGCCCGGCGATCCAGGACTTGGACTCCCTGCCCTTCCCGGACGTGGACGTGTTCTACAAGTACCCCTTCCTTGCCAAGAAGCGCGTGATGCAAGTGCACGCAAGCCGCGGTTGCCAGAACAGCTGCACCTACTGCTCCGTCGGTTTGATGAAAGAGGAGTGGGTCAGCGGTAAGGGCGACAAATTCAATCGGGTCAAAAGCGTCGACTACCTCTGCGAAGAGATGAACGACATCCTCGCGCGCTACCCCGGCTTCCGCATGGTCAACTTCGGCGACGCGGCGCTCAACATGCAGCGCGGTTGGCTTGAGGAGTTCGCAGAGAAGTGGCCCAAGAAGGTCGGCTTGCCCTACGCCTGCAACGTCAACATCAACTTCCTCAATGAGAACGACATCATCAACCTCAAGCGTTCGGGCTGCGTGTCCGTGCAGTTTGGTTTGGAGTCGGGCAACGAGGACGTGCGCTTGCGCGTCTACAAGAAGGGCTACACGGACAAGATCGTCTACTCGATCCCGCAGCTCCTGCGTAAGCACAACATCAGCTACCGCACGAACAACATCATGGGGTCTCCGGCGGAAAGCCTGGACGACATGTACCAAACCGTTCGCCAGAACCGCGAGATCAAGCCCGCCGGCTGCACCGTGCTGATCTACCGTCCCTTCAAGTCCAGCGCCCTCGGACGCGTCGACTTCGAACAAGGACGCGTGGACATCGGCAAGGACATCGGGCCCTCCATTCACTCGGACTCGCAGATGGTGCGGGACGACTTGAAGGAAGTCATCAACCTCCAGCGCTTGTTCAACATCGCAGTCTTCATGCCCGGCGGTTTCCCGCTCGTGAAGAAGCTGGTCAAGCTGCCCAACAACCCGGCCTTCGACGGGGTGGGCTTGGCGTTCCTTTGGTACCAGCACGCGGTGGTTTCTGGATTTGGAATGCTTGACGACTTCAAGTTGGGCATGCGCAACCTGTCCCAGATCTTCGGGCGCAAGTCGGGCGGTACCCACGAGTACGGCACCACGCGCTTGCAAGACACCATGGACATTGGTACCGGCGCGGACATCTAGCCCGCTCTTTTCAGGCTAGCCCCACACGTTGAATGCTGACGCGCCCCTGACTTCACGGTCGGGGGCGCGTTTGCATAAGTCAGCGCGGCCAGCGCGGACCCTCGCAGGACAAGTCAGAAGCCCCGTCTCCCCGGCGGGGCTTCTGTGTAGGTGGAGCGCGCCCTATGATGCGGCTTCACCCGGCCCGCTCCGTTGCCCGTTTCCATTCGAATGCGCCATCTGTTCCTAGGCCGTCGCGCCCTGCTCGCGAGGTTCGTCCCCCTCGCCCTGCTGTTCGTCGTCGTCGGTGGCTTCGCTTCCCCCGTTGAGCTTCGCGCTGATCGCTTTCATGTGATCCTGCTGCACACCAACGACGTGCACGGCCAGGCGCAACCGCGGCCCGCGACGTGGATCGATCGCGAGAACCCGCCGCCGGTGGGGGGCTTGCCGCGCTTGGCGGCCTACGTGAACAAGGCCCGCGCGGAAGCCAAGGCGAGCGGCAGTGGCTTTCTGTTGGTGGATGGCGGCGATTGGTTTCAGGGCACGCCGGAGGGCAACTTGGGCAAGGGCAAGCCCTTCGTGTCTACTTTGATGGAGTTGGGCTACGACGGCTTGGCGGTCGGTAACCACGAGTTCGACCATGGCTTGGAAGTGATCGGGAAGATGATCGCCGATTGCAAGGTTCCCGCTCTGGCCGCCAATGTGTTCGAAGCGGAAGGGAGCAAGCGCGTGGACTGGTGCGACGCCTACCGCATCGTCAGCGTGGGCGAGATGAAGGTGGCGATTGTTGGCCTGATCACACCGTCAACTCCCTCGATCACCCACAAGGACGCAAGTTCCCTGCACTTCGAAGATCCGGCGATCAGCTTGGGCCGGGTTCGCGAGCAGTTGGGCGAGACAGTCGATTGGATCCTGCCCATCACGCACTTGGGTGTCCCCGCGGATCGCCGGCTCGCGAAGGCGCACCCGGACCTGGACGTGATTGTCGGCGGACACAGCCACACGTACCTGAAGGATGGCGTTCGCCAAGGGGAAACCCTAATCGTGCAGAGCGGTTCCAAGGCGAGTGCTGTGGGGCGCATCGATCTGTGGTTCGATGCGAACGATTGGAAGCTCGTCGAGGTCAAGAACCAGCTGGTGGACCTGCTGCAAGAGCCCGAGCAGGCGGACCGCAACGCAGTGGTGGAGAAACGCTGTGCAGAGATGATCGCCGAGAGCGAGAAGATCATGGACGCGGTTGTCGGAAAGCTTGCGGAGCCATTCGAGCGCCACTTCCATCGGGTCCATTCCAGCGCAGGCGGTAATTTCCTGACCGATCGAATGCGGGCCGTCATGGACGCGGACGTGGCGTTTCAGAACCGAGGCGGAATTCGCTGCGACCTGCCCGCAGGCCCGATCACGCGCCGGAATCTCTTCGAGCTTCTGCCCTTCGGCAATCATCTCGTGTTGATGGAGCTAAGCGGGTCGGAGCTGATCGAGTGCTTGCGCCTGAGCGTCGAGGGCACGGCGCACACGGGGTTGGAAATCAGCGGAGTCACGGTGCTCTGGGACAAGGAAGGCGAGGGCTACAGGCTCATTGGCGTCGAGCTTGGAGGCGTTCCCATTGAGCCCGACGCTCGCTACAAGGTCGCGACGAACAACTTCCTCGCGGGTGGAGGCGACGGCTACGACCTGCTAAAAGACAAGAAGGTCTTGCACGATGACCCGACCATCCTGCGGGACATTCTGGGGGAGTACTTCACGAACACAGGCGAGGTTCACCTCCCCGCTGAAGATCGCTACCGGAAATCCAAATGATTCACCTCCTTGTTTCTGCACTGCTCGCTGTGGGCTTGCTCGCCACTGACTCGCAACCTGCGAGCACGCTGCCCGCCGGAATCGTAACCTCGACGCCAGCTCCGCCGGCGGACTTCGCTAGCCTCAAGTCCCAGCTGCGCGACAAGGACGACCGCAAGCGGCGCGAGGCGGTCAAGGGCTTGATTGAGTTGGATACCGAAGAAGCCTGGGAGCTCGTGATCGACGCTCTGGCGGATCCGGTTGCTCAGGTGGCGGACGAAGCGCAAATCGGTTTGTCGGAGCTCCCTGAGGGGCTGCACAAAGATCTCTTCGGCAAACGCGGCTTGGCCTCCAAGAAGGAGATCGTTGCCCTGCGCGTGGCGGAAGTTTTGGGGCGTATGCACGTGACGTTCTCCGACAAGG
>CALCXM010000027.1 GCA_937905825.1 uncultured bacterium
CGATGGGCGCCAGGTCCCTTGCGATGTGCGCATCGGGTCCGGCCCGGGTCAGGCCACCCACTTTCGATTCGACAAGCTTCAGACCTTGGAGGAGGTGCCGGCGGATCTCTTTGCCCCGATGAAGGCCAAGCCCAGGGGAACGCGCTACCTCGAGCGGCGCACCCCCTTGGTGAACATCCGCCGGGCCCCCACGGGTCACCTGATGATCCCCGCACTCGTGAACGGCAAAGACCACGGTTGGTTCCTACTCGACACGGGCGCTGCTACTCTCTGCATTTCCGGCGACGTGGCGCAGAGCGCCAGAATGAAGCCCGTGGGCAGCACGCGAGCCGTGGGTGTCGCGGGCAGCACCAAGGCCGGCTTCCGCCGCGCACGACAACTCGCCATCGGCCCCTTGGTCATGGACAACCCAATCTTCCTGCAGCTGGATCTGTCTTTCCTCGAGCCAGCCTTTGGAGTCAAGATTGCAGGCATCTGCGGGACAGAGATGTTCCATCGGGCCATCTTTGAAATCGATCTGGCGGAGAATGAACTCGTGATTCACGAGACGCTCGAAGACGACGATCTGGTGTGGAGACCCCTGTCGTTTTTGGGGCGCATTCCGGCCATGACGGCCACCTATGAAGGTGATCGAACGGGCTTGTTCCGCTTCGACAGTGGCAGTGCCAAGGTGTTGGAGTTCGACGCAGACACGGTGGAAGAGTTCGGATTGATCGAAAAGCGCAAGGTCCACGAAACCCAAGTGGGCGGCGTCGGCGGATCCCGCAGTGCCGACGAAGGAGAGTTGGCCTGGGTCGAATTCGCAGGGCACCGCACGAGCGCGCCACTGGTTACCTTCTCGCGCTCCGGTCCAACCGCCAAGCGCGCTCCGTCCACGGACGGAGTCTTCGGGCTCGGGATCATTCCGGGCATGGCCATCGTTTTCGACTATGGCGATGAGCGCTACGCGGTTCGATAAATGCAGAGCCTGTTGATCGGTATAGGGCCGACGCGAGCGCGAGCGAGCTCAGCCGGACGAGCCCCTATTCCTGCCTCCTGGGAGTCGGAGAATCCGCCAAGGCGCAAGCTCTTGGAGTCGGAAGCACTCCGCTCCTAGCGCTACTGATCCCTAAGCACGCGCAGAACCCCGCGCACACGCACCAACGCGATGTTGACTTTGTAGCGCCCCGCGTCAATTCGCCACTGCATCCAGGCATCCCCGAGGAAGTCCTCGAGCACGTCTGCGAGGATGACTCCAGGCTCGATGGGGAATTCCGTATCGCCCGCGCGCTCTAGGCTACGCTGCTGCTTTTCCATGGCGAAGTCCCCGAGTGCCTCGTGGAACTGCCGGATCAGGACCTGCGCCTGCTTGCCCGTGCGCCGGGCGCGGAACAGGTTGTAGAACTTAACGATTTGAGAGCCAGGGAAGTCGAGCCAGAAATCCGCTCCACCCAGGCCCTCTGCTTTCTTGAGTCGCTCGCCGCCATCGACCAGCGCAGTGCTGTGATGGATCGACGAGCAAGGGGCGGCCCCCTTTGAGCAGAAGCCAGCGGCATTCACCCCGAATCCACCAACTTGTGAAGCAGGCCAGAAGGTTGCGTCCTTGCGGCGCGCTCGGCTCCTTGAAACCGAGCGCTAGGCCGCATCAGCCGCGCAGCTCCTCTGCCACTCCGACGAGCCGCGTCTGGCCTTGCTTGTCGAACAAGCTAACGGAAATGGCCACGGCGAACCCGACCACGAAAGACGGCATCAGCACATCCAAGTCCTCCAGGTACTTGGCCCACTGATCGAGTTCGAGAGACTTGAGCAAGGGAGGCACGGCAAACTCGAACAGGGGCACGGCTAGGAAGCCGCCAATCATGGCCAACTTGGCCCCCAAAGCCGTCAACTTCGACCAGAAGAGGCTCAGGATCATGACCGGGCAGAAGGTGGCCGCAATCCCTGACCAACCGAAGATGATCGTCCAGAAAACGCCCTTCTCCTTGTCGTGCCACAGGATGCCAATGCCTACGAGGAAGGAGACCAAGGAGAGTCCGATCGTCACCCGGCGCGAGAGTTTCATCAGGCGCTCGTCGCTCATGTTTGGATCCCGTGTCTTTTGCCAGTAGTCACGAACGCCGGCGCTCGAAGCCACCAACAAGAGCGAGTCGATGGTGGACATGATCGCACTCAAGACCATGGCGATGAACACGCCCGCGAAGAACGCCGGCAAGAGCCCCTGGGCCATCTCGGGAAGAACGTTGTCCGGGTTGTTGCCGAGCATTTCCGGGGTGTAGATGGCGCGACCGAACAGTCCAATCAACACAGCACCGGAGTCCGCCATGATCGTCCAAGCGACCGCGGTCAGTGTGCCGGGAAGGATCTGCTTCTCGTCCTTCATGGAGATGTATCGCACGAAGACCTGGGGCGAGCCCATGAATCCGATACCGATCGCAGCCAATCCGATGATCGACACGATGGTTCCCACGCTCCAAGATCCGCTGCCCGGCCCGGCCGCGCCAGGACCGTGCAAGCTGAGCAAGTGAGGATCGATCGCTCGCAAGCTCTCGCTGACTTGACTGAATCCCCCCGCGTGGTTCAAGGCAACGATGGGCAAAGCCACCAAGCCCACGACCATCAAGATGCCCTGGAAGACGTCGGACCACACGACCGCGGTGAATCCACCTTGCGTGATGTACAGCATGACCACGGCAAAGCCCACCGCCGCACCCACGTAATGGTTCCAACCCAGGAAGCCGTGGAAGGCCGCTCCCGTGGCGTGCACTTGCGCGCCCGCATAGATCGGAACGAACACCAGCAAGGCCACGGCTGCGATCAGGCGCAGGCTGTGGCCGGAGTCACGCAAGCGCGACTCCAGGTAGTCCGGAACCGTGATCGATTCGTAGCGATCACTCAGGCGCTTGAAGCGTCCGGCCATGAACATCCAAGCCCCCGCGACCCCAATCAACTCGCCCAGCACGACCCAGAAGGCTTTGGCCCCGACCGCGTAGCCCATGCCGGTCAAGCCCAGAAGCAGCCAGGCGCTCTCCCCCGTTGCGCGAGCCGAGAAGGCCACGTTGAAGAAACCGAGGCTCTTATCGGCGACATAGTAGTCGCGCATGTTGCGCGTCCGCTTGGCCGCCTTGTAGCCGATGAACAAGAGAATGGCAGCGTAGAGGCCAACGGCCAACAGCTTCAGAAGCATCTCGGTGGTGATAAGGATCTCCTTTCGAACTCGAACGGGGTGGTGGGCGTGATCGCGATGACGATGACGATTCGCGTGGCCCCCACCCTACCACTTCGAGCCCTGAGACACGAAAGAGCCCGCGCCAGCACGCCCCGCCGCCAAGCTCGGTCGCGCTCACGATTCCATCAACTCACCGGGAAGTCCTGATGCCGAGATTGCCGAATCGAAGCACAACACCCTCCTGCGCGGGATTCCGTGCGTCCTGGAGCGTCTCGCAATGACGCGAGTTCGCCCCACGCACTCGGCCCCCGCACCCAAGGCATGGGAGCGGGGGCCGTTGGATTTCTGATGGCGAGTCCTTCGCGGTCCGGCAAAATCCGGGACGGGATCACCGACTGAAACGCAGCGAAGATGTCTAAAATCCGGAACGCCTGAATGCGGTAGTTGCCTTGATCCGCGACGATGATGAGGTCTTGCGAGGGAGAAGTCGATGGTCGCGAAGAAACGAGGCTAGCGACAGGACAGCAATGCAAACATGGGGATTCTCACTCAAACCAGAGCGGCACGAGAGATGCCGGAGAGTGCGAACCGTCCCATTCGGCAGCCTAGAGGTCTGGCCGACAAGGGGCGGTTTCTCGATCGGGTTCCACGGATCGACT
>CALCXM010000028.1 GCA_937905825.1 uncultured bacterium
GAAGCCAATCCTCGGATGTGCAGCGCGAGGGGCCACATTTTCAACGGCCTGCTAGGAATTGGATAGTCCAAAGCTTCTCTAGAGGCAACGAGTTCATTCGCTGTTTGATCTTGAGTGAAATTCTCCAGTCGGAGAGAATTGCGATTCACTCCCGGTGAGTGCTCAATGGTTCAGATCGTTTGAAGCCTTCGGTTTCATCTTCCAATACCAGTTACTCAACACTCTGGAGCTTCTGCAGCATGAACGTTGATCCAAAAACTACGACGGGTACCTCCGCCAATTCCGACCGGAAACAGGTCCCTTTCTTCGCCCGCTTCCTGGAAAGCCAGGAAGACGTCCGGGTCCAAACCGACGTCAAGGCCGGAGCCTGGCCGCCACTCGAGCAGACGATGAAGGCACCGTCTGACAGCGACGAGTTCTAGCGGACCCTTTTCCCTCCTGGCCAGGTGTTCCTGAGTGATCAGGACCCGGGCCCGGTCGGCTGCCATTTTCTTGGGAGTCAACGCCCAATTTCACTTTCACTGAACGCACCAACCAACTTCAGATCCAGTCATGGAAAACAACAAGCAAGCAGAGAAGAAGCAAGAGCAGCCGTTCTTCGCGAGGTTCCTCGAGAACCAAACAGATCCAAAGGTAGAGACCAACGTGAAGGCAGGCGCATGGCCGCCCCTTGACCAGACCATGAAGTGGCCCTCCGACGGCGACGAGGATGGACCTCTCTTCTAGCAAGCCTGCTAGAAGTCGAATGGGTGTGCTCCGTCCTCTTCAGGGGGACGGAGCACTCTGCCCCGAGCCTTCTTTTGCCGAGAGGCCCTCGCTCTTGAGCGCGCCCGATCCCCGTCAATTCTCCTATGAGCCTATCAGCACCGCTTGTTTTGCTCCTGACTCACAGCGGCGATTACTTCACGATTGACCGTGTGGCGGCCGCGTTGGAGGCCCGCGGTGCCACGGCGCTTCGATTTGACACGGACAGCTTTCCGTCGAACCTGCGCATCGCTATCGAGCCCGGTCAGCCCTCGCGGCGCTACCTATTCGAAGCGGGAGGGTCCGCCAATTCGGAGAGGCATTGGTGGAATCTGGAGGATGTGAGTGCTGTCTGGAGCCGGCGCGTGTGGGACTCCAAGCTCTCGCCCGAGCTCGACGAGCAGTTTCGTGAGGGCTGCATCCGGGAATCCGGCGCAGCCCTCCGGGGGTTCCTAGGGGGACTCCAGCAGGCTCACTGGGTCAACCCGCAGCGCGCGGACCAACGAGCGGCGGACAAGCTGTTGCAGTTGGAGATCGCCGCTGCCTTGGAGATACCGATTCCCAAGACTCTCGTCACCAACGACCCTGCCTCCGTGCGCCGTTTCGTTGACGAGACGAACGGACCTGTCATCACGAAGATGCTGACGCCACTGACCGTGAGCATGGGACAGCCCGAACTCTTTGTTCGCACGAGCCGCATTGAGGTGGAGGACTTGGAGCACCTGCAGGGACTGGCCCACAGCCCGATGATGTTTCAGGAGGAGATCTCCAAGGACGTGGAGTTGCGCGTGGTCCACGTGGCGGGCGAATTCTACGTGGGGCAAGTCGACGCGAGCTGCTCCGCCAGAGGGGCCACCGATTGGCGCGCGGCCAGCACTTCGGAAGTGCAATGGAAGAGGGGCAGTCTCCCCGACACGCTCGCCGCACAACTGCGGGCGTTGATGAGCGAGCTTGGCCTCATCTACGGAGCTATCGACCTCATACGTCAACCCGCTGGAGATCACGTGTTCCTAGAAGTCAATCCCTGCGGCGAGTGGGGCATGTTGGAACGCGACTTGGACTTGGATATTTCTGGCGCGCTTGCGCGCGCCCTGTTATCAGCAACAAAGGAGAACTCAGCGCGATGACCATCTTGATCATGACCTGGAGCGGCGACAACGAGTGCGTGGAGAACGTGACCAGCGCCTTGGAGGCCCGCGGTTCACGCGTGTTTCGACTCAACACGGATCAGTTCCCTACAGAGGTCCAGATTTCCGCACGGATCGAGCTCGATTGTGAGTCGGTCCACCTGAAGTCTGCGGAGGGCGCCGTCGTGCTCTCCGACGTTCAAGCGCTTTGGCATCGTCGAATCCGTGTGGCGCGCAATCTCCCCGAGACGATGGATAAGCAACTGCGCAAGGCGTCCATGGAGGAATCACGCAGGACGCTGTTTGGGGCCTTGGCCAGCGAAGGCACTTTTGTGATGGACCCTGTTTCGCGCATTCGTCACGGGGAACACAAGCAACTGCAGTTGCGCGTCGCCCGCGGAGCAGGCCTTGAGATCCCGCGCACGCTGATGTCGAACGACCCCTGCGCCGTGCGCGAGTTCGCGGCAGACTGCGGCGGGAAGATCGTGGGCAAGATGCTTTCCTCCTTCGCCATCTTCGAAGGAGAAACGGAGCAGGTGGTGTTCACCAATCCCATGGGCCCCGCCGACTTGGAACACTTGGAGGAGCTGCGCTTCTGTCCGATGACCTTCCAAGAGCACATTGAGAAGGCCCTCGAACTGCGCGTGACGATCGTGGGGGAGAAAATCTTCGCGGCGTCGATCGACTCTCAATCCTTAGAGGGCGCGAAGAGCGACTGGCGCCGTGAAGGGCGTCAGCTCACGAACATGTGGAAGCCCTTCGAGCTGCCCGCGGACGTCGAACGGTCCTTGCTGAGCATGATGGACAGCTTGCGTCTGAACTACGGAGCAGCCGACCTGATCTTGACTCCGGAAGGCCGCTACGTGTTCTTGGAGGTGAACCCCGCCGGCGAGTTCTTCTGGCTTGAACGAGCCTGCGGCCTGAACATCAGCGAAGCGATTGCCGACCTCCTGCTGGACCGCGTACCGCGCCGCGACACGACCATCGTGCCCGAACTCGGCACAATTCTGGGGTAGGCTTGTGGGGTGCCGGGACCCTTCCCCGCGACTACATTCACCCCCGAGTGTTCCCGCTTGCCACCAAGCCTCTCGGTGGCGTTGACGGGTGGTTTCCCCTGAGGGCTTCGGCTCGCGAGCAGATTTTCGGTCGTGCTTTCTAACCCTTCAGCTCTTTGGAGGAGCGCAAGGGTTTGTTGGCGCGGGCCGAGCGCAGGAGCTTGGGCAGGTGCTGCGCTTCCCATTCGAGGGCGCGCTTGTAGTCCACGTAGACCTCTTCTCGCCTGCGGAAGCGGGGGCCGTGGTGCAGGATGTTGCCGCCCGCGCGCGAACGCTCGGAAGGGATGGCGGCGTGCAACAGCTCGTGGAAGAGCACGTAGCGGATGACCCAGCGGGGGACTGCGGGTTGATCGAGCACCGGATGGATGCGCACCAGGTTTTGCGTGCTGTTGTAGCTGCCGAGTTGAATCGAGCCCCTGGAGCGGCTCTTGGCGCGCTTGCCCCAGGTGAGTCCAGGAGCTTTGCATTCGTCACCGAACTCCCCACGGAACTCCGTGTCCCAGAGTCCCGCGGCGATCGTCCGCAGGTCGTGGGTCTTGCCAATGGGTTGCAGATGAACCCTGCGAGGAGCGCGCTTGGGTAGCTCTCCGAGGGCGAGCTCGATCCAGGAGCCCAACTCTCGGCAGGCGCGCGGTGCGCGGCGTCCTACGCGGATCCAGCTGGCCAAGTCCTTGCGGATCTCAGGGGGGGCCTGCTCGAAGACCTTGTGCAAGCGCACGACCCATCCGCCTTTGAGCCGGGGCTGCTCGCGCAGTTCTTCGGGGCGTGGGTGGCGAAGTTGAATTGGGGAGCTGCGCGCGCGCATGAACTCCACTCGGACGGCATAGCCAAGGGAGGCGGTTAGCTCCGCCTCCCACTCGGCTTCACGCCTTGCTGTCATGCTGCCTTATGAGTTGATCTTCAACTCAAACTGCTGGGACTGGCCATCCTCGACACTGACCGGCTGTTGGTTGTCGCCCTGGATGGCAAGCCCGCTCATGAAGATCGAGGACTCGCTGTTGAGGCTCGCGCTGAGCTTGTAGGTGCCCGGGAAGATGTTTCGGATGGTGTAGGTTCCATCGGCGCCCGCGCGGACTTCGTAGTTGCGCGGAAGGTCATCCCGGCCGCCGTCGGGGGTCAGGCGAACATTGGCGCTCACCACGGGCCGACCTGCCAAGTCGATCACGGTGCCGGAGACTTCTCCGCCACGAATCAGGCTGATGTTCCCGGTGGAGGTGTCCTTGCCTTCCGACACGAAGAGGTCTTGCTGGGTGCCCTCACAGAAGCCGGGTGCGCTGATGCGGATCTGGTACGTCTCGGGGTGCAGGTTCTCGATGGAGAAGCGGCCCGCATTGTTGCCGGTGGCTGCGGCCGAGGTGATGTTCGTTGGGAACTGGTCGCCTAGGGCGCGATCGAAGAGGCTGTTGGTCCAGTCGTTGCTGTGCGTGGTGACGCGCACCTTCGGAATCGGGTTGCCTTGGACATCGACCACCATGCCGCTGATGCTGCCGCCCTTGCTCATGCGGACCACGATGCCCGTCATGGACTGGCCATTGGTGAAGCGGAACTCCTCAGAGAAGGTGGGGGCGTATCCCGGGGCGCGACCTTCGATCTTGTAGACGCCGCCCTGACCACATTCCAAGCTGAAGGAGCCGTCCCCTTCGCTGTAGTTGACCGCCGGGCCGACGGCGGAGGTGATGTTGTTGCCGGCGTGAACCTGGCGCAATTGAACTTTGTAGGGAGTGGCGGGCTCTGCTCCGGAGGCGATTAGGCGTCCACTCACAACACCCTGCTCCACCATCTCGATGACGAGGGTCGAGTTCCCGGTTTGCACGCGGTTCTCGTGACCGGGGCGGTAGCCCTTGGCGGAAACTTGAACTGTGTACTGGCCAGCCGCAACGCTCGTCAGGCAGAACTCGCCGTTGGCGTCGGTCTCCGCCCGGTCGTGGCATTGACGACTGGTGTTGGTGAAGTTGACCCCGTAGACACTGGCCCCTGCAATCGCTTGACCGGAATTGCTAATGACGCGTCCACAGATCATCTCGGCGATCTCGAGGGTTAGGTCCAGGGTCAAGGGCTCTTCGCCGCGGAACACCAAACCACCGCGGGATGCGTTCGCGAAGCCGTCTGCTTGAACGCTGAGTTTGCGGTTGCCGACCGGGACGTTGGCGACCAGGTACTTGCCGGCGTCGTCCGTGGTGGCCGTGAGCGTATCGATTCCGGGGGTGCCGTCGTTCGGGGAGAACATGCCATCCAAAGATAGGGTGGCGTTGGGGACCGGGTTGCCGGCCGTGTCGGTCACGCTACCCGAGAGGGAAGCACCGATCGAAAGCAAGATGGGTGGTGCGTCGATGGTGCCTGATGCGCCCATGGAGATGTTCGGCACCTCGGCGCGGCTGTAACCATCGGCGTCGCCTTCAACGGAGTAGCGGTCGAAGGGTTCGATCTTGACGAAGCTGTAGCGGCCTTCCTCGTCCGTGGTCGTGGTGCGATCCTTGGAGCGGTCGATCTCTCCGTTGGCGAACAGCATGCTGGCCAGGCCGCTTTGGGTCAGGATGACCTTGGCGTTGGCGATCGGCTGCATGGCCTCGTTCATCACGAGTCCCGTAATCCGATTGTCGAACTCCTCGCCGTCGGTGGTGCTGGCTTCCGTGCGCGCGTCGGTCGCGGTCGGAGCGGTCGCCACTTCGCGGGTGCCGCCTGCGGCCTTGGTGAGATCGCCTCCCTGATTCTTCGGCTGAACCGGTTCCTGCGACTGATTGCGCTCAATCGGCGTGTCGGTGTAGGCGTCGGGCTTGTCGCCCGTCTGAGTCAGGACGTAGAACAGGCTGCCGATGGCAACCAAGATGAGCAGGAGGGCGGCGAGGGGCTTCATGGCAGTGGATCGCGGGCGGGGGGGAGCCCTGCAAGTTCTTAGAAAGGTGAGAAGGTGGTGGCCGTGGGCCCACCAGTGAGAGACGGACGGCTTGCTGGGAAGTTCCTTCCCGACTTGCCAAAAGTCTCGTGGCGGGCGCTCATTTCAGGAGCTGGCAGCGGCTTCAGGATTCGAGTCCTGGGTTGCCGGGCCTGGCCAAATGGATTCGGGGAGCAGTTGCGATCCCAAGAAGTAGGCGAAGAGCACCTGCTCGAATTCCATCCGACGGTGTACGTGAATTTCGCAGCCCCGTGAGAAGGCGCGGCCAACCAAGCGGGCCATTTCCCCACTCTTCGGCGCTAATAGACGCCAACCTCGCCGAAAACCGGGCAGGGGCAGCAGGCGCAGGGGCTTGCTACCGGTCGAGACGTCGATGAATCGGCCCATGAAGCTCCAACGCAAGGCGGAGCCCAGCCATTCACGGTCGGCCGTCCACAGGGAGAACTGACTTCGCAGGATGCCCGGGTCACGTCGGAACTCCAGGGTTTCCCCCTTCGTAGGCACGTACGTGCCGCTCACGACCATGCCGAATAGGTTTCGGCGGTTGGTCAGGGTTCCTAGGAGGGTGCCGTCCTCGGAGATCTCGTGACGAGTGCTCCAGAGACCGGAAACGCGGGTGGAATAGTTTTGGGTGTTGTTCTTCTCAGCCATGGCAAGCAAGCGGATTCAGGGCCCAGAAGATTACCCGCTGAACCAGGGGAAGGGGGCTAGAAAGTAACCTTCACCGCACAGGGTAGCCTTTGGGTGGGGACGGTCAGGTGCCGGATCGAAGGTTTTGGCCACGCTGCCGGGTACGAAAACCCGCGCTCCGGGCCTCAACAATCCTGGCGGGTTCGAGAACCCGGGGCCCTAGAACAGGGCGCTCAGGAGGCTCGGAAGACCCTCCTGGGTGGCGAGGCAAGGCTCGCAGAAGTTGTTCTCGGCCGTGGGCCGGTGGGGGCAGTCCACGCACTCGGTGAGCTTGCTGCGGGCTTCGTTGATGCGCGACTGCTGGTCCTTGAGATGCGTGATGCGCTCGCAGATGAGTCGTTCGTGCTCGGCGAGGGCCGCGCCTATGCGCTTCTGAAGGGAGGTCGAATCCGGCTTCGCGAGCAAGGTGGCGATCTGTTCCAGCTGCAAACCGAGCTCCTGCAGATCCCAGATCAAGCGCACTCGATTGAGGTCCGAAGGCCGGTAGTAGCGGAATCCGCCCGTGCTGCGCGCCGCCGGGAGCAACAGACCCAATTCCTCGTAGTAGCGCAAGGTGCGCAGGTTGGTCTTCGCCTGGCGGGCAAATTCACCAATTTTGAGGAGATCGTCGCGGAGTTCCATATGAATGCGGGTGCCCCTGGGCACGAGCCTAGGGCACTGTTTGTACTCTAACCCTCCCGATAGGGTTTGGTGCGCCAATTCTCAGCAGGGGACTCTGTTTCTAGGAATCGACTCTATTTATGGGGTCAATTGCCGAGCAGCGGCCTGGGAAGGAATCGATCCAAGCGGGTTCAAGGGCGCCTGGCGGGACGGACTCCGGCCCGGAGATCCCCCCAAAGTGTCCCCAGAACAAGGGTTGGGACGATTGCAGAATCGACAGGCCCGCGCTTGCCGCTAGACTAATCCGCCGCCGACTCTTCTGACCCCCCGATTGGCAATGGATCAAATCCGACTCGACTACACCAACACCCTGGCCGATGCCGTGTCCCCTGAACGCGGAGTCCTCGAATCCGAGTTGAAGGAGCTGCAGCCGCGGGCCGCCCAGGCCCTGCAGGACGTGCTGGCTCGGCGGGACAAGGACTTGCGCTGGTTGGATCTGCCCTATGCGGACGAGGAGCTGGAACAGATTCTCGACTACTGCGCGAGCGTCAAAGGCCGCTTCAAGAATGTGGTGGTGCTCGGGATCGGTGGTTCGGCCCTGGGGACCATCGCCCTCTTTACCGCCCTCGCGAGTCCTTACCACAACGATGCTCCCCCCGGAGATTTGCCGCGCCTGTTCGTGCTCGACAACGTCGACCCGGATTTGGTGGGGGAATGGATGGAGCACTTTCATCCCGAAGAGACGCTCTTCAACGTGATCTCGAAGTCCGGCGGAACGGCGGAGACCATGAGTCAGTTTCTCGTCTTCCGCGATGCGTTGATTCGCAAGCTCGGCCAAGCAGAGCACCGCTCGCACATCGTGATGACAACGGACGCTGAGAACGGAGTCTTGCGCGAGATCGTACGCAAGGAGGGCTACGCCTCGTTCGTCGTTCCCGATGGGGTTGGCGGCCGGTTTAGCGTGTTGTCTCCCGTGGGGCTCTTGCCTGCGGCGCTGGTTGGCTTGGACGCTAGGGCGCTCTTGCAAGGTGCGGCGGAGATGGACCAACGTTGCAAGACGACGGCCATGGAAGACAACCCCGCCATGACCTACGCGTGCTTGCAGTGGCTTCTGCAAGAGAGGCGCGGCCAACCGATCGCGGTGACCTTTTCCTACAGCAACCGCCTCAAAAATCTGGGCGACTGGTATGCCCAACTGCTCGCAGAATCGATCGGCAAGCGCAAAGGCAAGAACGGCGAGGACGTCTTCGCGGGACCGACGCCCGTGCGCGCCGTCGGTGTCACCGATCAGCATTCCCAAGTGCAACTCTACGTGGAGGGTCCCCACGACAAGTGGTTCACTTTGCTCTCCGTTGAACAGGCGGATCACGTGGTGCAGATTCCCCAGCCCGGTCCGGGTTTGGAAGACCTCGCATACTTGGGTGGCCGGCGCTTGGGTGAGTTGTTTCACGCGGAGCGCGATGGCACACGCATCGCACTGACCGAGGCCCAGCGCGCGAACTGCACGCTGGTCTTCCCCAAAGTGGACGCTCATTCCGTCGGGCAGTACCTCTACATGATGGAGCTTTCCGTAGCGATCATGGGCGAGCTGTACGGCGTGGACGCCTTCGATCAGCCGGGCGTCGAAGCGGGCAAGATCGCCGCCTATGCCCTGATGGGGAGAGAAGGCTACGAAGCCCGTCGCGGGGAAATCGAAGCCGCAGCTCCTAAGAATCCAAAAATCATTGGGTAGCCAACCCCACCACCCGACGAAGAGGGCGCAGTCGTGAAGGACTTCAAAAAAATCATGGTCGGGGTGGATCTGGGCCCGGAGTGCACGGCGGTGACACCAGGTGCGCAGAAGGCAGCTCAGCAGGCCATTTGGGTGGCGCGCGCCAATGGTGCGACCATTCAGCTCGTGCATTCGACCTACACGGACGAATACGAATCTAGCCTGCCGGGCTCAGCGGGAATCGTCCACGAGGGATTGCCTGAGTCGGGACGCCAAGCGATTGAGGCCCTCGCGGATGAAGCCCGCAACTCGGGCATCACAACGGAAGTGATCCTTTCCGACCAACGGCCCTGGCTCGCCATCATCCAGCTCGCGGTTCAGAACGCTTGCGATCTCGTGATCATCGGCAAGCGCAATGAAACCTCGGACGAGGGCCGCCGACTGGGTAGCAACGCCATCAAGCTTCTGCGCAAGTGCCCGACGCCCGTTTGGGTGGTGCGACCGGAGCACGACCTGGTGCATCGCTTGGTGCTCGCGGCGACCGACTTGACGGAAGTCGGGGATCGTTCCTTGAGCGCTGCATGTGACGTGGCCCTGCGTCATGAATGCGAGCTGAATGTGGTGCACGCCTGGCGCATTCCGCTGGAACTTCAGCTGCAGTCCAGTCGCATGTCGGAAGAGGACTACGCGGCCGAAATCGACAAGATCAAACAGAGTGCTCTGGCCCACATGGATCGACTGATCCCCGCGGAGCTGAAGGAGCGCACGGAACTGCACGCTGTGAAAGGACAGCCGGACCAGGCGATTCGCGACGCCGTTGCGCACCTCGATCCGGATCTCCTGGTGATGGGCACCATCTCACGCACGGGCATTGCCGGGATGTTGGTGGGCTCCACTGCCGAACGCATGCTCGACCAAGTCGACTGTTCCATCTTGACCTTGAAGCCCGCTGGGTTTCAGTCGCCGGTGCCGAGTTAACCTCGCCCGCAGCCACCCGCATTCATGGAGTCAGTCCCCGGTCAACCCGAATCCGTCGCGTCCCCTGACAAACGTGAGCCGCTGATTGTCCCCGAAGATTTGGTGGCAGAGGTGGTCGCGGAGCAGGCAGCGGAACCGGTGGTCGCGTCCAAGGGCCTGGCCGGCCGCGTGCGCCGCAGCCTGGTGGATCTGGCCGCGGCGACCTACGACGCGCGCGCCGACGACTTGCAGGACCGCGCTATCTCGGCCATGCGCGAAGCGTTGGTGCTCGAGAGCAATCGACTAGCAGAGCTCGCCAAGAACAGCTACGACGACCGTGCGGACGACTTGGAAGAACGAGCCGTGCGCGCCATTCGCAAGGTGTTCGACGAAGAGGCGGATCGCCTGATGGCCATGGCGGGGGATACCTACGACTCGCGGGCCGACGACTTGGAGGAACGCGCCGCGCGAGCCATGCGCGCAGCGGTGATCCACGAGACGGGCCGCATTCAGAGCTTGATCGAGCACTCGGTCAAGGTGAAGCGCAAGGAAGTGCGGCTCTCTCTCATGGTTCTTGTGGCCGCCAACCTGATCTACTTGGCCGTGTATTGGATCACCGGGGCATGAGCCTGCCCGAGCCGGCTGGCTTGCTGAGTCCGTTCTACATCATGCGTGGCATGACCCTCGGGCTCTTCACGTTTTGGTCGGTGCGCGGCTACTCGAACTTGATCCGCCAGGTGCGTTACTGGACGGCGCTCGGGACGGAGTACGGCATCCCGGCCAAGTTCACGCGCACTCAATTGCTGCGCTTTGCCTTGCGCGTGACCTTGTTCGATCCGGTGTTTCTGATGTTGCTTCTCTTCGCTATGTGGCTTTGGCTACCGCTTTTTGAGCGCGCCTTGCGCACGATCCTTGCGGGCTGAATCAAGCGCCTTGTCGCTTGGCGAGGATTGCGCTGCGGCCGTCCACTTCTCGCACCCACAAAGTCTCGAAGCCCTCGAGCCCGGACGCGAGTTCCCCCGGCCTCAAGCGAAAGCGCGCGGACGGTTTGGGGCCAGGCCAATCCAGGTTGAACGTGACGAGCAGGGCGTGACCGCCGGGCCGTACCCAGGGCCCTAGGTTCTGCCAGAGGTCGCGGTCGAGGAAGTCCGTGCTGAGCAGCAGATCGAACTCTGCTTGCGTCGGGGGCGCAGCGAGCACGTCCACGCGTTTGGTGTTCACCGGCAGTCCCAGGGCCGCGGCCCGGCGATCGAGTTCTGCAAGCCCCACTCCACTCACATCCCAAGCGCTCGTGTTCCAAGCGCGCTGCGCGAGTTCTATGCTGTGGCGTCCGGTGCCCGCGGCCAAGTCGAGGGCCGCTCGCCCGGCTCCTGCGCCGAGCTCGTCCAAAGCTGCCATGACGAGCGGGTCGGGATCGGACAGTTGGTGGGCTAGTTCGCTTCGGTACTTCCCGTCCCAACGTTCCTGATCGTTCGATTGCATGGGAGCATCATCTCATGGCTGCTGCCGGGAACAAGCTGGAGGCCCACAAGAATGGGGGCGGGCTGGGTCTCCCTTCATGGACCCGCGTGCTTGGGCTGCTTGTCTCGAAAAAATTGACACGCCCGAACGGTGTGCCGGGGGGACTCCGTCAGCAAGCCTACTCGCTCTTCCCCTTGGGCAAGGCTCCACTGACCAAGTACACCGATCCGGAGTTCGCCCCACGCACCGCGCTCGACGCGGCAGTGAACAGGAAGTCGCGCCGTCCATCTCCATTGCAGTCCGGCAGGCTGGTGGAGTCGAATCCCATGTTGGCTCCCGGGATGTTGCAGGTCCACTTGCGCAGGACCGATCCGTCCTTGCCCGAAAGCATGTAGTGGCTGCCCCCTTGGCGCGCGGCGGCGGAGTCGGTCCAGGCGCCCGTGAGCACGTCCGCGAATCCATCCCCGTTGTCGTCCCCGGCGATGGCGTTGCCGATTCCGAGGCCTTCCCCGGGTTGGCCGTCCTTGCGCCAAAGCTCCTTGCCGCTCTTGCCGTCGAAGACTCGCACCTCCCCGCTTCCGGGCCCGCCCGTGTTGGCGCCGAAGTCGGCGGTGTAGACATCGTCGATGCCATCGCCATTGGCGTCGCCAAAGACCGAAGAGAAGAACTCGCCGTAGTTGCGATTCAGCTGGCCTGACTCCGCCCGGAAGTGCTCCACGAAACGCGCTTCCTCGCGCAGGAAACGGTAGCCGAGCATGCGGCCAGTCTTGAACTCCCCGGCGGTCTTGGCGCCCATGATGAGAAGTGGGTAGTCGCCCCTACCGCCAGCAGAGACCGTGGAGCCCAGCGAGTCTGTGGCTCCTTCTCCTGCGAAAGCGTGCAAAAGTTTTCCATCGGTCCCGCTGTGAACGGTCACCTTGCCCCGGCCTTGGTTGCACTTTTCACTGCCGATCAGCAGGTCGCTCGTGCCGTCCCCGTTCACGTCAAAGATAGAACTCACCGCCCGTCCGAATCCGCCGGAGGGTTTGTCGCCTTTGATGCTGAGCAGTACCTCGCCATCCTTGCCCGACCAGACTTCGACGGAACCGGGAATCGAGGGATGACCGTAACGCGTGGAGGAGGCTGCGTAGTCCCCATGACCATCGTGATTGAGGTCGCCAACGCCGGCCACCGACAGGCCCAAGGTGTCACCGGGAATGCCCGTGTGCTGGCGCAGTGCTTTGCCGGTCTTACCGGAGTACAGATAGACGCGGCCCGCGTTGGAGTTGGAGCCTTGCACTTTCAGGAATGGCGCGCTGGTGATGATGTCGTGCACGCCATCTGCGTCCACGTCACCGGCGTCCACAGCGACCCAACCAAATTGCTGCCCAGCTCCTTCCCCATGCCAACTGAAGAGCACGGTTGTCGGTTCCACGAAGGGCCTGTCGTAGTCGAACCCGGGACCGGCGTAGCTCTCGAAACGTTTGTCTTCGCGCAGCAGCAGCAGGTCCGGGTCCAACCACATCTGGGCCCAATCCCGATAGCCCGCATCGCGCGCCTCCGCCAACCAATCGAAACTCTGGTCGGCGTCCCCTTGGGCAGCCCAGGCGCGGGCCAGGTTGAAGCAAGCCTGGCCCGCGGTCTCGAGGTAGCCAGCCGCCTTTTCATGGGCGGGAAAGGCCTTCTCCCAATCGCGCTGGGCGTGATAGCAATGACCGAGCCACAACCAACCGTGAGGGTTGTTGGGTTGTTTCGTCACGAAGGACTCAAGCGCAACGATCGCTTGGGGGAATTGGCCGGAGTTGGCGAGTTGCACGCCCTGCTGCAGGGATCCTGTTTGGGGCGTCGGCGGCTGTTGGGCGAAGCAGAGAAGCAGCGCGATGAGGTGGATCATGATTGGCTTAGAGTTCCGCGATGACGATTGCCATCAGTTGCTGGAGCACCTTCGAGGTCTTGCCCGTTTTGCGCGAGTCATCGATATTGAACTGGACGGCGCCGGCGATGTTGCTGTCGAGCATCCAGCCCGCCGCGGAGAGGTAGCCTGGCATGAAGCCTTCGTGCCCGTAGATCAAGCCGTTGTCCGTCTCTTCGACCATCACACCTAGCCCGTAACGAATGCCCGGCCCGAGCTCTGGCGCGGGAACATGATCGAGCAGAGTGTCGAGGTACTCGCCCTGCATGGCCTTTCCGCTGTACAAGAGTCCCGCCCAACGAGCCAGGTCCAGGGGGGTCGAAGCCCAGCCACCGCCGCACCACTCAAATTGAATGTTGTCGTGAAAGACGCCGTCCACCAGGGTCTCTGGGCCATAGCCGAACTGGCGGCAGGCAACCACATGACCTTGGACCATGTTCGCGATCGTGCGCGTGTTGGTGGGCACGGTCTGTTGCAGTTGGAGCGGCTTGATGAACATCTCGGTGACGTCGTCGTAGAAGCTGTGCCCGGCGAGCTCTTCGATGATCATGCCGACAACAATGTAGTTCGTGTCCGCGTAGGCCCAGCCTTCGCCAGCGGGGAACAGTGGGTCCTGATCAAAGACGAAGGCGAGTCGTTCCTTGGGCGTCCAAACGCGGTCGGGGTCTTTCAACAAGTCGGCCCAAAAGGGGCCAGCGAAAATGTAGCGCGGCAGGCCGGTTTCGTGACGCAGCAATTGCAGGACGGTCATGCTCTCGGCGTTTGGCATGCGCTTCCACCACTCGTGTTTGCCCAGGTACTTCAGGGCCTTGTCGTCGAGCTTGAGCTTGCCCGTTTGCAACCAATGATGTGCGGCTGCGGTGACGTAGGTCTTGCCGATGCTTCCCGACAGGAACTTGTGCTTGGTGGTGAGCGGAGTTCCTTCCCGTTCGGAATCGAAACCGACGGCGACTGCGATCTGCTCCCCTGTGGGAAGCACGAAGGCCGCGGACACTCCGGGAAAGCCCTGCTGCTTGTGCATGGCGGTCAAGTGCGTTCGCAGGAGCCCCTCGATGCGTGCGGCTTTGCTCGGTCCCGGCGGAGTTTGCAGGGCCGCGTCGAGCGAGGAACTCAGCAGGCAAAGGATGCCCAAGACTAGAAAGAAGTAAAGCTTGCTCATGGACCCAGGGTAGCGTGCCTAGGGGCCGATCGCTGCCCGATCAGATTCGAGTCAAGTAAGGAATTGGACCGATCCTTCGCTGGGGAATTGGGCCGGCGCCCCATGTCTCTGCCCACAGCCTGAGACTTCTCGCTAGCATGGCAACTCTCTTGCTTCTCACCGCCCCCTCTGCCCCGGATCGTCCCATGCCCCGTTCAACCCGTTCCCTCGCTCTTGGCCTTGTCGGCGCCGCCATGCTATCGGGTACCGCTTCTGCACACATCACGTTGCAAGCTCCGCTCGGGGGGGAAGTGTTTTCGGTGGGGGAGACCACCCCGATTCAGTGGTTGATCACGGTTCAACATGCGTTGACAAACTGGGACCTCGAATACTCCGTGAGCGGCCCCATGGGACCATGGATTCCGATTGTCACAGACCTCGCTCCTGGGGATCCTTCGTCGGGTTCCATCCACGTCTACGATTGGGTTGTGCCGGATGCGCTCTCCACTCAGGTTCGCGTTCGCGTGATCATGGACAACATGGGGATGGACTACGAGGCGAAGAGTCTAAGCGACATCACGATCCTGCCTTGCGCGGCACCTGTTGCTTACTGCACGAGTGCGCCGAACTCAGTTGGCGCTGGTTCCATGATCGGTTGGACAGGCACGCCCAACGTGAGCACCAACGGCTTGTCCCTGACCGCCAACAACCTCCCTCCGAACAAGCCCGGACTCTTCTTCTACGGGCCCAATCAAATCTCGGTTCCCTTTGGCGAAGGGGTCCGCTGCGTGGGCGGCAACCTTTCACGTCTGTCTGTGTTGCTTACGGACGGAGCCGGCCAAGCGAATCAGATGCTTGACGTGACCAATGTCCCGAGCCCGATCCTCGCCGGGAGCCAGCACAACTTCCAGCTCTGGTACCGCGACCCTGTTGGAGGCCCCAGCGGTTTCAACTTGAGCGACGGGCTGAGCGTCACGTTCTGCCCGTAGTTCGTTCTGTCCGAAGGGCGTTCTGTCCTAGGAAACCGATGTGTGCTTCACGGGGGTCAAGGCTCGTGCAGGCTCATCCACGATCGCGGGAATGCTCACGATAAACTCCGTGCCCACACTGACACGACTCTCGACTTGAATCGTCCCACTGACTTGGTCCACGATTTGGCGGACCGTGGCGAGCCCAATGCCTGACCCTGCGTCCGCTTGTTTGGTGGTGAAGAACGGCTCAAAGACCTTGTCGAGGATTCCGCGGGGGATGCCTTCGCCTTCGTCCTTCACGCTGAAGCTCACCGTGTCCGACCCAACATCCTTGCTGGAGATCAGAATCGTGCCGCCCAAGGGCATAGCGTCCCGGGCGTTCACCACCAAGTTGAGCAGGACCAGTTCGATCTGAGACGCAGAGCCCAGGATCGGCAGGGAGGCATCGAGTTGGGTCTTCAACTCGATTTGCTCGCTGAGGACCCGAGAGAGCATCGGAAGCAGCCCAGAGATAACAGCGTTCACGTCCAGAGCTCTGTTCTCCTGGGTGACCGTGTGATTGAAGGTGAGGAGCCGGCGGGTGAGTTCGCTAGCCCGTTGGCAGGCCTCGATCGCGCTACTCGCGAGTTCGACGGATTCCGCATCCTCCCGGCAGCGGTCGCTGAGCAACTCGCAGGCTCCCAGAATGGCCGTCAACATGTTGTTGAAGTCGTGGGCCACGCCCCCGGCGAGTTGCCCAACAGCTTCGTGCACGTGAGTGCGCCGCAGCTTGTCTTCGAGCTCTCGGCGCTGGGAGATGTCCATGATGCTGGTGCGCACGATGCGGCGTCCATCGGAGGGCATCGCGACCAAGTGCACTTCCGTTAGGCGCTGGTGACCTTGACTCGTCAGAATCGTCCATTCAAACACAGGAGTTTCGCCCTCCAGGGTGGCTGCCAGGTGCTCGCGGAATGCTTCGATGGAGTCCTGACCATCCGGCTGTCGTTCGGGGCTGATCAAGGCCGGATCGAGGGCCAAGAAGTCCACGCGGCTGTAGTCGAACAGTTCAAACGCTCGTCGATTGGCGTCGAGTAGGCGGCCCGAATCCCCATCGATCGTGAGCACCGCATCCGGCGCATTTTCGAGCAGGACACGATAACGCTCCCCGGCGATCTCAGAGTCCTGGTGCCGGTAGCGGGCGACCTGGACCATCCAGACCAGAAATCCGGCGAGCAGAATGCCAAGGGCGAGCATGGCTTCATCCACCCAACTGTTCTGCGCGGACCCGACCGGCGACGCGGTCATTCGCAAGGTGAGTTCGTACTCTTGCATGCGAACGGGAACTTCGTGTGCAAAGCTACCGTGGGTTCCGAGGGTCGGGTCTCCCAGAGCAGCCAGGGTCTCCTCGCCAAAACGCAAGCGGTAGCCGAGACCCGGCTCGGCGAACTCGTCCACGCATCGCGCGAGAAGGTCGTCTAGGCGAAACACGCAATTCGCCAAACCAACCGTCTGCCCCGAGGATTGAATGCGGCGATAGGCAGCGATGCCCCAACCGCGTTGCAGCAGGGGCAGGGGTGGAGTCAACTCGACTTTGGATCCATCCCGTGCGGCCCTGAATGCGGGGCCGGCGATCGGGTGCTTGGAGAGGTCAAATCCCAAGGCTCCGCGGTTCCCGATTTCAGGCTCAACCCAGCGGATGGTTCCGTCCAGTGCGACAAGGTTGAGGGCCTGCACGCCCTTGGTCTGCGCTTGATAGCGAGCCGAACGAGTGCGGAACACGCCCTCTTCCAAGGTGCTGTCCGCAGAAAACTCTTCCGCGAAGCTGGAGACGAGAGCCAGGTGTTCTTCGAGCAGAACTTCGAGCCGGTGGGCGACTTCCGCAGACGTGGACTCGAGGCGCCCAACGATCCCGGTCCGCTCTCCCTGCTGCACCAAGGACCGACTCCCCACGAGGACTGAAACGATCAGTCCGAAAAGGACATAGGGGAGAGGTGCGAGTTTTCTTGCCATTGGCCAGTCTCGAGGGAGAGATCGAATCTATGTCCTCAGATTGTTCCCACCCTAGGTGATCCATTTGGAATCCTCCAGCAAGAGGGGGACTGGAACCCCCGGTGGCTGCGCCGTCCCCGAGGGATGGGGCCCGGAACTCCGGATGGTGTAGGGACTTAGCGCCAATCCAAAATTAGGACGAGTGCTACTTGAGGTGCACCCAGGCCGGCATCTTGGCCAAGTGTTCCTTGGCAGCGACTTCTGCGGCGGCGCGTTCCATCTTTTGCATGCCCATGAAGTAACCACGAATAGTGCCTTCGAGGATTGCTTCAAAAGGCCTTAGTTGACCGTCCTCATCCGTGCAGTGTTCGCAATACATTTGACCTTCCTTGGCGTCGGTCAAGGGCATGCTGCAGGACTGGCAACTCGTCATCTGGAGAGGGGCGTAGAACGCGAGGCGATAGCCGTCGAGATCCTGGATCAAGAAGTTGCGCAGACCGTAGAACTCGTCTTTGGGCTTGCAGGCCGGACGCGCTCCCTTCTCGACGACTTCTTCGTAGTAGCTGTCCACGTCGTCCACGCGCAAGTAGACGAGCACACCGCCACCGGGTGCTTTTTTCCAATCCTCGTTGAGTTCAGTCAAGAACTTGGTTGCAGGACCGGATGGCTGCTCCATGTGCGCGCCGAGCATGATCGTCTGCCCTTCTAGTTCGAGGCTCGCCCACATGGGATCCCCTTCACTGGGCCACGCTGTCTTGAGGGCAAACCCGAGGACGTCCGTGTAGAACTTGACCGCGGCCGGAACGTTTTTGGCCGTGAAGTGAAGCGACATTGGTTGGCAGGTCTCTTCGTATTCCATGTTTCGATCCTGGTCTAAAGCTGGCTGGGGGTGAGGGGTTACTTGCTCGGGAACCCGCAGCGGTTCTCCAAGGTGTTGAGATTGCCAAGGCCGAGCATGCTGCGGGTGGCGAGCAGCTTCCTAACGGCTTCGTCTGAGAGTGGCTTCAAGCCTCCACGGGCGGTGTGGGCGAGCCACAGGATCTTTGCCGTGTGCTCCAGCATGTCTAGCTTCTTGAAGGCGTCCAAGAGGTTGTCCCCGACCGTGACGGATCCGTGGTTGCGCATCACCATGGTGTCGGAGCAGCGCACCACCTCGCGGATGGAGTCCCCGAGTTCATGGGTCCCCGGGGTGGCAAAGGGCGTCGTCGGGATGCCGCCGATGGTCACGATCATCTCTGGGATGATCGGCATCTGCATGTCGATCTCCGCAACGGAGAGGGCGACCGCATGGGGCGGGTGACAGTGCAAGACGGCCTTGATGTCCGGGCGCTCCTGGTAGCAGACCAAGTGAATCCCGGTCTCGGTGGAGTTCTTGGCGGGCGGGCCGATGACGTTGCCCTGCATGTCGATGCGGGCTAGCTGTTCCATTTGCAGGAACCCTTTCATTCCGCCGGCGGGCGTGATGATGACGGTTTCGTCCGAAAGCCTCACCGAGATGTTGCCATCGGAGGCGGAGATCAAGTTGCGCTCGTAGCACAGCTTCCCGATCTCGCAAATGCTGCGTCGGGCGCGAGCTTCCTCGGCTCCCCAACCCTGTTGGGCCGCGATCGTTTCCAAATTCATAGTGTCTTGGCCCTCAGTCGAGGGGCGAGGGGGTCGGCGCGGTCCGGTGGTCGTAAGTCAATTTGTCGCCTTGCTCGATGTAGTCCACCACGCCGACGACGACGGTTTTGATGGCGGCCCGCGGATTGCCGACGATCTGGCGACCGCCGTTGCCCTCGTCGAGCACGATCACGCGATCTCCCACGCCCGCTTGGGCACGGTCCACGGCGATGCGCGTTTTGGATGTTGGGGTCCCGTCGGGAAGCACCGGCCGCAAGATCAACAGGATCTCTCCATCGAGCTCGGGTATCTGGACCGGCGTAACCACCGTGCCCACCACGTCAGCGAGGAACATCAGTTCGCTCCCCGAGCCGCGCTGATGTAGGGCTCGCGATCGATGACTTGGCCGAGCACTGTGGCCTCTTCGATGAAGCCGATGATCGCAGCGTCCACGGGGACGAAGGTCTCCGGCAAGGCCATGGCCCCTTCGCGACCATCCACGAAGGTGACGAAGTCTCCGGGCCCGCTCGAGATGGCGGCGCAGGCAACCAGAGCGTCTCCCTGATCTTGACCACGTTCATCCAGGGGTTGAATCCACTGCAGGTTGACGTTGTCCAACCCCGGGTAGATATGACTGGCCACCACTCGACCGAGGACGCGGGCTAAGTACACGGGACTAGCTCCACTTCTCGTAGACGTTCTCGCCGCCCAGATCCCAAGAGTCCACCACCGCCATCACGACCGCGTCGCAGGGGCGACCATCGGTGATGTCTGTCTGGCGCGCGCTCGAGCCCGTGGCATACAGCACCATGTCATGGGGGCCAGCGCCCACGGAATCCACGGCGACCACGTATTGATCCTTTGGCTTGTTGTTCAGGTCGTGGACCTGCACCAACAGCAGCTTGCGTTCCGCGAGCTTCTCATCCTTTTGCGTGGCGACCACGCTTCCGACTACCTGTCCGATCAGCATTCAGTCCTCTCTATGTCTCTTGTGTAGGCGGTTGGTGGCGGGGTCCTTGATGGCACTCGCCGCCGAGCTTATTCCGGTTGCAGGTACGTGACGACGAGTTCGGCGTCCACAGCTTCGGTGATGAAGCGCTCTCGCAAGGTGCGGTGAACGTAGACCATCATCGTTGTCCAACTGGGCTTGGGGCGCCGTTGGCCGACCCAGAGTAGCAGAACACCGCTGTCCGTGCGCACGGGGCCGATCATGCGGGTGATGGAATCTGCGGGGTCCGTGGGCTTGAAGCGCTCCGAGTCCAGGGCCTCGAAGAGCGCGCTGCGGGCGGGGCTGGGCCCCGAGGTGCCCGTGCGGGTGACCCAACCCAAGACCCCGTTGCGCTCACGGGACTTGCGATCCTGGGAGCGCAGGTTCACCGCTTTCACGAAGTCGGCCTTGTTCTTGATGGTTCGAGCGATTTCCAACAGCTTGCGCTCGGCGGAGTCGTGGTCGTCGGGGATCAGATCGTTGGGGATCTCCGCGGCCCGCAAGAAACAAGCGCTCGCTTCCAGAGCCTCACCGAACTCGGCGTCAAAGTAGGCTCGCTCATTCTCGTAGACGGCACGCAGGGATTGGTCGTCGTGGTTGCGCTGCACCCAAAGTCGCGCGAGGGCGGCCAGCACGATGTTGGGGTCTTGCTTCCAGGACTCGACGAGGATGCCCTGGGAAGCGAGCAACTGCTCGTAGGCGAGACCCTTGTACTTCGCATCCTTCGCGACTTCCGCGCGCCGACCTTCGATCTCGGATTCCAGCGCTTGATTCAAGGCTTTCGGATCGAGGTCCGGCATGCGCGCACGCATGCGCTTGACTCGCAGCATGTCGATCAACATGGCTTGGATCACATCCGGATCGAGGCGTTCGCGCAGGAAGGGGATGTACTCGTCGCGCAGCAAGACCACGTTGCCATTGCGCAGAACCAGGTTGTCGTTCCAAGGCGCCGGGAGCTCCTCGAGGCCCCGTTCTGAGATGCGTGCATCGAGCCACATCTCCTGTTGTTCGCCACTGACGGGCTTGCCTTCGGGAATGCCGAGACCCCGGCGTGCGAGTTTTTGCTGCAAAATCGCCAAGCGCAGGCTCTCGAGAAACTCATCTCGCGGCACGCCTTTGATTTCGAGATAGCGCTCGATCGAACTGGCCCGGCCCTCTTTGCGCACATCCTTCTCGACGTCATCCAGCATGCTCTGAAGTTCGTCTTCGGTCGCCGTCACCCCAAGCTCCTGCGCAAGCGACTCGACCAAGCGCATCTTCAACATAAAGAGCCGTGTCTCGCGACCCAGCTCGGAGTTCGCGTGACGCGAGATGATCAGCTGGTCTAGTTCCTGGAAAGTGACATAGGTCCCCAAAAACTGGGCGGCCACCTCCATGGTGACGGGCGCTTCCGGTGCCGCGGGTTCGGAGGGGCCCGTCTGGGCGTTCACGACCGAGGGACTGAGGGTCAGCAGGGCGGCGAGAAGTCGCCAGTGGGTGGGCATGGATCTCATGGGCAGTGGAGGGGCGGGCCTGTCGGTGGATCGACTCAGCCCGACGTGGACCGGCGGGGCCAGCCCGATTGGGACCAACTAGAATAGGGGGGATGGGGGGGCGGAGCAAACCCCACGGAGCCGGTAGCGGCACAGGCCACCGAATGCCGCCCCGGCTGCAAGGGTGGGCGAATCCAATGGGGAGCAACCTGGACTCCCGTGGGCGCGCAGAGGTTGCCTCCGGGGAACCTACCCGCGGAGCTCCCAGGGACGACCGTTGCAGCCGCGACTTCCTCGCATTCCCGGGGGAGGAGTCCATAACCTCTTTTGCCATGACGGGTTGCCCGCGCCGGTGCTAGCCTCTCCGCGGTTCTCTGGATTCCAGGCGAAGGATCCGCCACTCCCGGGTCACTCAATGGGTCCCACGCGTACCCTTCATGCTCGACGCCACCGAAAATCACCTCGCCGACCAGCTCCTGCGGGACTCCATCCTCTCCGGGGATCGGGGCGCCGCGGAGGGACTTTTCCGTCGCGAGATGGAGTCCGTCTACGAATTTGTGCACTACCGCGTCGGTCGCCAGCAGGCCATAGCGGAAGACGTGGTGCAAGACACCTTCGTCACGGCCTTCGAGCGCTTGGAAACCTATGACGGTCGTTCGACCCTGCACACGTGGATCTGCGGCATCGCCCGCAACAAGATTCGAGAGTACCGGCGTAAGCGCAAGACCACCTCGATCGAGCAGATCCTGGCGGACTCCGACGCGGACATCGACGCTATTCTCTCGCACCTAGAAACGGAGCCCCTGCCCGATTGGGTGGTCGAGCACGAGGAGACCGCAGAGTTGGTGGGGGCGACGCTCTCGTCCCTGCCCCCGGACTACCGCGAAGCATTGGTTTCCAAGTACGTGGATGGACTCTCCGTCGCGCAAATCGGAGGGCGCACGGGACGTAGCGAGAAAGCCGCGGAGTCCATGTTGCATCGTGCGCGCCTTTCCTTCTCGCGGGTCTTCCAGTTGCTCGCAGGGAAACGGGGGAAGCACGCATGAAGCCTTCCTATCGAGTCCTCGAGCAAAACCTAGAGCAGCTCATTCGCCGGGCCTACCGTCCCGTGCGTCCGCGGGAAGCGTTCGTCAGGCAGCTCGAACAAGCCTTGGCCCCGTACATCGGGGAAGGGCCAATGGCCAAGGCAGAATCGCGGCCCATCCTGCGTCCGATCTTCGGGGCGCTCTTGGCCGCGGCGGCTGCTCTGCTGATTCTGTTCGGGTGGAGTCAATACAATCCCCGCCCGAGTTTCGAACCGGCGCTGGCCACATGGGAGTCCATTGTCGAGGACGGAGCCGTCGCCGTGCGCTTCGGGCCAGGGCAAGCTTGGCGCGCGGCCAGCGAAGCAGAGGAAGTCCACGGGGTCGCGCCCCTGGGCGGCTTCGCTAGCGTTGCGACGCCCCCGGGGAAGTCGCAACTCCTGGCCGGAGCAGAGGGCTGGACCGTGCGTTTGGGAAGCGCGGCGCGTCTGGATGTGCAGCCAGCTGAAACAGGTCTGCAATTCGACCTTACCCGCGGAACGGCCCGATTCGAAGGGGCCGGCGAATCTCGCGAGCTGTCCGCAACCGAACGGGTGCTGTGGTTCGCGGGCCGCTTCCATAGGGCCGATGGAAGCCCGTGGAGAGCAGCACCGACCCTACCCGGTGAGACGCTCCTTCCATCCGAACGGGTCGCCGAGGTTGCGCTGGAGGAACCCGAGCCCACGCAGGTCGAGCAACCGACAGAAGACTTGGACGACCCGGGTGGGGTCATCTATGGCCAGGTGATCAGTTCCCTTGAGGGCGTTCAGATCGACGGATTCGAAGTCTCCTTGCTGCGGGAGGTGGCCCTTCCACAGGTGGCCCAAACGCGCACGATCCACTTCGACGGAGATGAATTCGAGATCACCGGTCTGGATCCCGGGAACTACGAGGTCTACGTGACGGCCGGCGGCCACGCCGTTTGGCGCCGGACGGAGGTCCCCATTCGAGCGGGGGAATTCTGGGAGCCAGACGTCTTGCTCGACCGCGGTGGAACCCTGCGCGGGTTCGTGGTGGAGAAATCCACAGGTGCCGGGCTGGCCGGGGCCCTCGTGGTTTCCGACGTCGACATGCCTGCGCAAGTCATCGGCATGGGGGAGGAGTTCTTCCCGGAGGGCGCACGGGCCTTCACCTACACCAAGAGCGACGGTTCTTTTGAGTTTCCGCTCTTGAGCCTCGGCCAGCACAACTTGCGGGCCTCCCACAAAGACTTTGCGCCCAGTTGGGTCATGGGCAGCGTGACGTCAGAACGGGGAGCCAACATGTTGTTCGAACTCTCCAGCGGCGGTGGCGTCTCTGGACGCTGTGAGCAGCCGGATGGCCGGCCCCTCAGTGGAGCCATGGTGATCGTGAGCCGCTTCGGGCAGAGCAACTCGAGTCGCAGGATGACTTACGAGCAAGCCTGGACGAACGCGGAGGGAGTTTACTCGGTGGAGCACCTCTCTCCGGGGGCCTACGTGGTGCTGCTTTTCAGCTCGGTGGATTCCACGCAGATCATGCAGCCCAAGTACCAGCCCATCGTCGTTCGAGATGGGGCCGAAGAGGAAGCGAACTTCCTCGGTGAGAAGCGTGGTGCCTCCGTGCGCGGGACGGTCTTCGGTCCCGACGGCAAGCCGATCCCTCTTGCCAACTTGCACACGATGAATCTCAGTGCCGGCGACCTCGCATGGAAAGGGGACACCGCGAGCGAGGCCGGTGAGTTCGAAATTGTCGGCTTGGCAGAGGGCGAGTACCACATCTTCGCCGGGGCGGGCAATGCGAGCAGCCTAGGAGCGAACTTGGCGTTGAAGCCTGGGGTTCGCGTGCGCCGAGACATTCACCTCAAGGGCACGGACCTGCGCGTGCGTATCCTCGACGATCAAACCGGTCAGCCTGTCGATCTGGTGGAGGTCAGCTTGGAACGCCGCTTCGAATCGGCAGCTTCCGGGGCCACTCAGAACGAGCGCATGGCGCGGGTCTTCCACGCCTCTCAAAGCGCGGCTCTGTTGAAGTACCTGGCGACCGGGAGGTACGATTTGATCGTCCTGACCGAGTCGAGGGAGTACGCGATTCACGTGGTGCCCGATCTCTGGATCGACGAGAACGATCCTGTCCAAGAGGTGGAAGTGCGCCTGACTCAAGCCTGCCGTGCGAGCCTCGACGTGCTCGATCCCGACGGCCAGCCGATCGCTGGCGCGAAGGTGTTGATTCAGGATCAGCGGGCAGGCCGTTGGTCGGATCTGCATAGCGCTCGCACGAATGCGACGGGGGCAATCGCCTTTGGCCGGCTGCTTGAAGGGCCGCTGCGCTTCGAGATTTCCCATGGGCTGTACCGGCCCCAAGTGCTGGAGTTGACCTGTCGAGTGGGGGAACCTGCCCACAAGACTGTGGTCCTCTCCCGCGATTGATCGGAGCCTGCGCTTCGGACGAACTTTCTTGGAAAGGGCCGGAGGAATGTCCGCGCGGAGGTCACTCAACTTGCCACGGATCGGGATGTCCCCGTTCCACCACGCACTCAGGAACCTAGCCATGAACTCCACTCCAATGATCTTGCTCGCCGTTGGCCTCGCCACGGGAGCCAGCGTCGCGACCACCTACGCCTTGCGCCCCTCCGCTCCCGTGATCGCATCCGAGGGCGCCGAAGGCTTGGTTGAACTCGGTCAATTGCGTGCCGAACTCAGCGTGTTGCGCAAGGAGTTGGGGGAGCTGCGCAGTTCGAATTCCAGTCCGGGCTTGCCTTTGGCTGCCGCTAGCCAGCGCGTTGCTGCGGATGAGATCGATCGCGCCGTCCGCCGCTACCTGTCCGAACTCGGAGGGGCTGAAGCCCTCGCCACCCCGGGCGCCGTGGACAAGGGCCTCGCGGCGAAGTCAGACATGCCCGACATGGGGACCCTGCTCGCCCAACTCGGCGAGTCGGGGCTGAACGACGGCCGACGCCACGAAATCTGGAAGCAGCTTCGAGAGGCGGGCATGCTCGACGAAGCCATCGCGCAATTCGAAGTCCTCGCCAAGGCGAACTTGAATGACCCCGATGCCCAGGTGGAAGTTGCCCAGGCTTACCTCCAAAAGGTCTTCGAGGTGGGAGATGGTCCTGAGGCGGGGATTTGGGCTGGCAAAGCAGACGCTGCTTATGATCGCGCCTTGGAGCTCAACCCTCAGCATTGGGGTGCGCGCTTCAACAAGGCCGTCTCACTCTCCTTCTGGCCGCCGATTTTCGGCAAGCAGGCGGAGGCCATCACGCACTTCGAGACACTGATCGGTCAGCAGGCTGAGGGTCAACACGAGGCGGGTCACTCCCAGAGCTACTTGCTGTTGGGCAACCTCTACAACCAGACGGGCCAAGCCGACAAGGCCAAAGCAATTTGGGCCCAAGGGCTGGCGGCCTTCCCGGGCGATGCGGGTTTGGCTGGGAAGTTAGGCAACTAGACCGCGCCGAGGACCGGACGTCTAGCTGGGGACGTCCGGGGGCAAGCTCGCGGGGCCGTTGCGTAGAATCCAAAGGCAGAGCCAAAGCGCTACTGCGCCCAGACCGATGCACAGGCCCCACCAGATTCCCGGAAGTCCCATGTTCCGCTCAAAGGCTAAGTAGTAGGCGGCGGGCAGGGCGACCACGTAGAACGCGATGAAGTGCGTAACCGCGAGAACCCGGGTCTTGCCCATGCCGCGCACCACTCCGCCGGCCACGACTTGCAGACCATCGAAGAGTTGGAAGGCCCCGGCGATCGGCAGGATGGCGGCCGCCGCAGCGACGACAGCTTGATCCTTGTTGAACAGAGTCGGCAACTGGTCGCTGAACAGAATGAAGGTGGCGGCCGCGAGCAACATGGCGGCAGCGCCCATCAAGAGGGCGGACTTGGCCGCCAATTGAGCCCCGGCGGGTTGGCCGGCGCCGATCAAGTTGCCCACACGCTTAGAGGCCCCGATCGAGATTCCCAGGGGGACCATGAAGGCGATCGAAGCCAGGTTGAGCGCGATGGCGTGGCTCGCGAGGGCAGCGGTCCCCAGGGACTCCGCCATCAGGGTGCAGAGTTGAAAGGCCCAAGCCTCAAAGGCGAATTGCATGCCGATCGGCCAGCCGAGCTTGAAGGTCACGCGCAGTTCCTTCCAGGCCAACCGACTCCACCGGGTCCAGGCATTGAGCTGCAAGCGGAAGACTCGCACAAAGAGGAGCAGCCCCAGGCACATGAAGGCCTGGGTCAGCGTCGTCGCGCAGCCCGCACCCACAATCCCCAGGGGTTCAAATCCCAGGTGCCCAAAGACCAACACCCAGTTGACGAAGGCGTTCAGCACGTTGGCCAGCAACACGATCCACATGGCCGGCTTCATGATGCCGCGACCTTGCAGCCAACTGCGTAGCAGGCAGTATCCCAGGAGAAAGGGAATGCCGGGGATTTGGACGGCGGCATAGCGCCCGGCGAGTTGGCTCAACTCGGGATCCACTCCCATCGAGTGCAAGGCTTCGCCGGTGAACCACCAGGCCACGGCGAGAGGCAGGCAAAGCAACCCGCCGAGGATCAAGCCAGCTTGCAAGGTGATCCCGATGCGCTCGCCGTTGCCCGCTCCATGGGCTTGGCTGATGCGGGGGTCGGCCCCGAGCAGAATCCCCTGGGCGATGATCATGGTTCCGAAGATCCAGACATGCCCGATGGCCGAACCAGCCAAGTGCTGCGTGTCGAAGTGCCCCAACATGATCATGTCGAAGACCCCCAACATCATCGTGCCCAGTTGGGCGGCGACGATCGGTAGGGCCAGACCCCAGAGGGTCTTGATTTCGGTTCGAGTGGACATGGGAGGAGCAGGCGCGGGGGCCTCGGCTTGGTTGTCGCAAAGGCTCCTCCGCAGGCCGTCGAAACACAAGGGGACTTCCCGAATTGCCGTGATCACGGGGCGGATTCGCTTCCGGCTGGTCCAACAGCCCACGGGCTGGGTCAGCGGGTCCGAGTGCTCCCGTGCGCTCGCCTGATTGGATCGAACGCAGGCGTGCAGGCCCCCTTGAAGTTGCCGGCTCGGAGCGCACTGCTGAAGAGCGCGACACAGCGTCCGTCGCGATCCTCGAACCCGAGCCCATTCACCGACTACCGCCTGGATCAGCTCGTTCCTCGCAGGTCTTACGACTTCGAGGTCGTTGCCTGCACGGTCAACCGATTGTTCAAGCGGATCGAGGTGGGCGAAGGGTTGTTCACGCTGCTCGTCCGGTGCCCGTTGCGCGCGCGTGTCGAGTTGAACGGCGCGCAGTACCAAGCCTAAGGATTCTGCGTGTGACGCATGTGCTTTGAGTGCTCGTCATGGACTGCGTTCCCGCGACCAGTGTCCCGTTCGTTGTTCGCACGTGGGGAACGGAAAGCGACTCGCGGTCAAAAAGTCTGTTCGTTCCCAATCTTAGGACGAAGTTGTGCGGTCGCTTTTGAAGCCGCTCGTTGCGCGTTGCGGCGAGCCTTGCTCATCGCCCCTTCGAGGTTGCTCGCGAACTCTCTCAATGGCTGTTTGCGAAGACTGGCGACATCCGGTTGAGCAAGTTCATGGAGCTTGCTCGTGATGCGCGTGTCTTGTGCGAAGACGATGACTTCTCGAGTGCTTGTTGCTGTTCGTCTCTCGCGCTGAACGGGGAAGCTTGTGGCACGTTTCCCATCTCTTGGGTACCAGAACCCGGTTTTTGTTCGGTTGCAAGGGCAAGCGCGCGAAGCGTGATCGTTCGACCGCAGCAACCTTTGCCAGGCGTGATGGGACGTGACGTTCATGGGGATACTCGGTGCACAAAGGTCGTGATGTAGGTTGCGGGGTGCACACCTTGACGTGTTGCACATTGCGTGCACGGCGCGCTGCAGCACCCGTTGCCACCCGAGCATGTTGTTACGTCGTCGTATCGTTTCAGCTCTTGCCCGCGGTGTTGCGCAGCAAGTTTTTGGTGCTCTTGCGCAAGCGTTCCCGAAAAAACATATGCGGACTTGCTTCCTGTCGACCGACAGAAGGCTATAACAACTGAGGCTCCCCATTTACTTGCGCCACGACATTCAAGTGCGCGGCGGACTGTTTCTGCTGCATGGGGAGCAACAAGATCACAGCCTTGTTCGGGTTCACCCGGCAAGGCTGTGTTTTTTTGTTCGCGCTAGGAGTCGGGGTGGCGAAGCAGGCCAGGCGCAGGGTCCTGGTCAGTGTTCGATCGTGAAGTGCAACTTGTCCGACTTGATGCGGCCGCGCACCAGATCGTCCGCGCCGATCGGTTCGTTCAGGAGAAGGTGAGCCAAGGGCGGTTCGACGTGAGTTTGAATCACGCTGCGCAGCTCGCGCGCCCCGAATTCAGGGGAATATCCAAGCATTGTGACCCACTTCGCGACCGCCCCGGTAAAGGACACGCGTGCCCCTGCTTTCCTGGCCCTCAAGGCCAGAGCGAGCAACTGATCCTTCGCGATCGCTAGCGCCGCGCCGTGTTCAAGCTCCGGGAAGAGGACCACCTGGTCCAAGCGACCGAGGAACTCGGGACTAAAGAGCTCGGCCAAGGCTCGATCGGTGATGTCGCGCAGGGAGCGTTCGTCCAAATTGCAGGCGGCGTGAAACCCAAGGCTGCGGCTGGCGCTGCGAATGTCATGGGCTCCAGCGTTGGAGGTCATCAGGACCATGTTCTGGTTCAGTTGAACCCGTTGGCCCCGTCCGTCGGTGAGACACCCCTCTTCCAGCACTTGCAACATGAGGTTGTGCAAGCGCGGGTGGGCTTTCTCGATCTCGTCAAAGAGGATCACCGCGCGCGGGGTGTCGCGCAGGGCGCGGGTCAAGAGTCCGCCTTCCTCATGTCCCACGTAGCCTGGAGGTGAGCCGAGGAGCTTGCTGTATTCGTGGGCTAGGGCGTACTCGCTGCAATCGATTCGGATCAGGTTGGTGGTCGGATCCTGGGAGTCCAATGCCAACTCTTTCGCGAGTTGCCGACAAAGCTCAGTCTTGCCCGTGCCCGTGTGCCCGACCAGCAAGAAACTGCCGAGCGGTCGGTTGGCGGGAGCGAGTCCGGCGGCGGCCCGCTGAATCGTGCGCGTGATGGCCTGGATGGCTTCGTCTTGACCGTGGATCTTGCGTCGTAGGCGGCGCTCCAAATCCCTCGTGATGTTGGCCAGGTGCTTCCAGCTGTCTGAACGCTGCTTGCGTTCTTGGTGCTCTACGCTTGTGCGTGGGGCGGGTGTGTCGAGGGTCGGGCACAAGCTGACGCGGTTGATGTCGAGGCCGGGATTGACTTCGATGCAAAGGTCGTACAACCGGTCCTCAGCGATTTGCGGATCCTCGGGGAACAGCATCGGGAGTTGCTGGGCCAAGTCAGCCGCGAATTGAGGCATGCAGGTGGACACGACCAAGCGCTTGTAGCTGCTGCTATCTAAAGCGGCGGGCGCGTGCAGGGTGTCCACTTCGGTCCCGAATTGGCGGACCTCCAGAAAGGAATCCGCGAGCGGGAAGTAGCGATGGACGCTAGAGCTCTTGGGTTGGGACACCGAGTTTCTGGGGCGAGCGAGAATTGGGGATAGGGACGTCACCCAGCCGAAATAGTTGAGGATAGAAGTGGCTGGGGACGCCCTGGCCAAGTTTCGGAATCCGGAGGGCCGCGACTTGACCTCGCCAGCACAAACCTTGCGCGCCACTCGTGGAAAAAAACGACACTCCCCGACCAAGGTCACCTCCCCGCGGCCTGGATCGACTATTCTGCTCCCATGAGTTCCAAAGAAGACCTCGAGTTTCTCGCCTTGCTCGTTCATCACAGCCAATTGAGCCGGGCGGATGCGGAGCAGATCTTGCCGCAGTTGCGGGAGGGTGAAGCGCTGGACGAACTCTTGGTGAGCGTGCTCGCCAAAGACGAAGAGTGGGTCGCCCGCATGCGGCGCACCCAAGCGGGGGAGATCCCTGAAATACCCGGGTACGAGATTCTGGGGCGCGTTGGGCGCGGGGGCACGGCGAGCGTTTTTCGTGCGCGTGAGAAGAAGACGGGCAAGTCCTTGGCCCTCAAAGTCATGCTGCCCGAGTGTGCACGCAACGCGAACACCGTGCGCGCCTTCGTGAACGAGGCCAAGTTGCTCAAGGGTCTTTCTCACCCCGGACTCGTGAGTGGCTACGGGGCTGCGAAGAGTGGTCAAACTCTTTTCAATCGCTTGGAGTTGGTCGAAGGCACGACCTTGCTGGAGATCTTGGATCGCGGCACGCCGCTCGAGGAAGACCCCGCGCTGCGCATCATCCTTGAGGTTTCCGAGGTCCTGCAGTACTTGCACGGGGAGGGCGTGATTCACCGGGACGTGAAGCCCGGGAACATCATGTTGGGGGGCAACGGCAAGGTGAAGCTGATCGACCTGGGCTTTGCAGCCAACGAAGCCGCCGCCGCCAATCCCGAAGACAGTGCTGTGGGAACCGTGGCCTACCTCTCGCCAGAACAAGCCCAAGGAGGCGCTGCCGCTGACTTGCGCAGCGACATCTACAGCCTGGGCGTGACCCTCTTTCAGTTGGTCATTTGCCGACTGCCCTTCGAGAGTTCCGATGACCGCGAGGTCCTGCGCATGCAGGTGATGGATTCACTCTCCTCTCCCGAGCTGAAAGGGCGCCGGCTCTCTCCGCACCTCAGCTACTTCATCGAGAAGATGATGGCCAAGGACATGGACGTGCGCTATCAGTCCTGGGAAGAGCTGCGAGAAGACATTTCCGGCCAACTCAAGGGTCGCCAAGACTTGGACTACAGCGCAGGTGCTTCCGTGCGTGGCATCAAGCGCCGTGGTCCCATCTCGCGCCGACGGCGCTAAGGCTGTGGAACTCGATCCCGGTGAGCAGGGCGTGGTGCCCTTCCACTTCGAATGCCAGAGGTCTGGACGCTGTTGCACTGGCGGCAGCGGGTACATCTGGGTGGAAGCGGATGAAGTTGCGGGGCTAGCCGCCGCTGCGAATTGCAGCGTTGAGAGCTTCGAGAACAACTACCTGCGGGAAGTGACAGATCCACGCAGCGGCCAGCGGCGCCTCTCGATCCGCGAGGCAGCCGGGCAAGCGGGCGGCAGCGGCGCGGCCTGTGCTCTGTTGGAAGGAACGCGCCATTGCAGCGTCTACCAAGCACGCCCGCGGCACTGCGCGACCTTCCCCTACTGGAGTTCCGTGCTCGAGGACGAAGCTGGCTTCGAGGCCGCGCGAGCCACTTGTCCTGGGATTCGTCAACTTCCCACTGCGGAAATGCAGACTCAGGCCTTTGCCCAATTAGAAGAACTCTACAAAGAGCTGGATGCGGAGATCGCAGCCCACCATCCGCGCTGCGAGATGAGCGGTTTGTGTTGTCGCTTTGAAGAGGCGGATCACGTGCTGTACGCCACGGCCTTGGAAACGGACTACGCCACCGCCAAGCACCCGAGTGCGCCCGCTCCCGAAGCGCCAGGGCGTTGCCCGCACCACGTCGCCGGCATCTGCACGGCACGCGAAGGTCGGCCCTTGGGTTGTCGAACTTACTACTGCGATCCCTTGACAGAAGAAGCCCTGCTCGACGTTCATGAGTCTTACTTGCAGCGCGTGCGAAGCATCGAGCGCTCCGTGAACTACCCCGCAGTCTACGCGCCCTTTCCGGCGCAACTCGCCCAACGCGGCGTGGGGGAAACGCAGTGAGGCCCGCACCCCTCCTGCTCGTGGTCGCCGTCGGAATCAGCGGCTACGTCATGTATCAGAAGTCGGAGGCCGAGAGGCTGGCCGCAGAACTCGCTTTGCCCACGAACTCCGAAGGGCAAGCGGCCCTTGAGGTGCAGCGTCTGAGTCAACATCGCAAGTCGAGCGCTCCGGCCATCGACAATGCGAGCTTGCAGAGCGCACCTCTCGACCTTCCCCGGCGCTGGTCAGAACTCAACGACCAAGCGATCGCCGCCCTCGAGGCGGGGGAGTTGGAGCGCGCGGTAGAGCTCTTCGAGCAATGCTTGGAAGGTCAACCCGACCAACTGGTCTTCGCCAAGAACTTGGCGGAAGCCCTGGCGCGACTCGCTCGCCGGGGACTGGCACTCGATGCGGCTGCTTTGCCTGTGAGCTTGCCCATGCTTGAGCGGGCCACCCTGCTCGATCCCAGCCGCCAGGACCTGCGCGATCTACTGCAGCGTTGGAAGGCCTCCGTGGAAACCGAGGCGGGCTTTTGGACGGACGAAACAGCGCACTTCGAACTCTCCTACGATGGCGAGCGCACGGAGTTGCTCAAACACGGCTACGCGCAATTGACGCGCCTGCTGGAAGAGGTCTACGACGAGTTCGGGGTGACCTTGAACCACTACCCGGTTGGTCACGGGGATCCCAAGTTGCGCGTGTTGCTTTATGACCGCGACGAGTTCACCAAAATCACCGGTGTGGGGCATTGGGCCGGCGGCATCTTTGACGGCACCGTTCGCGTGCCCGTGGCGGACTACAGCGCCGAACGCAAGGAGATCGAGCGAGTCCTACGCCACGAGTTGATGCACGCCTTCCTGCGCTCCTACGGAGGCACGAGCATTCCCGCTTGGCTCAACGAAGGCATCGCCCAACGCTTTGAAGCCGGCGCTGCGGAGACGCGTACGAATCAAGCGCGCCAAAAGCTTCAGGGGCAGACCTTGTTCCCCCTGGAAGATCTCGTTGCGAGCTTCACCCAGATGACCGATGAGCAGCGCATCAGCGTGGCCTACGCTCAATCGATGGTGATGGTCGACTACCTCTACCGTTGGTATGGGGACGTCCTGGTGCTCGATCTGGTGAGTGGCTGCAAAGCCGGTCGGACCTGTTCGGAGACCTTTCGGGCGCGCACTGCCCTGGAATTGAGCGTGGTCCTAAGCGACGCCTCAAAAGAGTAGTGCCCGGTTGCGAGGGGCGCTGACGGAGCGAGGCGACCCTTGAGCGCGGAGCCGGGTCCGAAAGCTGCGCGTGGAAGGGGGATGCGAGAGTGACCGTTCCCGAGTTCGGCCACCCTCGCGATAGTAGTTTGGAGTCCCCGAGGGAACCCCACGCTTCCCGATGAGAGAGTTAGGAAGCAACAATCCGGGGCGAGGTTTGGATACGCGAGTACCCGGTCCCCGTTGCTCCGGACCGCACGGTGCGCGAGCGCGGGATCACTCCTCTGGGGCGGAGTGGAGTCGGTAGGAGATCAGGAAGAAGACGACCTCGATTGCCCAAATGCTCAGGATGACGACGACGGCTGAAGAGAGATTCATGCGGGTGTCAGGGTGGCTGGGGGGGGAGGAAGGTGTAGGTCCAAGGATCGAATCGGCAGCCTAGGCGTCTACGTGGAGTGGGCGCCATAGGCGGTTTGTCCAAGCACCGTCCTTTCAGGCCCCACGGGGTTGGGTTCGGACAGCCCAGTGCAGAGAAGATTCCTTGAAAACCCCGTGGAGAGGGGCATGGGCGACGAGTGATGGGCGCCTCGCTCCATTTGGTTGTGGAGACAAAATTTAGGCTCCCAATTGCGGGAATGGGGCTTTCGAGGGGAGCTTGACGTCCCACCTAACTCTTCAACTGTGAGGCGTTTACCCTAGCGCACGAAAGTGGGTCAGGAGCGCCCGCAGGCACGCCCGATTTCCAGGGTTGCCGAGGCTCCCGGCCTTCGTCTAGCTGGCTGTGCACGTCATTGAAGAGAGTCAAGAGGGCTTGAAAACTGCGGATTCGAGCCTGGAAGTCATTGCCCGCTGCCTCGGCGTTGCGCCGAGTTCCCTCGAATCGCCTGTTTCCCGGGGGCCTGCCTGCGCAACGGCTCCGCTCGTGCCCGGCGCCGGTCCCCCTGAGCGGGCTCCGGCCCCCCTGCCCGAGTTGCAAGGGGCCCTCGCGAGTCATGGCCTGGCTGCCCTCTCTCGGCGCAGTGAGTCAGACCTAGCGCGCATGACCGGATTGAGCCAGAAGGCGAGCCAGAAGCTCGCCGCAAGCTTCCAACTCGGCCGCTTGGTGGAGGCCGAGCGCTGGAGCAGCGGGGACTCGGTTCGGACGCCGGGCGGCGTCTACCGGCTGATGGTGCCACGCTTGCGCGGGCTGGATCGAGAGACGTTCTATGTGCTCTTGCTGGACGGCCGCCATCGCTTGCTCATGACCGAGCGCATTTCCGAGGGCACCCTGACCACCTCGCTCGTGCATCCGCGGGAGGTCTTTCGCCTGGCGATCCGGTGCTCGGCGGCCGCCATCGTGGTGGTCCACAATCATCCCTCCGGGGATCCCGAACCTTCCCGGCAGGATCTGGACGTGACCCGCCGCCTAGCGGACTGTGGCAAGCTGGTGGGGATTCCCCTGCTGGACCATGTGGTGATCGGAACCGGAGCTCACGTCTCGATTCGCGAGCGCATGGAGTTCTAATTGTCCCGAGCCTACTCGGACCAGAACGGCCCCGAGGCTGCCTGGGCCCTCTTTTTGGGGCCGCCGGATCGGGGGGCGATCGCCCGCGATGGAGCTAATTAGATAAATCTCATTTCATCTGCTCATTCTGCGCGGAGGGGGTCCTTAGGGAGTGGGGGAATGGACCGGGTTAGGCCCAAGGGTGCCATCATGGCTCTTGGGGCTGCCCGGTCATCTTCTTTCAATACTCGGGGGACCTGAGGAGAGAGCCTTCTGCGGCTCGTGGGGATTGGCCCGAGGGGGAACGCTAGATGCTTGGGGCTGGAGGGGCCCCAAGCATCGGCGGCTCGCGCTCGCTGGGAGAGGCCAGGACTGGGGTCCTGGCCAACCTGGGGTCCCAATACCGTGGGAAGCACACGCGCGGGGCGATCCCAGCCAGTCAGGGCAGTCCCACCCAGTCAGGGCTGTCTCAACCAGTCAGGGCATTCTCAACCAGTCAGGTCGGACCGGATCTGCTGCAGACGGCGGACGGAGTTCAAGTTCTGGATGATCATCCGCAGCATGTTCTCAATGAAGGTCTGGGCTCCTGAATAGGGGCCTTCTGGATCCTCGCTGCGCAGCCTGGCGCAGTCCTCGATCAACTCCTGGAGCTGCCACTCCTGAAGCTTGCCGGTCGGGTAATCCTGTTTGATGACCTCCAGTCGGTACTGGATGTCGTCCATTTGAGCTCGATTTGTCATAGCGGTTCTAGCGGTGTCTGTTGCCGATACTGAACCGTACCCCGGGATCGTCTAGGTGGCCGCCGGAGCTGATCTCAAACTAGCGATATTGCGCCATAAGCGCCTATTTTATAGGCCTTTAGGACCAGCGCTCGGCCACGATCGCGAGGCTCGTGAGGGCCGCCGTTTCGATGCGTAGGATGTGGCGAGCCACGCGGACCGGAATTGCCCCATTCTCCGCCAAGAAGGCCTCTTCTGACTCATTTAGGCCCCCTTCTGGGCCAAAAACAAGCCGAATTGGCCGTTCTGGAGTCGGGCGTGCTTGCTCCCCGCCGACTGGCTCCCTTGGCGGCTCCGCCGAACTCTCCACCGGGGACTCCTGGTCCGGGCCGCCCGGCTCAGGAGCCGCCCCCTCAAACCCGCTCGGCAAGCCATTGAGGTAATCAGACAATCGGGTTGATGCGTCGGGGGCCAAAAGGAGGGTCTGGCCCGGGAGCTCAGCAAGCGCCTTGATGGGGGTCACTGGGCCTATCTCGGGCATCCACAACCGGCCACATTGCTTCAACGCCTCCCTCGCCGTCCGGATCATTCGACTCTCCCGGGACTCGGGCAGCTCCCGGGCTTGGGGTTCCGTGTGGGCGGTGATCAGGGGTACGTAGCGCGCCACGCCGAGCTGAGTGAGCTGTCCGAGCAGGTCCTCCGCCCGATCGCGCTTGGGCAAAGGGGCCCAAACTTCGATCCAGGGCAAGGCGCTGGCGGCCGTTCCGGGGGCTGGCTCGACCCGCGCTGGGCCGATGGATTCGAGCTGCAGGCGCCGGCGCTCGGCCTTGGTGACCTCCAGCTCCCAGGCCTTGCCACAGCCATCAATACCGAGCAAGCGGTCCCCGGGCCGTACCCTCAGGACTTTGAGAGCGTGCTCTTTGTCCGGGGGGGCCAGGCTCGCTGGTCCGGCTTCGGGGGTAGTTTCGAGGAAAAAGGTGCGCAGACGACTCATGGATTCGGGGGCCTTGGGTTGGGCGCAGATTCTCAGGCCCGGCGACCAATAGCTCAAGAGACCTTTCCCATGTCTTGGTCAGAGGCTACCGCAGGGCCTGCCAGCGGGCTAAGCTCTGCGTTCCATGGCGAACCCCCCGGCCTCGGACCTAGAACAGCAGTCGTTACCTGGTCCAGGGAGAGGGGTAGTTGCCAGAACCCTGACCGGCCCTAACAGACCGTAGCCCAGAGTGATTCCGTCCCAGAGCCCCATCCTCCGTCCCGCATCGCCGCCCGACCCCATCGCTGCATCTACGAAGACAGCTGCGGTTTCGGCGGGCAATGCAGAGCGGATGCTGAGCCTCTTCAACAAGATCACTTTCCAAGCAGCCTGCTAGGCCGAGCTCCCTCATTTCATTTGGCCCAGATCTTTTCGGGCGCCCTACAGGTCACGATTCTGTATGCAAGACCGCTTCACGTTGCGCTTCCAAGATGGCGAGCGCGAGGGAGACATCGCTCGGATCAGCTCTCCCCGCTTCACCATTGGTCGGCGGCCCGGCAACTCGATACAAATCCAGGATTCATCGGTCTCGGGTCAACACGCTGAATTCATCACGGATGAAAAGGGTGTGCTGCTGCGGGACCTCGGTAGCACGAACGGCACCCGCCAAGGTGGCGAGAAGATCACGGAAGTCCGGCTGAGCCCCGGTGACGTGGTGACCTTCGGCAGTGTGAATGCTGTCTTCGAGGACACCGAGTCGGACGAAATCGAGATCACTGACCCGGATGAAATAGAGATCACTGACCTGGGTGAAAAAGAGACCCCTGGAATGCCGGTCACGGGCCGCGCCCGGCCGGCTGCTTCCGCCGACCCAATGCCTGAGTCGAGCGCCCGAGCACAATCCTCCGCGGGTGCGGAGATCGAGACCGTTAGCGCGGAAATGATCGCGCGCAGTCGGCAAGGGTCGAAGGCGGGCTTGATCGGGGTCGTCGCCCTCCTGGTGATCGGCGGTGGCGCTGCGGCCTACTTCTTCAAGGAAGGTGGATCCGAGTCCAGCAACCGCGAGAAGCCGGTGGTCGCGATCTCCGGCAACAAACTCTTAGGGTCCTCGTTTGAGGGGGGCGGGATGCCCGAAAGCTGGACCTCCAGCGAGTCGGCCCCCGCGGTGTTCGACCAGTGGGCGGACGCCCGGTCGAGTGGCAAAGAGGGTGCGCGCGCTTCCTTGATCGGCGGTGAGTGGGCCATCCTGCGCAGCGCAGCCGTGACCGTGACCCCTGGCCGTCAAGTGGATGTGAGCGCTCAACTGCGTGCGCGCGGGGACGCTTCCGGTCGCATCGGTGTCGAGTTTTTGAACGCCAAAGAATCCCCCAACGAATCGGGCCTGATGGCCTGGGGGCCTTGGATCGCGGACGTCAGTACCCATCAAGACTTCAGTTTCAACTCGCCCGTGCCCGCGGGCTCTGGACGGGCTCGTATCGTGGTCGAAGCGCGCGCCGCCAATGGTGGCGAAGAGATCAGCGGCACGGTCGATGTGGACGACGTGGGCTTGGTTCCGAACAACGCACCGGGAGCGCCCACAGCCAAGGTCGGCGACTACGGCCTTTGGAGTCTAGGGGAAGGCGGATCGAACCTGCACCTCACGAAGATCAGCAGCACTTGGATGCGAAACCTGCGCGGGGTTGGCGGTGATGGGCGCCGGCAGTTTCCCGCGAGCGTCACTCCGGCCGCGACGGGTTTCGGTCTGAACTTCGGCGGGGCAGAGCAGTTGCTTTTGACCGTGGAGTCCGACGCCCTCGACGGCGGCTTGGCTACCCTCGGGGGAGGCCACTTCACCGAGCGCGGCAATGACTGGCAGGCGGACGATGTGCAATCGCTGCTGTTCGGCAGTGGCTATGGACTCGTGGCCCTCGACTTCGAACGACCGGTTTCGATCAGCGGCCGAGCCCAAGGCTCTGCCAGCAACATTCGCATTCAGCACGGCGGGCAAGCGGTCCAGCTCCTGGTCAACTTCCAGGAGCAGCGGGCACGTGCCGGCGACTTGGCCTTCGCAGCGCGCAACGCCGAAGCTGCTGGCCAACTCGGTTTGTGCTTGGAGAAGTGGAACGAAATCCTGGCTCAATCTCCTTATGACGCGGACCTCGTAGAGCAGGCCCGTGCGACTCGCGGTCGCCTAACGAGCGCGGGCCGCGTCGAACTCAAGGAGGTCGAAGTGATCTTCGAGCAGGCCCACTTCTTCCGCTTGGTCGACCTCTTCCGCGAGTGCAACGCTCGCGCCAAAGCGATCGGTGAGAAGTACCGAGGAAGCGACGTGGAGGGCGAAGCGAAGACCCTCGTGGCCACCATTCAGGAGTCGCTTGCGGTTCTTGAAAAAGACCTTTCGAATGACGAGGTGGACCGTCTCAAGTCCATCATCACTGTCTTAGAGAAGACGCAATCTCCTCAGCTGGCGAGCGCAGTGCGAAGCTACTTGGGCGAAGAGTTCGGCGAGGAGAACTAGAAGTATGGCGCGCACAACAACAGGGATCGATGTCGGTTGCACAACGGCAATCGCCATTCGCGGTCAATTCAAGGGCGGCACGTTCAAGGTCAGCGATTTCAGCGCGGACCCTGTGGAGTCACCGGACATCGCGAAGGCCTGGAGCGCTCTCGGTCGGGGCTTCAAGTTAGGACAATGCTGCATCGGACTGACGGGGCGCGACATGAACCTGCGCTACGTTCGCGTTCCGCGGGTTCCTGACTGGCAGTTGCGCAAGCTGATGCGCTTCGAAGTCGAAGACGTCGGCGGCCAGAGCGGTCAAGAAGTCGCCAGCGACTTCAACCTCTTGCCCGAGCTGCCCGAGATCGACGGGGAAGACGTGGTTGTGTTGGCCATGGCGAAAGAGAGCTTGCTCGATGAGCACGCCGAGGGCTTGGCCAAGGCTGGCGGCAAGATCGATTCCTTCTCGCCCAACGCCCTGGCCCTCTACAACGCTTGGCTGCGCTTCGGGGTGATCGAAGGCGACACCGTGATGGTGGCGAACATCGGTTCCGAGAACACGGACGTCATCATCTGTCGCGGGCCTGACCTGATCTTTGCTCGCAACCTATCCGGTGGCTCGAAGCTCTTTGATCAAGCCATCGCCCAACGCTTCGGCGTGTCGGAGAAGAAGGGCGAAGAGGTCAAGATTCAGTACGCGACCCTCAAACCCGGTGCGCGCTACGAGAACTCCAATCAGGAGAAGGCCAGCCGCGCCATTGCGGGGGCAGCGGGGCAGCTTCAGAGCCTGCTGCAGTCGACCGTGCTCTTCTGCAAGAGCCAACTCAAGATCCAAGGACTTAAGATCGACCGCGTGGCCCTGTGTGGCGGCGGCGCGGCGCTCAATGGCTTGCCCGCCTGGTTGGGGTCAACCATGGGCGTGCCGGTCGAGCTCTTCGACGCCTTCCGCATGGTGGAAACCAGCGGGCTCTCTCCGGAAGCGGCCGACCGCTTGGAGGAGTACAAGCTGGAAGCAGTCACCGCCCTGGGCCTGGCCACCATGGCATCGGATCCGGAATCCTTTTCCGTTGAGATCCTGCCGGGCGCTGTCCGCAGGCGCCGTGAATTTTGGGGAGGCACTGCTTTCCTCGCTGCCGCCGGGATTCTGGCCTTGGGCTACGTGACCTGGAACGCCATGCGCATGAGCTCTGAGTTGACCGGCATGCAAGGCCAAGTGGCCCAATTGGAGCGCAAGCTAAAGAAAGCCGAGTCAACCCACAACGAGACCGCCGAACTGCTCAAGCAGAACGCTGAGCTCGAAAAGGAAACGCTCAACTACCAAGGGCTCTTGGGGGCCGGCGAGCAACTCGCGCGCGCCCTCGAAGCCTTCCACACAAGCATGCCGGAAGAGTACTGGCTCTCACGCTTGGAGAGCCGCTGGACCTTCGACACGGAGTTAGGTGTCGAGCGCGATCTCGAGCGTCCTATCTTGCACATCGAAGGCCACGCCCGCGAGGGCACGAACCAGATGTCCGTCTTGCACGAAGGCTTCTTGGGTTCCCTTGACGCCAAAATTCCGCAGGTCATTATGAAGTCCGCGCCCAGTTACGACGGCAGTTCCTTTGCCTTGGACTTGACGACCCTTTCGATCCCCGATCCAGCTGCGTCGGATGAGTCCGCTGAGAACGTAGAGGAGGGCCTCTAAGCATGGACCTCAACGAGTACTGGCAAGAGAACAAACGCTTTGTGCTGTCCGTCTTGGGCGGATGCATCGTGTTCTTGATCGTCAACCAAGTGGTGGATTCCGCCATCGGAGACGATCTACGCGCCCAACGGCGCACGCGGACTTCCGTGGAGAAGAAGCTGAAGGACCCGCGCTTTGGAGCTCAGGATCTGGCACGTGCACGGTCTCAATACAGCTCCCTGATTGCAGCCCAAGAAGAGTTGGCCAAGTCCGTGGGATACCCGACGCGACCCGAGTTTCAACTCGATCCGCAGAAGGGCTCCGCCGGCGGCCAATACTTCTCGATCGGCTCCAATGTCCGTGAGGACCTGCTGCGTCGCGCGGGCGCTCGCAACATTCGCGTCGCACAGGATCTCGGGTTGCCGGCCTTAGCGCCCACCCGTGAGGACGAACTCGCCCGGCACCTGGACGCCCTCGATTTGCTCGAACGGGTGATCAACCTTGGGATTGAGGAGCGCGTCGAGCGCATCGAAAAAATCGACATCAAGCTCGATCCAGGTCTGCGCGGTCGGCATGGAGTTGGAACTGTCGAGAAGACCCGCGTCAGCATGAAGCTTGTAGGGAACTCTGGACCGGTGATGCGCCTCATCGCCGCTACCCAGGACAAGTCCCGAGGGCGTTCGATCCTGATTGAGGAGCTCGAGGTTCTGCCCGAGCGCACCAAGAAGGATCAAGTCCGCGCAGACATCACCTTTATCGCCTCCCGCCTGCACGCTCCGAAGAAGGACGAAAACTAGTGGCTATTCGACAGGAACAGATCGTCCTCATCGGAACCGCGCTCTTGCTCGGCTACATGTTCTTCACCAGCGATGCTGGGGAGCGCAAAGTCGGAACCAGCCGGCCCAAGGCCCCGAAGTTCGAGGATCACTTCGCCCCTGACGTCGACCTCGCCACTGCGCAGGATCGCGATGTCCAGGCGCTGCAGCGCGAGATGTTCTCGGCGCCGACGGACACCCGGCCCTTCCCTGAGCTGGCCTTCGAGATGCCGCTCTTGGAACCGCTCGAGTCCTTGCGTCCGCCTCCCAGTGCCGGCCCTGAGCCGAAACTCTACGGTCGCTTCCTGCGCAGCGCGATGCCCTCGAACGCCCTGCAAGGATTGTTCCTCAAGGCGGAAGAAGAGGAGGATCTAGACGGGGAAAACGAATTCGCACTGGGGGCCAGCACGGACAACGCGGAATTGACGGCGGAAGAGCGCCAAGCCCTGTTCGCGAGTTACAAGGCGGAGTACGACTGGGTTCACACGAGCAAGTATCACTTCGGCTACATCCGCAACCCCAAGCGCTACACCCTGTCAGAGCGGCCGGACGAACCGATTCTGTTCATGACGGTGGACCCCGCGACGGGCCGTGAAAACAGCTTGACCAAAGCGCCGATCCCCTTTGAACGGTCCCGGATTCATGAGTTCGGTTTCGCGGGCACGGTGGACAACAGTTTGGAGTTGGAGCGCGGGAATTTTGTTGGGGAGCTGACCGTCGGCCAGTACCCCGCGGCTTTCACTTTCGCCCTCAAGGCACTGCGTCATGGGCAACAGTCCCCGCGCGCCCTGGAGATCGCAAAGGAGATGTTCACCCGCGCCTCGCCCCTAACCGTAGAGGATCCCGGCGCCCAGCTTGGGTTGGCTGGCTGTGCGGAAGTCGCCTACGAGTTCGAGGCCGCTTTCGAGATCTACGAGAAGCTTGTGGCTGGGCGCTTCAGCAAGCACCCGGTTGTTCTGACCCGCTTGGCCGAATTGGAAGCGCGCTTCCGCATGACCGGCCGAGCACGCGCTCACCTCGAACAGGCCACCCGTTTCGGACGGAGCGAGTGGTACGCCCAATGGAAACACGGACGCTTCCTGCTCGATGCCGGCGAAAGCGTGGAAGCGGTTGAGCACTTGCGACGAGCCGTGGAATTCGAGCCGAAGGCTCCCGAGTTCCAGGTCGTGCGCGGTCGCATCCGCACGGACCTCGGCGAGGCTCTGGTTGCCGTGGGGGATCTCGACGGGGCACAGTCCTTGTTCGATCAAGCTCTGCGCGCCGACGAAGCCTCCCAGCGCGCCCAAGCGGGTAACCTGGCCTTGGCTTACTTGCGCGGTGGTGCAGCGGCAGACCTCGCGAACAGTTCCCTGGAGGTCAGCGAAGGGGATGCAACGGGCTCGGGCTTTGACCTGCTCATGGCCCAGGGCCTGTCCGCACTGGAGGCTGGCGAGTACCCGGTCGCCATGGAACGCCTCGAGCTAGCGGCGGTCGCCGACCCCCTGCGCGCCTACATCCCGTGGCGCGCGCTCTCCTACCTGGCTGAGTTGACCTCCAACCAGGCGGAGGCCATGGAGTTCGCCGACAAGGCCCAGGCGAACAACCCCACGGACATCTACAGCCTCTATCAACGGGGCCGGGTCTTGGCGCAGAACGGCGACTCGGAAGGGGCGCTCGAGTCCTTGACCAAGTCCCTCGACCTGGAGCTTGACCTGCCCGACGCCTTGGCTGCCATCGGGCGCTTGGAGATGGAGGCCGGCAACCACGAGCGCGCCGACCGATTCCTCGAACGCGCCACCCAAGTGGACCCGGGCCTCGGTTCCGCCTTCACCACCCGCGGTCTCAACTGCCTGCACTTGCAGCGTGCTGAGGAAGCGAAGCGGTACTTCGACGAGGCTCTCGCCAAAAACGTTGGGGATCCCGTCGCTGCCATCGGCCAGGCCTGGTGCGTGTACTCCCTCGGAGATCCAACGGAAGCCAAGACCTTGCTGCGTGAGTTCGAGGACTCCCGCCGGAACTTGGGTGACGAGGATGCCTACCGCATCTATGCCAACGAACAGATCGAGCGTATCGGCGAGTGGGAAGAGAAGGTCGTTTGGAGCGATCACTTCGAGCGTCAAGACGTGCGCAACAGTTGGCTCTTTGATGAGGTGCCGGAGGTCTTGATCTCCGCGCGCGAGGGCGCGGTGGTGATGGACGGCTCCTTCGACAAGACCGGCAGGGTTCGACTCAAACGCACCTACACCGCCGGCGACTTTGTCAGTCTGCAAGCCAAGTTGACCATCCGCGCGGGCACCTCGGTGCGCTGCGGGATCTTTGTCGGCATGGAGAATCGTCGGGGCTCGCGTTCGACCCCGGAGGTGACGGCTGAAGTCACCGTCTCTCGCCACGGCATCGAGAAGAAGGCACAGTACCGCGCGGAGCGGCGCAACCAAGAGGCGCCCTACGTGGACGTGGACGTCATGAAGTGGGAGGACGAACAAACGGTGCTGCTCAAGTTGGAGCGCTACGGTGAGTCCGGCCAAACGGCTTTCCGAGTCTACATCGACGGGGTCCTGGTCAACGACCGCTTGCCCGCGGCTGCCATGGGGCAGACCACCCGCGAGGTGGTCGTGGGCGTCTTCAGCGATGGGGAGCCCGGTCGCAAAGTCCTGCTCCAGATCGATGATGTCGAAATTGTGAAGCGCCAACGCTAAGGATCGACTCACCGTGAAAAGGACCCTATCCCTATGAAGACCGCCAACCGACACTTCAAGCGCCAACTGGCAGCTACCCGGCGCGCCGGCTTTTCCCTGATCGAGCTCTTGGCGGTGATGATGATCCTCGCCATCTTGATGACCTTCCTGGCCTTTCGTCTAGGAAACCTCGGGGAGGACGCGAAGCGCAGCATGACGGAACAGTTCCTGCAGCAAGTCTCGATCGCGATCGGTTCCTACGAGGGCGAGACGGGCGACTACCCCTCAAGCTCCTGGGAATCGGAGTGGGGGCCGACCCCCAACAAGACCAACCTGGGCAGCGAAGTCCTCTGCGTTCAACTTTGGTCCCCGGACTACGGTGGCTCGGGAATCAGCGAGGACCAACTGGGCAACAGCGACGAGGACGAGGCCAAGCAGAACCTGACCACCCACGGCAACAAGGATCTGTTCGAGCTGGTCGACAACTGGGACAATCCGATTGCCTACTTCCACCGCAAGGATTATGGGCGCGCGGATTCCTACTTCACCATGGACGAGAAAGGAGAGGAGGGCCCGTCCACGGTTCAAGCGCGCATGAACCCGAAAACAGGCAGCTACTTCAACCCGCGTAGCTTCCAACTGATCTCCGCCGGGGAGGACGGCGTCTTCGACACCGACGACGACCTCTTCAACTTCCAGGCGGAGCGCGGAGAGTGACCTGGTGCGCAGAACCGCTCCCAACCCAAAGCGCAGCCTAGCTCGCAACAGAACTCACCGGGTCTCCGGGGCAGCGCGCCTCGGCATGACCCTGATCGAGTTGTTGATGGTGATGGGGCTGATGGCTCTGATGCTCGGTTTCGGTGTGGGCGCGATCGCCAACATCGACTTGGGCTCCCACGGGGCGGGCAGCATGGTGCGCAGCGTCTTGCGAGCCACGAGCAATTGGAGTCGCGCCCGTCAAGCTCCGGCGCAGGTGCGCTTCGATCTGAGCACCGGCGAGATGCACGCGGAAGGCTTGATGGTGGTGGGCACCTGGCACTTTGAGACCCGGCCCCCCAAGGGAGCCTTTGGCCTGGACGGGGAACTCCTGGACGCGGTGCTGGTGGACGACGGTTTTGTCGGCAAGGCCCTGGGCTTGATGGGCACCCCCTCGAATGCTTCCTACGTCATTCCGGTGAGCGACGATCCCGCTTTCAGTTTGGCGGATGGCTTCCAAGTGCAAGTCTTCTTGCGCCCGGAGGATCTCGGAGCGGGCTCCCTGATTCGGCTCGGAGAGACAGTTAAAATCGACGCCACCCGGCACGGAGCCTTGAAGGTCAGCATCGCCACGGAGCGCTTCGATTCCGAGAAGCAGCGTTTCGTGAGCGCCGGAACAGCGTCCGCGGCAACGGAGCCCGGGGCCCTGGTGATGGAAGAGTGGAACCGGGTGTTGATCAGTTATGACCGGCGCTTCCTCACGATCTTCGTGGAAGGCGTTCCCGTGGCGCGCGTCGAAGAATCTGGCCGCTTGGAGCCCACCAAAGCCAGGTTGGTGATTGGTGGCGGCCACCGCCCCTGGCCTGGATCCATGGACAGTTTGGTGGTGAGCGCCGTTGGCGCCCAGGAACAGTTGACCTTGCCCGAAGGCGTTCGCTTCTTCGAGGGAACTCCGAAACAGGTGGTCTTCGCCGCGGACGGTGGGCTGGACCGCGGGCTCTACAACAACCCGGTTGTCTTCGATTTGGAGTACGACGACGGGCGCCGCGAGACGATTCGAGTCAACCTCTACGGAACGGTGGAATGATGGCGCTGGAGCAAACCCCCACACTGGCTGGTCAAGCACCCAAGCCGGCTATTCAAGCACCCAAGCCGGCCAGCCAGACCCTCAAGCGGCGCGAAGGCTTTGCCCTGGTGACCGTGATCTTGGTCTTGGCGGCGCTCTTGCTCTTGTGCACGCCGTTCATGTTGGCGGCGCGCAACGCGGACCAAGCCAGTCAACAACTCTTCCACAAGGCTCAAGCGACCATCGCCCTGGACAACGCCTCGACCCACGCGCGGGCGATGCTCGAGCGCTCCCACCCGAGTTTCGATACGAGCATGCACTCGGACAGCTTGGCGGAGTTGGAGATCCTCACCAAGTTCACCGAAGGCTTCCTCAACGCCCAAGATCCCAAGGGCGTGATGTGGGACGTGCGCGCGGAGGACGTTGCGGGCAAGATTGACTTGGGTTCCGCACCGCCGCAACTGATCGCCGCCATGCTGGGGAGCGTGACGCGCCTTGCGGCTCCCTTGATCTCGAAGGACAAGAAAAAAATCTCCATGGCCTCGGTCAAGGGCTTCGACCCATCCGGCTATGTTTGGATCGAAGGCGAGCTGATCCGCTACGAGAAGATCGTTGGCAACACCTTGACCGGGCTCGTGCGCGGCTATGGCAGCTCCGCGGACGAGGAAGACAACGCCTTGCCCGGACCCTTGCCGGCCAGCGACCACGGAGTCGGCGCGACGGTCCTCGAGCAACGGGCCTACGCCCCGGCGGAGTGGCGCCTCTACCAAGGCAAGGTGCGCAGCTTTGACTCCGAAGAGCAGCTGCAAGAGATCGACACCTACACCTTCCCCGAGCAACGCTACCGCCCGGAACACTTCAGGAGCTTGGCGAAGCTCGGATCCACCTACGGCGGTGTTGGGGCGGGCGCCGTCTGGCAACGGGCCGCACGCATGACGAGCGCCGCTACAGCTCAAATCGACGACTCCATTTGGGTGGACTCCATTCGCTGGTTCTCCCCTGGAAGCACCGTGCGCATCAAGACGGGCACGTCCACCGAATTGGCCCTCGTGCGCAACATCACGGCCGATGGCCGGGTGGAGTTGGATCGCGGCTTGCGCTTCACCTATGCGGCCTTTGAAGCGGAAGTCAGCGTGCTCGCGCGGCGCCCCGTGAACATCAACACGGCGCGACCGGAGGTGCTGCAGATCCTCATGCAAAACCTGTCCTTGGCGAGTCGCAACCAGCGCATCGACGGGGGCGAAGCCCGGGCGCTGACGGCCTTGATCATCGAGTCGCGGCCCTTCTCTGGGCCCGAGGATTTCCTGAAGCGCCTCGTCCTGCCCGCCGCCGGACTGGAAGAACTGCCCCTGGACGCGCCGGTGATTCCGGATGCCTTTGCCAGCGGCAGCGCCTCGGCGGTCATCGAAGGTTGGGACGCGGTGGCGCTTTATCGCAACGCGTTGAACGCCAACGATGTTCAGCTCAAGTATTCGACCATGCCGTTCAGCTTCACCTCGAACGACGTGTACGACTTGTCCCTGCGGGCAGTCATCAACGGCAAGAGCGGAGTGGCGCGGCACAGTGCCCTGCGTGAAGAAACTCAAGTGGTGATTCCCCAGGAAGAGCTGCGCCAGATCTTCACCACCCAGGCGGATTGGGACGAATCCTTGCGCTTGAGTCGCGAGGCGCCCTATTGGTCCACCGGTCCGGAGGCCACCAGCCGCCTTGACCCACTTAAATCTCAACCGCCCACGCGCATGTGGGCGCACATGGGGACCTTTGAAGGAGAGGTCTACCTGCCCGGCGTGGTGGAGTCCGCGGGACGAGAGAAGAGCACAGCGGAAGGCGGAGACGCGCCCACCCCGGAGCACGTCTTTGCGGATCGCGAAAGCGCGGACGGCTTCGCTCAACTCTTCCAGCACACGGTGGACGAGAACGCCGACCCCGAGTTGCGCGGGCACATGATGCACTTCACCCACGACACCAGTGATCGTGAAGGGCGCTACTTCCCGGATGGCACGATCAAGACCCAGCCCACCGACGAAACGGTGGAGTGGGACGATCCGGTTTCCCTCGGCATGCTGCGCACTCTGAACTTCTCCTGCTGGATCAAGCCGCAATCCCTGGGGGACGCCTACCTGCTCGACGTGGGCGGCAACTCCACTGAAGTCGACCGCGTCTCGCTGCTCTTCGAAGAAGGGGACTTGGTCTTGCGTTGCCTCGATGGAGGCGGCGATCACAAAGAGAGCGCGGACTTCACCGAGGCAGCCGAAGTGCGCTACGCCCTAACCGAGGGCGAGGATGGCCCGGGCTTGCCGATCGGCGTTTGGAGTCATGTGGAAGTGGACGTGCGCGGCGCCCGGCCCGATCAGATGACCCTGCTCGTCAATGGCTTGGCCCACGGGGTGCGCAACCTGGGGATGAGTCGCTTGGCCGCGGGCATCGGCCCGACCGACACCACGATTCCCTTGGAGTCCGGCGAGGGCTTCCCGATGGTGGGTGTGGCGCGCATTGGCGATGAGTTGATCGAGTACACCCGCGTCGTGGATGGGGATGAGCTCACGGCGAACTTCAACCTGGACGGAACGGGCGCAGGCTTTGGTGGACGCAACGCGCGCCGCCGTTGGCGACTCGATGAAAATGGCGAGAACGTCCCCGAAGAAGGAGCTCCCTTCAGCGCGCACATGGCGGGAACCACCGTGCAAGCCTACGGCTACAGCTTGCGATTGCAGGAACGCAGCGAGGGCGTCAAGCTGGGCAAGGGCAGCCTTCCCAGTGACCTCGGCAAGTTCCGCGTGGGCATCGTGAGCTCCGTGGTCGGTGGCAATGGGGGGCAATATGGCGAGGAGATCGCCGTGCCCATGGGCGGTATGTTGGCCCAAAAAATCGGAACGGGCATCAAAGCGGGCGGAAACTACCCCCGCGGTTTGGAGCTGCGCTCTGCGGAACGGCCCGACGACCAGAGTTCCGAGGCGGTGCTCGACGCCCGTGAGATGATGAGCGCCTTCAATCGAACGGGAGGCTACGCCTGCTTGATGCAGTCGCCCGTTGGGAACCCGTTCACAAACGACGAGGCTCTGGATTCGGAGGAGTACCCCATCGGTGGCTGGTCGGTGATTCGCTACACGGGTTACCAGGGAACCATTCTCGACGTGGCCGAGTGGGGCTCCCAGGTGACCCTGGAAAACCTGAATGGCGCCAACCCGGAATTCGGGGGAGGCGAGCGCTCCTTCGTAGTGCAGTGGCAGTGGGCTGGAAGCGGGGGGCCCATGCAGGACGTCCACGGAGCGCGCCTCTTCATCATGCCGATCTCGATCCCCACGGGATCCGGTTCAGGCAGCAGCTCCGCTTTCTTGCAGGCGGACGTGGCCAACATCCAATTCGCTCAGATCACCGACTCGGTCAACTTTGCGAACACGGAATGGGTGGCCTACAACTCGATCCAAAACATCGCCGGCGGCCAACTGGTGCGAGACGACCCGGAAGCTCTCGCGCGGGCGAGACGCGCGTCCGCTGGAACCCTGCGCACGGAGATCCTGCAACCACCTCCTCCTCCCGGACCCCAAGGGCCCAGCACGGAAGGCATGTTGCTGGCCACGGGCCCCATCCTTGCCACGCTTCCCAATGCGGCGCCCCAAGGTCAAAACGGCCTGACCTGGGAGCCCACCCTCGGGGTCATCCAGGATGAGGAGTACCCCGTCACGCGCGCCGTGCGCGAAGCCTTCCAGTTCCGCGGAGTGATGCGTACCTTCTCCCATCCCCACAATGCGGGCTCGCCACTGATGCCCGTGTTCCGCGCCGAGGGCGCGGGCGTGCCGGACATGGAGCTCGACAACAGCACGGCCACAGAGAACGGCCGGCCCGGGCGCTTCGACAAGGTCTTCGTAATGGCCGGCGATCCCGATACGGGAATCGGCTGGCCGATGGTGGTCTCACGAGCCCACCTTTCGGACCAGATGTTCACGATCAACTACTGGACTCCCAATCCCGCGGAACGGGTGGTCGCCATGCCGGGTCCGAGCGGAGTCTCCCTGCCCGTCGACTGGTCGAACAGCCTGGACACTTGGTTCTTTACCTTCGAGGAAGAAGTTCCCGCCCCGGTGCCCGCCGGCGGAGACTTGGGAGACCCGAAGGACCCCGCCATGGACTCGCGCCTGCGCGGCCGCATGACGGCCTTCCCGTCCGGTGAGCGTCCACGCAACACGAAAACAGTGACCGTCGGAAGCGCCATCGACGGCACGAGTTTGATGAACGCCACGGTCGATGAGATCACCTTTGGCTCCTCCACCTTCGGTGGCGCGGACGGCGGCTTGCCCCCCGAGTCGTACCGCGGCGCGCAGATGGTCTTGATGGAGGACCTGAACCAAGCGAACACCTTGGATCCGATGGTCGTCCTGCCGCGCACGATCTCCTTGCCCATGGGCCTGGTGGGCTTCCGCCCCTTCTCCTTCGCCAAGCTGTTTCCGGACGGACCTGCACCGGGGCCCTACCTCAGTGAATTGGACGAGGACGGCGGGCTCCTGCGGGTGGGGGAAGAGATCCTCGCCTACGAAGGCGTCGATTCAGGCACGGGCACGATCACTCTCGCGCCCTTGGGGCGCGGCCTCTTGGGAACCGTCGACAGCAACCACGAAATCGGTGAACGGGTCAGCTACCTGGACGGCTTCCGGGTGGCGATCTTGAGCACCCAGCTCGGCGATTCCGACGCCACCATTCGCGTCTCGAGCACCGCTGACTTCCCTTCGGAAGGAACGCTCCTGATCGGCAGCGAATTGATTCACTACACGCGCTTTGCCGACGGCGGTTTCGACATGCCGCGGCTGTCCGGTGAAGCGGGCAAGATGGACGAGCGCGGCGGCGGAATTTTCCGGGGCCGTTTCGGCACCACCCCCGAAGCGCACTCCGCAGGGGAACCGGTGATTCTGTTCCCCTTCCGCTACTGGGACCGTTGGGAAGCGAACGCGGATGGACCCGAGTTGGCGTACTTCGGGCTCGAGATGAATCAGCCCTCGGCCTTTTGGCGCTCCTTTAGTTTTGAGGACGAATCGGTGGGGGTCCCCGGGTCTCGCATGGGCGTGTTGATGCGCACGGACAAGGACGTCCCCTGGGACGCAGACCCGGAAACGACCAAAGGGCTCGAGCTGTTCTTCCAAGGGGACCTGCAAACGAATTGGATCGGGCACCAAGCTCATGGTGTGGAGTGGCGCGTCTTCGTGGACTACGAAGTGGGCGCGTTTGATGAGGTGACCGGTAGCGGACACGGCTGGCGCACGAGCCCTCGGCTGAAGAACTTCATCGTCGACTACATGGGACCGGCGAGTACCTTGAGGAGCGTGGACCGATGAAAGCTCTTCGCAACGTTTACGGCAGGCAGGCAAAGGCCCAGTGCCCGCAGGCAGTCTTCCAAAACCCGCAGGCAAGTTTCCAAGCCCCGCGCAGGAGCTTTCCCGATCGCGAAGGTCGCGCTGGCTTCACCCTGATCGAGCTTGTGCTCGCCGCCGGGCTCTTGATGATCCTGATGGTGGCGGTCTTTGCCCTGTTGGATGGATCCCTCTCCCTTTGGCGCCGCACGGAAACCCGGCGCAATCTGACCGAGCAAGCGACCGGCGTGCTGAGCCTCTTGTCTCACGACTTACGTAGCTTGGACGCAGGGGGCCGCGGGGACGTGCTCTTGGAGTGGGTGAAGTTCGACACGAACGGGGACGATCTGCGCGAAATGGTTTGGCCCCGCTTGCGATTCATTCGCCAGGCTTCGCGGGCGGAACTGCTGCGCATGTTGCCGCCAATTCCGGTGGCCGAAGTGCTCGCAGCGGATGCGACCGAGAACGAGAAAGGCCAGCCCAAAACGGGCGACGACGAAGAGACCAACGCCACGCCGGCGCTCGTGCATCCGGACATCACCGGCCCCGGGCTGATCGAAGTCTGCTGGGCTGTTGTGCCCGTTAGCACCAAGGAGCCGGACCGCCGTAGCGAGGGCTTGATTTACCGTGGAGCGCGCAAGCTGAACGACGGGGGCGAGTCCTTCTTCGACAGCAACTTCGTGCGCTCTGGCGGCATGCCGCAAACGAGTGAGCTCGACGAGGTCAGCGCGGGGCTGCTTTGGTTCCAACCGCTGTTCGCCACCCAAACCTCGATCGTGCATTCCGGCTGGGAGCCCGGCGTGGAACCCCACCAGGCGGCCACCTCCTGGGACTATTGGCGCGAGGGTCGACCGGACACAACCATGCACGCTTGGAATCAAGAGAGCCGCATGATGCCGATCGTGAAGGACCGCGGAATCCTGCCTCGACGCATTCGCGTGGAGATGGAATTCGAACGAGAGGCTGACCACAAACGCCGGGCGCGCACCACCGAACAAATCGAGTTGACCGACGTGTCGATCGAGGTCACGGACGGCCGTCGCCTGCCGCAGCCGGGGTCCTTCATCAAACTGGAGGGCGAGTGGATGCAAGTGACTCGCATCGACGGGGATCGCGCCTCCGTCAAGCGCGGACTGCGCGGCACCCAAGCCATCGTCCACGACCGTGGGGTGTTGGTGCACTGGGGCTTGCCCTTGGTGCGCGAGATCCCCGTGGCGCTCTACCGGGAGGATTGGGATCTATGAGAACTCGACGCAACCTGGACCACAACCGGCCCGACCGTTCCAAGCGTGCAGGCTTCACCCTGGTGGAAGTCTTGCTCGCTATGGCCATCCTGCTGCTCGGTTCGGTGGGGATCATCTCCTTCCTGACGTTCGGCGGTGCCACCGCGCGCCACGCCCAGCTGCGCACTCAGGCGGCATCCGCAGTGGAGGCGGTGGAGGCGGACATCGAACGCCACATGTTCCCCTACGAAAACGGAGAGCTAGGGGATCCGGTGGAATTCAAGGAACGACCGGTTCCAGGGGTTTCTGGCGTGGTCTACGGGGCGAAGGCTTTTCAAAACCCGGACCTTCCCCGGGAATACCGCATCGACATCCAAATGAGTTGGCAGAGTGCTGGCGTGAAACGCGGCAAGACCTGGTCGATGCTTCGGATCAGAGAGGTGCCCTTCGGGGAGCGCTTGCGCCGTGAATTCATCGAGCGCGAGTTGCTCGGGGGTTCGGGTGGCTTCAAGCAGAACAACTCTTCAAGTGAGAAGAGTGACGAGGACAAACAATGATGAAAGTGAACTCAACCAAGACCCGACCCAGCCTGTGTGCCTCGTTCCTTTGCGCCAGCCTGATGCTGCTGTCCAGCGTCCCGCTTTTCGCGAAGCCCAGCGTCGCGAGCCAGGACTTCGCCACTGGGGGGGAGGTCATGATGATCAAACTCCAAGGGGGACTCTTCCAATGGGGGATGATCGAGGACCACACGGCAGAGGACCTGACCTTCCGCCGGATGGACAACGGCGGGTTGGTGGTGGTGCCTTGGAGCTTGGTCGAGCCCGTTCAAGAGCTCCAGCTGCGCACTCAATTCGGCTACGTGGATCTCTCCGGCGATGAGATCATGGTCAGCGCCGAGAAGCTGATCCTGCGCGACGGCCGCGAGGTGATCGGCCAGGTCATCGGACGGGACGACACCTCCCTGCAATTCAAGACCCAGGGGCGCACGCTGACGATTCCCAAGACCTACGTGAAAGACTACGTGGGGGGCCTGCTCGTGCCGGCCTTGGACGTCATGTCGAAGGACGAACTCTACAACCAGGAGAGTCTGTCACTCGATGCCGAGGATCCCGCTTCGCTCTTCGCACTCGGTGTCTTCTGCGAACGTATCCTCGATTTCCAGCGGGCCTTGGAGCACTACACTGCGGCCCAAGCACTCGACCCGAGCTTCAAAGCAAAAGAGCTGACTGCCACTCTTGCGCGGGTTGGCATCAAGGTGGCCAACCAGGTGCAGGTGGACTTCCTGGATGAGATCGATCGTCTCAGTCGGCGCGACAAGTTCGCCGAGGCTTTTTCCCAGCTAGAGATCTTCGACGCCACCTACGAGGACAGTCCCTTGGCTGGGGATCGCGTAAAGCTCGAGAAGCGCATCGAGAAACGTCGCCACGATTACATGCGCGAAGCCGTGGCGGAACACTGGTTCTCGTGGATGAACCGCCTGGCTGGCTCGGCCGCCCGCGACATGACCTTCTCCGCGACCCTCGAGTACCTGGAAGAGACCCTTTCTGATGAGATCGTGCAAAACGTGCTGCTCGGCCTCAACAAGAAGTGGCCCGACCTGGAGGAGGATCAAGTGCGCCAGTTCTTCCAAGATCGAAAGGTCAAGCGCTGGAAGCCGTCCTCTTACGGCCTTGGCACCTGGCTGCTCGGCGAAGAGCGGGCGCTCAAGGATGATGAGGGCGAGGAAAAGAAGGCCCAGCCGATTCTGTCCGAAAAGGACAAGGAGCGGGCCGCGCGCGCCGACCAGATTGCTCGCTGGTTGCGCAACCAAGAGACGGCCAAACGTTCCCGCCGCTCGGAGGAGGACGAGTCCGAGATGAGCGACACCTGGACGGCCATGCGTGTGGCCAACCGTCGTTCATGGATCATCGCGTACTACGCGGAGTACGGTGGGGATCTGTTCCCGAACCCCAAGCCCGAGTTGCGCAACTGCGCGGACTGCGGCGGCATCGGGGTGAAGTACGAGATCCTTTCTGGTTACGTGCGTGAAGGCACCGCCGCCGGATTGCGTCAGAAACCCTGCCCGACTTGTCATACCATCGGGCGCGTCCGTCGCATCCGTTACCGCTAACGAGCTCACCTGAATCCATGCGCTCCAACTCACTCTTCCGCGTCTGCGGGCTCAGCCTGTTGCTCTTCGGATGCAAGGCATCCAACCCGTCACTGCCGCCACTCACCGTTGCGGACGCCACGCAACCCGCGGCCGAGCCCGCGAAGGGCAAGGGCACGGCAACTCCCAGCGTGGTGACTCCCGAGGCCCAGGCCCCCGGGCCCCGGCGGCACAAGGACGATCCTGTCATCGCGCGCATCGGCGAACAAAACGTGTACGCCTCCGAACTGCTCGCCACCTGGATGTTCGTGGACACCCGGGGCATGCGCGAGCTCTTGGGCAACGTCATGGACCGCCACTTGGTGAACCTGGAAGCGGAGCGCCTCGGCATCGAGGTCAGCGACGAAATCGTCACGGCGGAATTCAGCGCCGCGCTCGAGGACATGCGCTCCCAATTGCAAGCGGAGCAACCGGGCATGCGCTTGGACGAGTGGATCGCCGGTGCTCTCGGTTTGGATCCCGTGCGCTTTCGCAAGCGCCTGCGCACCGACGTGACCAGCCGCCTGCTCTCCGAGCGTGTGGTGCGTCATCACATCCTGACCCAGGACAATGCGGAGGTCGCCGTGATCGTCACCACGACTCAAGCGCAAGCCGAGGAAGCCCTGGCAAAGATCGAGGGCGGCGAGCCCTTCCCACGGGTGGCGGTCGAGATGAGCATCGACCCCACGGGAAAGTTCGGCGGCCGCATTCCGCCCCTTGTGCGCAACGACTCGGTGCTTTCGCGCCTGGCCTTCGGCACCCCGGATGGGCAGATCGCGGGCCCGGTGGAGGAGGCCAAGCGCTGGATGCTGATGCAGACCCTGGAGAAGAAGTCCGCCCTGGTGGGCACTTGGGAGACCCTCGGAGGCACCGTGGAAGCCAGCCTGAAGGAGCGTTCGATCTCCGAGCCGGAATACTGGCAGTGGAAGAACGACCTCAGCCGCCTGCGCCCGGTGGACCTCGGGCCCTTCTTCGACTTGATCGGCGAGCCCAAAGACGAAGAGAGTCTGTGAGTTCCGGGGCCTCTCGACTTGCATCGGATGCCCGGCTTGTAGAAGCTGAGAGGGCAATGACTGACTCGAAACACAGCGCGGATGCCTTGCTCGATGCCGAGCCCATGACCGACCAGGAATTCCCCAACACGGAAGGGTCGGACACCCCCGAGCCCCAGGAGGCCTCCGATCAGGAGCCTTCTCAGCAGGAGATCGAAGCGTCCGCCGCGGAAGAAAGCGTGGCGCAGGTCGGTTCGCCGGAGGAAGTGGAGGCCGGTGCTTCGGACCCTGAGGGCTCGGCAGACAAAGAAGGGTCCTCCGACGAAGGAGGCTCCTCCGACCAAGAAGGGTCCTGCAACGAAGAGGGGTCCGAGGAATCGAAAATCGGTCCTGGGGAAGCCCTCAGCGATGACGAGCTGGTCCAGGCCATCTCCGCCCTGGTGTTTGCCTCTCCCGAGCCCCTGGCCACTGGGCGGCTCGTGACGCTCCTGGAACGGCCCAAGCCCCAGCGAGTGGCGGAAGCCCTAATCGAGATCCAAGGGCGCCTGGAGCAGGCTGGCTTGCCCCTCCAGATGCGTGAAATCGCCGGTGGCTGGCGCCTGATGACGGCCCCGGAGCAAAACGAGTCCGTGGCCAGACTGGTCAAGACCCGCAAGAACGAGAAGCTCTCGCCCGCTGGCCTGGAGACCCTAGCGGTGGTCGCCTACCGCCAGCCGGTCACAAAAGCCGACATTGAGGCCATTCGCGGGGTCCAATGCGGCCCCATGCTGCGCAATCTGGTGGACCGCGGTCTGGCCAAGGTGGTGGGCCGCGCGGACGTCCCCGGAGGCCCCCTCGAGTACGGAACCACCAAGGAGTTCCTCGATCGCTTCGGCATGGCGAGCCTCAAAGACTTGCCCCGGGACGGCGAGCTTCTGAAAGAGTAGGGCGAACCCGCTCCGCGCTCCCTTGCGCGGATGTCGGCCCTCTCCGTACACTCTTGCCCCTTCAAATCTCGGGCAAGGTGCACAGGCGCTTGCTCGAACTCATCTCGTGGGCCCACGGCCCCTGGCGGCGCCCATCGCTGTCGCCTCCCAATCCATGTCCAAGAACAGAGACAAGAAGCACGCTGCTCACAAGGCCGGCGCAGCCGCCCACACCCAGGAAGTGATTGAGTCCACAGCAGGACTCCACGAGCAGCACCTGGTGGAGGCCCCCAAGGGCACCAGCAAGGCCCGCTTCTTGTTCAACTTCATCCTGGTGGTGTTCCTCCTGCTGATCTTCTCGATCACGGGTCCGATGATGTCCTCTTTGGGCGGCAATCCGAACCCGAACGCGGACAAGGCGTACATGACGTGGAACACTCCGGATGGGAAGCGCCGCAGCTACACCTACGAGCAGTTCCGTGATCAGAAGCGCGCCATCTCCTACTTGGAAATCGTTCGTCAATCCCTGTTCCTCGGGGAGGGCGACTCGAAAGAAGACATCTTCGCCGCGCGCTTCCTGATCCTCGAGCAGCTCGCCGAGCGCTCAGGTATCCACGTCAGCGACGAGGAACTGTCCGAGTCGATCACGAACTTCTTTGGCACCCGCGATAACTACCTGGGTTGGGTCGGCAACATGCGCGGTCTGACCACGAAGGCCTTCGAGAAGGTCTACCGTCGTGGGCTCGCGGTTCGTCGTTATGCGGTCACTGACTTTGTGATCTCAACCGAGGTGCTCTCCGAGGACGTCGTCAGCCTGTGGCTCGAGGACGCGAAGGAATTCAACTTTGAGTTCGCCGTGGCCAATGCAGCAGACTTCGAAGAAGCCGCCCGTGCGGAGCTGATCGACGACGAAGCCCTCGAGGACTACTTCACGGCCTTGCCGCCCTTCGAGAAAACAGCCTTCAACACCGAGCGCAGCGTGGCCGCCAACCTCGCTTGGTACGACCCGACTGCAGAGCAGGAATACGCATCGCTCTTGGAGCGCTTCCCCGCCCAAGGCGTGGAGACCCCGGAAGCGATCGCGGAACGTTACTACACGACCTTCAGCCACATCCGCTTCCTGCGTGATGTTCCCGAAACCGACGAGGAACGCAAGGCAGCCGAGGCTGCCGGCGGGGAAGACCGCTTCCTCTCCTTCGAAGAGTCGAAGGAGCAAGCCATGCGCGAGGCTCCGGTTTACTACGCCATGATCGAATGGCTCAAGGAACTGGAACTGCGCGAAGCGTCCGGCGAGGAGTTTAGCTTCGAGGTGGAAGCCGCTGCCATGAACTTGAGCTACGCCAGCGTCGATCCTCGCACGCGCGTGAACTGGACCGACGGAGAAGAGAGCTGGGCTGGCCGCTACCTGTGGTCCGCCTTGGGCTCCGGTAAGGACGGAGGCTTCGCCACCCGTGTAGCTGTCGAAGAGAAGGCTTTGGTGATTGCCAACGTCGTCCAAGTCCTTCCCCCGGAACTGCCCCCCTTCGCAGAGATCCGCGACAAGGTCGCCGACAAGTGGGTCAAAGGCAAAGCTCCTGAATTGGCCGTTGCCAAGTTGGAAACGGTCCGCGACGCCTTCGGCACCCGCCCGGAAGGGGACGCCCTGTTCGAAACCACGGCAACCTCGGAAGAGTTCCGCGCCGCCGTGGAAGCGGCTGGCTTGACCGTCGAAGAACGTGGTTGGGGACGTCAAAACCCCTTGCCCAGCTCCGATCTGAAAGGCGACGCTGAGTTCTACATCCGCAGCAAAGGAATGCTCTTCGCGCAGGCCGCGGACACCGTCGTCGCTGCTTCCACCAGCAACGACAAGAAGAAGGCTTACCTCATGCGCTGCATGGGCGAACGTGCGGGCGACCCATCAACGATGACTCCCGCCGAGGCCTCCAACTACAAGAACCGGGCAACACAAACCCGTGCGAACGAGGTCTACACAAGCACCTTCGGCAACGACGACTGGTTCCGCACCAAGTTCAAAATCATCCTCGAGAGCGACAAAGAAGAGGAAATCGAGGGCTGATCCATTCCATACGGTATCGCACACCACGCAGAAGCCCACTTCCGAAGAGTGCCGCATCATCCCCGTTGAATTGGCCGAAAGCCCCGTTGATCGTGATTGATGCGGCATTCTCTCATACGGTATCGCACACCACGCAGAAGCCCACTTCCGAAGAGTGCCGCATCAGCCCCGCGCAATCGCCCGGAAGCCCCCGTTGATCGTGCTTGATGCGGCACTCTTACGTAGCGCTCTTCCGAGTGGTGTGCGATACCGTACGGAAGCGGGCTTCTGCGTGGTGTGCGATACCGTATAGAAGCTCGCCGTTTAGTAGGCGGGTCCCGCCAGAGCTCTGAACCAGTAGCGCGTGCTCGCGACCACGACGGCGGCGCCTGTGGTGGTGTTGATGGCGATCAGCTCTCCGCTGCCGCCCACGTTTCCCGAGTTGGTTCCGTAGAGGGTGTTCGTTCCCAAATCGAAGGCTAGGCCTTCGACGCCGCCGAAGCCGAAGAGGCCGACCGGGGTGGCGACGCCGCTGGTGGTGCTGATGGTGAGCAGTTGATCGCCGACGGCATCCGCTCCGTAGAGCGTGTTTGTGTTCCCATCAAAGGCCAGCCCGGTGACGAAGTAGTTGCCTAGGGGTTGAAGGCCGGAAGTGCTGGCCGCTCCCGTGGAGGTGTCAATGCGCACCAGTCGCTTGCTGGAGATATCCACTCCGTACAAGGTGTTTGAGTTGGGGTCGAAGGCCAAGGCGCCGATGCCCAAGTAGCCGAGGCTGCCCACCGCGCTGGCTTCCCCAGTCACCGGGTCGATTCTCAAGAGCTGATCCGCGATGCCATTGTCCGTGGCCCAAACGGTGCCCGTGTTCGGGTCCCGCGCGAGGCCTGCGATCGAGACGCTTCCCAGGCATCCGACGGAGCGGTCCGCGCCGCCGCTCGTGGAGACTTCGATCAGCTGTCCGTTCTGTCCCCAAAGCGTGCCCGTGTTGCGGTCGAAGGCCAGGCCTCGCACCCCGTAGAAACCCGTGGCCCCCAGGGCGCTCCCGGCGCCCGTGGAGGTGTTGATCGAGATCAAGTCTCGGGCAGTGGAGTCCATGGAGTAGAGCGTGTTGGTGATCGGATCGAAAGCGAGCCCGCGCGCGTTGCCAAAGCCCAGGGCGCCGATCGAGGTGGCCGCTCCCGTCGCCGTGTTGATCTGCAGCAGCACGTCAGCGACGCTGTCCAGCCCGTACAAAGTGTTCGTGTTCTCATCGAAGGCGAGTCCCGCCGGGAATCCAAATCCGAGGGGCCCGATCAGGTTGCCGGCGCCCGTGCTCTGGTTGATAACGATCAAGCTATCCGTCACGGTGTCCGTGCCATACAGGGTGCCGGTGTTCGGGTCGAAGGCGAGTCCCTCAACGGAAGCGAATCCAACCTCCCCGAGACGTGTTGCTTGCCCCGTGCTGCGATCGATGACGAGCAAACGATCGGCGTACTTGTCGACGGTGTACAAACTGTTCGTGAGCGGATCAAAGGCCAGGTCGCTGACTCCATTGAAACCGAAGGACATCACGTCCGTCTCCACGCGCGTCACCGGATGAATCGTGAGCAGTTGCGCGTTCGTGCTCTCCGCCGCCAGGATCTTGTTGTTGATCGGATCGAAGGCCAGGCCATCGGGCCGGCAGGTCAGAATGCCAAAGGAGGTGGAGCTGCCCGTGTGCTTGTTGATCTTGATGATTTGACCGGTCGCGCTGCGGGCGGCCCACAGGATGTTCGTGGCGGGATCGATCGTCAGGGAGGTAAAGAGTTGAAAGCCGTACTGACCGATTTGCGTCCCCGCTCCCGTCGCTTGATCGAAGAACACCAGGCTCGCGGCGTTGATGCCATAGAGCCGGTCGCTCTGCGGATCGTAGGCCAGCCCGTAGACCGATCCCATTCCCGTTGCGCCCACCCGCGTGCCGTACCCGGTGCTGGTGTTGATGCGAATCAAGGAGTGCGGCGGGCCGTTGTCGACTCCGTACAACACGTTGGATTGGGAGTCCCAGGCGAGGCCTTCGATGTCAGCAAAGCCGGTGGCGCCGATCACCTCGGTCTCTTGCGTGACGGGATTGATGCGGACAAGCTCGTCCGTCGCCGCGTCGATGCCATAGAGCGTCTGAGCGTTGCGCCGGGCGAGGGCCGTCAAGTCGCGCGCGCCCGCGATGCCGTGACCCGAAAGGCGTTGCGGGCTGCCATTCACCAAGCTCGTTTCGATCAGCAGGGATCCCTCGGACCCGAGCAGAAACGGGCCCATGTGAGAGAGAGTGGTGAGCACGGGCGGGTTCGGCGCTGGGGGCAGGGGCCCCACAGGCGCAGGGCCTTGGAGCGGACTAGACCCAACCGCTTGTGGCGCGCGCAGCCCCCGGGGCGCGGCCCAAGCGCTCGCCCCGAGCAGCATTGCCGCCGCGAGGATCCACATCCCACGGACTTCACCCAAGACTTGCCCTGACCCACGCTTCCAACGGAATTCTGATGTGCACTTCATGGGGGTCCAGCCGCGAAGTACGGGGCGAACACGTCAACCGAATGTGAAGTTTCTCACAACCTTCCCCGCTGGTCCGGGGAAGTCGCGGAGTTCACTGGGCGCTTTCGAGAGCGTCGGCCTGCTCGGCGATGCTCTCCGCAGCCTTCAGCATCTGGTGCGAAGCTGTTGAGTACAGAGCTTCGGGCAAGCGCAGGAAACGCTTCTCACGAACAGCACGCAGGCCCGCAAGCAGGGGCTCTTCGGTCAAGATGGCTTGCGCGCTGGAGCCGGTGGTCGCACTCGACATGGAGATCAGGAAGAAGTCCGGATCGATGGCGAGGATCTGCTCAAAGTCGATGTTGGGGTGCCCATCCAAGCCAGCCTCCGACGCGGCGTTGCGCATGCCCGCCAGTTCGATCATGACGTGCCAGGTGCTGCCCACTCCCGCGGTGGATCCGCCGGAGCCATAGTTGCCGTAGGGCAAGACGCGCAGGCCCGTGCGTGCAGCGGGGGCTTGCAAGGCCTTGGCCCTGGTCTGCAATCCGGCGATGAACGCGTCGCCGCGCGGGGACTCCCCGAGGATGCGTGCCACGCAGCGAATCGACGCGAGTTGATCCTTCCAGGTGCTGACCACGGGCATCACGATCACGGGCAAGCCGTGCTCGATGATCCGATCGATGGTGGAACCCTGTTGGTAGGACTGCACCAAGATCAGGTCGGGGTTGGCGGCGATGACCGGCTCTGCCTCGAACTTGGCCAGTTGCGGAACGCTTTCCCAGGGACCGGGGTCCACGCTCAGGTGCGAGTAGGCGAAAGCGGTGGAGGGCAGGGCCGCCATGCGACTTGGATCGATCAGCTCGATGGCGATTTCAAGCAGGCTCGCGTTGCCCGTCAGCACGCGCTGGGGGGCCGCCTCGAGCAGCACCGTGGTCCCCGTGTAGCTCTTGACCTTCGCGGGGAAGCCCGACTCCGGGGTGACCGTGGGCAGAGCGCTCTTCACTGAGCCCACGGAGGCTGCCTGGGCCTTGGCCAGGGAGGAATCGGGATCCGGGCCGCAACTCGCCAGGGGCAAGAGAGCGGCGCAGAGAAGGGCGAGAGGGCCGAGGGCCAGGGGCAGGTCGTTCATTGTGGGCGCAGGGTATCCGGGATTTTTGAGACTGCCCGAGAAAAGGGGAAGCTTCCACAGGGCAAGCGCCGCCAGACATCGCATCCTGGTCCCCCGGCGATCTCGGATCGCCCTTTGCTTCTCCGCAAGCACTCTCCTTCCTTCCCAAAAACACCCTCCAGTTGACGGGGCGCCACGCGCGGCTCGCCTTCCAGTTCCTGCGCGATGAACGGCTTTTTGACCGCCCTCAGTTTCCTGACCCGCATCCCGGTCAACGGGCCCGCGGGGCGTCCCAGCGAGGATGGATTGCGTCGTTGCTTGATGTGGTTCCCGATGGTCGGGGCTTGCTTGGGGCTGATCACCGCTCTGGTCTTCATGACGGCGCGCATGGGCTTTCCGCCGCTCATCGCCGCGGGCCTGGCTCTGCTCGTCGAGCTGCGACTCAGCGGCGCCATGCACGAGGATGCATTGGGGGATTCGAGCGACGCTTTCGGCGGCGGTTGGAAGCGCGAGGACGTGCTGCGCATCATGAAGGACTCGCGCCTCGGAACCTATGGGGTCAGCGCGTTGATCTTCGGCATCGGACTGCGATGGGTGGGCATCACCTACCTTGGCGACGACCTGGCGCCCTTCGCCATCGTGGGAGCGGCGGCCCTCGCGCGCCTTTTGGTAGTGGTGCACCTTCATCAAATTCCAGCGGCTTCCGGGCGCGGCGGGCTGTCGGACACTTGGCCTGCGGGCTCCGACTTACCGGTGAAGCAGGCAGCGATTTTGACCTTGCCCGCGTGCCTGCCCATTCTTGTGCTGGCGCCCGTTCGAACTCTGGTGGCCATGGGCCTATGCTGGTCGGCCCATGTGGTTTGGGGGCGTTACGTGCAAAAACGCATCGGCGGCCGCACAGGGGACACGGTCGGAGCCTTAGCTTTTGCCGCCCAACTGATCATCACTCTGTGTCTCGTTTACCGCGCCTAAGACTCTCGTGACCCGCGCCCGTACCAAAACTGCCCCGCTCGTCGTGCTCTTGCTCGTCGCGATCCTGGGCTTGTCCTTTGCTTCGCTTTTGCATGGGAGCACGGACATCCTCGGACCAGAGGAAGTCCTGCGCGGTGTGTTGAGTTGGGTGGGGTTGGATGAGCCTTTGGACAAGGGCCTGCAAGGGGTGCTGTTGTTGCGCGGGCGTCGCACGTTGGTGGCCCTGGGGGTCGGTGCTTCCCTCGCGTTCGCCGGAGCGTTATTGCAAGGACTCTTCCGCAATCCGTTGGCGTCGCCTTCCGTGCTCGGCATCAGCACCGGCGCAAGTGTCGGTGCTTCCATCGCAATCCTAGCGGTCGGTGGTTACGGCTTGCCCATGGTGGTCGAACGGGCCGTAGAAGTGGCGCCGTTCTTGGTGATGGTCTTCGCGTTCCTCGGTGCGCTGTTCACGACCTTGGTGGTGAGCGCTCTTGGAACGCGCGGTGGCCGCTTGTCCGTGCCGACCTTGTTGCTAGCGGGTATCGCCATGAACACTTGCCTAGGGGGGGTCTTGGCGGGCATTCAAGCCTTCGCGCTCTCCGACAACTTGGAGATGGCGAAGGCCCTGATGAGTTGGACCTTTGGTTCCTTGACGGATCACTCCGCCGTGCGCGTGGCTGTTGTATGGATCGGACTCTGCACCGGGCTCTGCGTTTTGCCCTTTGTCAGTCGCGAACTGGATCTATTTGCGGGGGGCGAGGAAGACGCCGCTGCCCTCGGCGTGAACGTGGGGCGCACGAAACTGTTGGTGCTGGGCGCGGCCTCCCTCGTGACCGGCACCGCCGTGGCCGTCGCAGGACAAATTGCGTTCCTAGGCTTGGTCGTGCCGCACGTCTTGCGCATCTTCGTCGGGTCCTCGCACTTGCGCATATTGCCCCTGTCGCTATTAGCCGGTGCGACCTTCTTGTTAGGTGCGGACCTATTGCAACGGCTGATCCTGGGCACGGCCTACTTAGGACCGGGGGTTTTGATGTCCCTGATTGGCGGGCCCTTCTTCCTGTTCCTATTGGTGCGCTCGCGCAAGGAGTTGCGCACGTGGTGATCCCGATCGAAGCACGCGACCTGGCCTTTGCCTACGAAGCTGGCGGAGCCTTGGACTTGGACGGTGTGAGCCTGGAAGTGCAAGCGGGGGAGTTCCTCGCTGTGCTCGGGCCCAACGGCGCGGGCAAGAGCACGCTGATGAAGTTGCTTGGCGGATTGCTTCAACCAAAGCGCGGGGACGTTTCCATTGAAGGCCGGGCGGTTCACGCTTGGTCGATGAAGGAAAAGGCCCAACGACTCGCCATGGTGCCGCAATCCCTCAGCAGCTTGCCCGAAGTCACCGTGGAAGCCTTTGTCTCCTATGGACGCTACGCCCACGGACGCGTCTTCGCGGGGGCTGGTGCGGGCGATTACAAGGCCGTCAAAGAAGCGCTCCTGCGCGCCGACCTGAGCGAACTCAAAGCACGGCCCCTGGCGGAACTCTCCGGAGGACAACGCCAGCGAGCGATGGTGGCGCGCGCTCTCGCGCAAGAAGCGCGCGTGCTGCTTGTGGACGAACCCACCAACGCCTTGGACCCGGAGCATCAGTTGCAAGTCTTCGACCTCCTAGCGGATCTCTGCGATCGAGGTCACAGCGTGGTGGTCGTGACCCACGAGTTGAACCTGGCAAGTCAGTTCGTGAGCCAAGGGCTGCTGTTGGCTGCGGGCAAGACGGTGGCGAGTGGTCCGATCGAGGAGGTCTTGCGGCCAGAAGTGCTGCAACCTGTGTACGGCAAGGACTTGGTCTTTGGAGAGCGTTGGGCCGCGCGCGCCAATCAGACTCGCCCTTTTGTTTTGCCATGGAAGAGCGCTCCAGAGGCCCCCAGGGGCGAAATTGAGGATTTGTAGTGGAATCCCACCCCGCCCGGATTCCGGGGGTACGCTTTTGAACTGAGTCACGAACCCTGCCGCAAAGGGGGATGGACAAGGTTCACCGCCGCAACCGAACCGCTCGCACGCTCTATGGGAAATTCTTTCCACACTCGCCTTCTCGCCCTCTTCGCAACCTCTTTGCTGCCCAGCGGGCTGTACGCTCAAGCCACCATTCGCCCGGTTCCCGGGGTCGCTTTGGCTTGGGAACGAGGAACGGCCTTGGCCAGCGCCAAGCGCGAACGGACGAGCAGTGTGCGCGAAGCCGACTTCAGCCACCTGAGTCCTCTGCAAGTGAAGCCCGCTGTCGTGAAGCCCGAGGATACGCAAGCGCCCGATTCCGTTGGCAGTGAGTTCGCTCAGTTGGAATTCACCGCCGACTACGTCGGTCTCTCCGGAATGGAAGGCGGGGGCGGCGACATCACGACCATGCGCGGCGGTTGGAAGGGTTCCCTCGGGGAGTGGACCCCGAACGGCACGAGCTTCTCCCTCGAGCTCGGAACGGAAGGCAGCTTCTACGACTTTGGCGCCCCTGCGGCGGGCCCCACTGCATCGGTGGCTGGGGTTTCGGATCCTTTCAATGACGTCTACGACACACGCTTGGGCGCGCGCTTCGTCACTCGACGCAGCCCCAAGATGTCTTTCTACGGTGGCCTCGAAGTGGGCGTTGCTGGCGAGGACGCGGTGAGCCTCGACGACTCCGTCTACACCGGCGGGGCCCTGGCCATGCGCTACGATGCGAGCCCGAAGTTTGCCCTGATGTTGGGGGTTGCGGGTGTCTCGCGCTTCGATGACTCCACCTGGATCCTGCCCTACCTGGGCTTCGATTGGCGCATCACGGAAAGCCTGCGCTTGAAGACGGAAGCCGCTGAAGTGCACATGGACTACGACATCAACAAGGCTTGGAGTTTTGGCATGGAGGCGACCTATGGCTTCCGCCAGTACCGTCTCAACCAAGAGGGACCCTTGAACGGCGGTTCCTTCCGCGACGAGGAAGTGCGTGCAGGGCTGAACATCGGCTGGCAGGCCACCGATGACATTCGCCTCGAGCTTTCAGCGGGCAAGATGTTGTGGCGCGAGGTTCGCTTCCACGACGGGCAGGCGGGCTATCTCGGCGAAGCCGAGCTCGGCAAGAAGGAGTACGCGGCCTTCGGCTTGAGCGTCACCTTCTAAGCCGACTCTCCCAGGCACGGCATCCGCCAACAACGCACGAACGCTCGCCCACTCGGCGGGCGTTTTGCATTCCTGCCGTCCGTAGGGTTGCGCGGAGCGCCCTGGCCTGGGGGTGTGGAGGCTTGCGCGAGGATCCGCGGCGCATGCACATGCTTAGCCTGCATCGGGCTCCCTAAAAAAGAGGCCGCCGCCTTGAGGTGGGAGACCTCATGACGGCGGCGCGGGAAAGGAGTTCAAGGCGAATCTTGAATCTGAACGCGTCGCGGAGGGGTGGGAGGGGCAGCAGGTGGGTGCCTGCTATGCGACGCCTTCAGTCCACCCCCCCTTTCGAACGGCCAGCAGGAACCCCGTAGGCAAAACTCCCGGGGTGCGCAGAAATGGGATGGACCTGGAAGTGGCAGACCAAAACTGGATGGCTCGTGGGGCCCGATTCGTGGTCTCGAACGGATTCGACCCGTCATGAAGGCCAGGTTTGCTCTCTTGGGAACGACCTTGCTCAGCGCGTGATCGGCGGGCCTAGAAGGCAGCAACAGAACCACCTAGCCCGCTCAGAGGCGGGGAGAACGTCGCGGTCGTTCCATCCATTCGAAAGCGGAGCGAAGAATGATGGGGACCGCATTCGCCAGGGATCGGCTCCCGCGCAGCCTCGGATTGTCTGGATGACGGGACCTTTGATTGGAAATCTCGCCAGGTGGATGTCCCTCAAGCAAGAGTGAGCGGGGCGCTGGTTCAGAACCAGGACCCTTACAAAAGTGGCTCTCCTGCACCTTTAGTGGGAGCCTCACGGCCTGGAAAACGCCGGCGTGA
>CALCXM010000029.1 GCA_937905825.1 uncultured bacterium
TCGGCGGATGGGTATGCAGGTTTATGTAGGCCCTTTGGAGCTCTTACCCTCCGCCACGGCTTGCTTTGGGAAATGGCACCTCGGACACAGGCAAGAGTTCTTGCCCATGCAGCACGGGTTTGACGATTACTTTGGTCTGCCCTATTCCAATGACATGTGGCCGAATCACCCGGAGATCATGCACTTGCCCCTGGAGGAGCGCGTGAAGCGCTGGCCACACCTGCCGCTGATCGACGGGAATGAGGTGGTGAACCCCAAAGTCACCCCGGCGGACCAGGAGCAGCTGACGACCCAGTACACGGAACGTGCCGTGGCCTTCATCGAGGAGAACAAGGATGACCCCTTCTTTCTCTATCTGCCACACAGCATGGTGCACGTGCCGCTGTTCGTTTCCGAGAAGTTCGCCGGCAAGAGCGGAGCCGGTCTCTTCGGCGATGTGATGATGGAGGTCGACTGGTCCTGTGGTCAAATTATGGACGCCCTGAGAGACCATGGCCTGGAAGAAAACACCCTCGTGATCTTCACTTCAGACAACGGGCCCTGGTTGAGCTATGGGGATCATGCGGGTTCCGCGGGGCCTCTGCGCGAAGGCAAGGGCACGATGTTCGATGGCGGTTGCCGCGAGCCCGCCATCATGCGCTGGCCAGGGAAAATTCCGGCGGGATCCGTTTGTGAGACGCCGGCCATGACAATCGACATTCTCCCAACCATCGCCGAATTGATCGGCGCGGAGCTTCCGCAACACGACATTGACGGCAAGGACATCTGGCCTCTGATCAGCGGGGAGGAAGGAGCGACGAGTCCGCATGAGGCCTACTACTTCTACTATGGCGCTCAGCTCCAGGCCCTACGCGCCGGAAAGTGGAAGCTGCACTTCCCTCACGGTTACCGGACCATGGGCGGACGTCCCGGAGGAACGAACGGCATTCCGACCAAGTACAGCCAGGAGAGGATTGGCTTGGCACTGTTCAACATGGAATCGGACGTGGGCGAGACGACGGACGTGAAGGACTCGCACCCACTCGTGGTGAAGGAGCTGCAAGCGCTCGGCGAGCGCATGCGTGAGGAGCTGGGGGATCAAGGTCGCCAAGGGTCTGGCAACAGGCCAGTTGGGAAGGTTAGCGAGAAGACAACGGTGGGCCAGTCCGATTGAAGGCCACAGCCTCCGAACTCACTCAGGGTGCACCCTTCGGACAGTCGAGCTATGGCTTGGGCCTTCCGGCCGACGATCAGCTCTGGTTTCGCAACGCCGCCAACTCTTGCTCCGGTTCCGGCTTCAACTTCTCGAACACCTGGACGACAAGCTAGACGCAGTAGGGAGTCCGCGTTGGTCGCTTCGGGTTCTTAGGATGAGCTCGCTCGAACCCTCCGAAATTTCAAGCGAATGGTCACGTTCGTGTTCTTGCACACCACGGGGGGGAGATTGAAAGCTGCGCCGCCCAACAACAGCTGTTGAAGGAAGCAGCACGCGGGACATCACGGCAGCCGGATTGTCTTGGCTTCCAGCACGGCTTGGCTGCTAATGACGAGCGTCCCCGATTGATTGCCGAACGACCAAGTGGCTGGTCCGGTGGCCTGGCCATCTCCGTTCATTCCGGGGGTTGCGTAGGGTACTCTCACCTTCGCTCGGCCTTGCTCGTCGGCTCCGGCTTGGTTGCTGTAGGTGATTGGCCGGTCCACGCCGGGATACAACAACTCGATATCGATCTGCAGCAATGTGCCCGGCTCGCCCCGAGCCTCAATCCGAGCGCCGCGCACTCGTTCCCATATGCAAGCGTAGGGAAGGGAACTGGCGTTTGCGGTCAGGGGGGTACGTTGAATCGCGACGGGTGATATGTACACCAGTCGGAGGAAGTCGGGTGAGGACTTGGTTTTAACATTCGAGACTCCAGGGGGAAGTCCGGCAAAGATCAGGCGCGCCCCTAGTGTCTCGTACCAGGCGGGTCTCAGTCGATCTACCCCAGATTGATGGATGAAGTAGCGATTGCTGACCCTTCCATCCAGGTCGCGGACCATACCCCGCAAGTTCTCGGGCAAGTGGCAGGTGACGTACACGTGACTGATCTTCCTGCGCTTGAGTGTTCGCTCGGCTTCGGCGTCGTCCTCACTCAGGAAAAAGTAGGCGTGGGCTCTGAAGCCGTTCGTTCCCACATAACCTGCGAAGTTGTTTGTGAGGGTTGGGCGCCCAGCGACCCATTGGATGGCGTGTCCATGACTCCAGCTGGCCATGACACCCTGGTCTACGGAGGTGGAATCGTGATTGCGGAGCCACTGAAGGGCCGATCGGTCGGCTCTCGCATTGCGACGAGCAGGGACGTTGATCGCGTCTTTAGGTGCACCAATGATTCCCTGGATGTCCCGCACCACCGGCCATTGGAGCAGCGTGACTGCAACGAGCAGAGAGAGGGTCAGCCGCCACTTGGGTTTCGGTAGAAGGCTGCCGGCCGCCCAGCCAATGAGGACCGTCAGTGGGAGAGAAAGGGACTCGGTGAACCGCATTTGTCGGCTTGCCAGAAGAGCGAAAAGTAGGCCAGACAGAATCCAGGGCACCAGTTCGTCCCGTCCTCTTCGCAGCGCCTGCCAAGCGGCCCACGCAAGCGCTAGCGGAAGGAGATGCACCCAATAGCCAAGCAGGTAATAGACCTCCGTGGGATCCGTTCCGGGCCCTATGAGTGGTTGCGATTCCATCACGCCTCCCATTGACCGTGGGGTGCTACCTGCCCAGGAGAACCCCTGCAGGATATGCATGGCTGCGCCCGATTCGGCTGCGACTCCAACCGCAAACGTCGATCCCAGTATGACCAGTAGGATCCAGGGGTATCGGCGTAGGGCGGTACTCTTGGGTTTCAACGGGCGGAGGGGAACAAAGACCAAGGCGCCCAGCAGCAACAGCGTCCCATGGAAGTAGGAGAGGTTGACGACGACCCAGGGCTGACTCTGCAGCCACGGGCTGCTCAGCAGGGCGGGCAAGACCACGAGGAATGCCGAAAGGTGGAACGCGATCCCGAACGATGATAGGCCTGCCCTGAACGTGGTCGACTGTCTCACGATCGCCCATCCCAGCGTGGCCTGCACGACAAGGATCGCAAGGGTGGAACCAGCCCAACTACCGAGCAGTATCCCCGCGAGCGCGCCCAGGACTAGACCTGCAGTCAGAGCCTTGCGCGGTTCATCGATCCAGCGCTTCTTCCAAAGCAAGGTCAGCCCGGCGAGTAGGAGGCCCGTCAAGAGCGAGATGAACGCGTGATGGTCTCCATTGCCGAGGCGGCTGAAGGCGATTGAGCCGTAGCAGAGACTATGGCCAACGCCCGCCACTAGGGCTGCCCCACGGCCTGCCAACAGCAGACCCACCGCGGCCGCCAGGAGAGAAGTGATGACGCCAAAGACCAGCGGAGCGAAGGTGATGGTCTTCTCAACATACTCATGTCGAGCGGTGGGATCCTCGGGGGCAAACGGTGCCAGGCAGAGTGTCAGTAATTGGTCGTAGTAAGGTGGCCACGGAATCGCGGATCCGTGGGGGTGGTTGAAGAGCGATTCATTGCTGGCCACGCTTAAACCCGAGTCGAGGGCCCGCTCAACCCGGCGCGCGTGATACAGGGTGTCGGGATCTTCCACGAACCAGCTGGACTCTCGGGGGCTGTCAATTCTGCTGTCGAATACCACGCGCGCTCCCAGAGACAGTGCGAGTATTAGGGCGGAGAACAGAATCAGCGAGACGGAGCGGCGCATGGTTCGAGAGTATAGGCGGTGAGGCTAGAACGGGGCAGAGTGGGGTGTTCTCGGTTGGCCCCAAGCATGGATCCTTCGGGTCGGCGTTACATCGCTGGTGAAGGGACTACCTGGTTTGAGAACTGCTCAGGGTTCTGGCGCGGTCCTGGCTGGCCGTCAAGCACTCCCAGTGCGGCTCGGCCCAGACATCAGCCGGTGAACTCGGCAGCCCGTGTATGTGGCGGCTGCGTATAAGAAGTAGAGTTGGTGGAAAAGCATGCCCACCAATGCAAAGCGTGGACCTTTCGCTCGTAAGAAAACAAGCGTCAAGCTGTGGTTGACCAGAAGCACCAAGGCAAATCCAGCCGCGATCATCCAAAGCGGAAGCAAGCCCCAAGCGGAGAGTGCGATCAGTAGCAGCCAGCTTCCGGCCAGGAGCGCCTTCCACTGTTCGCTTCGCGCCACATTTAGGTCGGTGAATCTTCCTGGGTGGGCGATCATCATTTCCGCCCAGGGTCGGGCTCGCCTGAAAATGTCGGTATGTATGACAGTGCGCCAACTCCAACGTTTTAGGTGGGTTCCGAGCAGGTTTGGATCTCGCCGAATACGTACCCCCGAGGCCCTGAGGCGCTGGCCAAGATCAATGTCTTCCACACTCGGGTAGGGAAAGTTGTCCAAATCAAAGCCACCGATGGACAAGAAGGCCTTCCGTCGCACGGCGCCCAACCCGGTCCAAAAAGTCGCCGCGTTCTCGCTTGGAACCCGGTGCCCGTGGTGGTGGCGCAGGTTCATGTACAGGCTGGCGTCATTCTCTTCGAGTGGGGTGTCGTCGTAGGAACCGAACACGGCTCCGAGGTCTTCATCCTCGAAGCTGTCAAGCACCCGCCCCAAGGCATCTGCTGCCACCAGAACGTCCGCGTCGACGAAGAGCAAGAGATCTCCCTTTGCTTCACGGGCACCGACATTACGTGCTGCCGCGGGGCCCAACGCGTGTCCGCCGGATGGAACCACCCGGGCCCCGAGGGTGCGGGCGATGTCAGCCGAGCCATCGGAGGAGCCATCGTCCACGACGATGATCTCCATGGCCTCGGATCCGGAGTTCGCGGCGCACAGTGCCTCAAGGCAGCGGCGCAGAGAATCGCCTCCATTGAACACGGGCAGGACAACGCTCAACGTCAGGGCGTTTTCGTTGTGGGCCATGGCTCCACGACTTTGGTTCTTTGGCTTCCCTACTTGCATTCAATCGGCGATCCCCAGGGGCTGCCGGGCGGAGAATTCGAGGCTTAGAGGGCCCAGCCCTCGTCCTCGGGCTCCACATTCTTGACCTGACGTGAGATGTAGTGTCGCGGGTCGCGGATAGCTGTGTCCGTCGCAATCGGCTCCGCCTCGTCCGTGCCGAAGATGGCGGAGTAGTCACCATGGAAGCCGTCACAGATCTCCTTAACGGAACATCCTGAACAGCGTTCATCGTAGGTGTACGAACAGTGGAGACTTGCGCGGACACGGGCGTTTTCGGCATAGAGGGAGTCCTTGTCCCGGAGCCCTCCAATTTTCCCCATCACTGCTCCATGGATCTTGGGCAGGGCCTGCTTGAGGACCGGGACCTTCATTAAAGTGTTCACGGGTTTGCGAAGGACGTGCAGCGCACCCGTGCCAGCGAGGGCCCGGGGGGGCGAGACGTCTCCTTCCCGCATGCGTTGGGGCTGCATGCCCGTCCAAGTCCACGATGCGTAGTCCCACTCATGATGGTCGTACGTGAGCTGCTGGAAGTTGTACATCGACTTGCGATGACGCTCGTCGACTGAGCACAGCGGGTAGTAGCGGACGTTGGCCTCGATGCCCGCTTCTTCGAGGATGTCGAGAGCTTCGTTGAGGTGCGGCACGACTTCGGAGTAGCGCGGAACATTTTCAGCACTTCGGAGCTCTCCCTTGGCCTGATCTTCGAATGGATTGAAAGCCAGGAAGTTGACACCGCGCGCGCCCGTTGCCACGGCAAGCTTGGCGATTGCTGGGAGTTGCGGCGCCACGGACTTGGAGAGCACGCAATTGAAGCGGAACGGGATTCCAACCTCCTGGCAATTTTTCAGTGCAATCATCTGCCGGCGATGAGCGCCGGGCTGCGCCACCACGCGATCGTGGACTTCACCCAACCCGTGAACGCTGACCAAAAGATCTCTGAGTCCCGCTTCGAGATACTTCTCACAATTCTCTCGCTTGTCGAGCACGAGCGCGTTGGTGATGAGTGTCGGTATGAGCCCTATGTCGCGACAGTGCCGAACGAGGTCGAGGCATCCCGACCAGATGGTCGGCTCGCCACCCTGAATGTCGATGGCGTTGTTGTCGTACTCCTCAACGAGCGTGTCGCAAACCTTCTTCGCCTTCTCAAGCGACATGAATGCGTGCTCGGGATGGCTCTTGGTCTTGATCCGCTCGATGAAATAGCAGAAGTGACAGCGCAAGTTGCACGTCTGACCCAGCCACATGACGCCGCGCCGAGTTATGCGGCGCACTTTCGTGCTCCGCAGCTTGGCGATCGGTGCGACGTCTGATGTCGTCGCCAGTCCTAGAGCATGCTCCAGGGCCTCCTCCGGTTGAACCTCGGGGATGTTCTGGCCAGTGTCATTCGTAAGTTCGGAATTAGAGGATGAGTGAGGCATGTTGATTTCAGTGAGGGCTCGAAGCGGATTCCTCTGGTCCTAGGCAATACGAATTCGTGACTTGTGTTCGGTGTACGCCCATGCCGAAAGCATGGGCGACGTTGGCCAAGACTTGATGGCCGAGTGCGCGTAGTCTTCCTTGCTTCGCCAATTGGAGAGCTTCGATGATCCCAGTACACGCGGATAGCCCGCGACCTGCGAGGGCCCCGTAGTGCTTGCGGTGAAAGTGGGCCATGCTGTGCGCCTTGAAGCGCCAGCGCCAAAACTCCGAATCGATGGCGCGCGACCCGTCAAGGGCGTCATGCCACATCAGGGCAGAAGGCTCACACCAGACTCCGTGGCCGGCGGCCTTGATTCGACGACAGAGGTCGAGGTCCTCGTAGTACATGAAGAAGTCCTCATCGAATCCTCCCACCTCGGCCAAGGCAGACAGTCGTAGAAGCATCCCGTGCCCCCACACGTAGTCCACCTCAATAGGGGCTATGTGGTCTTTGGTATCGGCGCGCTCTATGCCGGCGACCACCTGGCGCAAGGGCAGGAGTCCACGGACTGATCCCGCGTAGAGCAGTCTCGGTGATCCGCAAGCCATGGGAGTCATCGCGTGAGTTCTCGCCCCGACCGCGCCCGCCTCTGGGTGTGCATCCATGAACTCAACAAGTCTTCTCGCAGCATCGGGCGCCAAGACCGCATCAGGGTTCACAAGCAGTGCATACTCGGCGCCCGCGGCACGAGCGGTTGCGATGCCCAGATTGCAACCCGCGCCGAAGCCCTGGTTCCTTTTCGCTATGGTTAGAGCGTACTGCCCATAACTCTCCCGTAGGAGTTCAGTGGTGCCGTCGGTGGATGCGTTGTCTACCAGAGTGACGGCGAGATCCACTAGATCACTGCGCTCGAGAGAGTCCAAGCAGGCAGCAACCTGGTCGGCGCTGTTGTAGGTCAAAACCACGGCCACAGTACGTGCAGCGTGTTCCCCGACATCCTTCAAATCAGTCAATGCAAGCCTCCTGCGGTGCAAGGAGTCGACTTGAGTTGGCGGCGCGTGGGTCCATGGTCCTGATCTAGGGACTAGCCCTGGCGCTCGGCTGGCAGCTCGTGCCGAAGCACCAGATCGGTGGGGGTGATCGGGTACTCCATGCTGATCCGGTAGACGTCGAAGTGCTCGCTATCCCACCCCGCTCTATCGAATGCGAATTGAAGCATGTCGCGGTAGCGTGGCATTGCCGGCATGCGCGCCACGCTCAAGCCGCGGCCGAGGTGTTGAACTTTCTCGGCTAGAGATAGCTTGTCACAGTCGTGGTGGTGGGTCAGAAGCTGACCTGAAAACAGGTCGCTGAACAGGGTTGGGTCGTAGCGGACATCGTCGAACAAGTCGCGATGGACCAGAACGTCCAATGCAGCTACTTCGCAGGGCGTTCGCATGCGCATATAGAATGCGCTGTAGTCGAATCCCGGTTGTTTGAAGCGCGGTTCCGCAGCCCGAATCAATGCTCCAGTCATCAAGGTCTGCGGGACCGCTCGACCCAGGGGGCCCTGGGCCATTGCGAACTCCATGGGGCCGCCACCGACCTCCACAGCATTCAGAACGGGTAGGGGGTCGGAGCAGAAGTCCGTTAGCAGCGCAGTCTCAATGCCGGAATCGGTATTGGGGGAGTCTGGGTCCAGGGGGCAGAGATCAAAGTCAGTGCGAATCTTCCCGTGGTCGTCCACGGAATAGAACGACGTGATGCGCCACGGTATGTGAGATCGGATGCGTCGCAGGTCAAGAAAGCCATTGATGACTACGGCGTCGGTCATCGATGGTTCAGCAGATGGTGCCACGATCGCAGTCTTGATTTGTGCCCGAGCCTGCACTCCCCAGAGGAAACTGTTCGAGGTATAGGCCACCTTTCGCTGTTCCATTTCTACCCGCTGCTGTTCGCCCTGGGCCAATCCCGCAAGCATCAGGTCGAACGAGTGGCGATCGCCGGCGTGGAGCTTCACCATGGTCTCGAACTCCTCGCAGGTGCTCCGCATGGCCTGCATCACCGATGTGGGCGGGCGATGTATTGAGACGACTTTTAGGAGTCGCCTAACTGCGGCCATCCCAGGTATGAACCGACCGGCTTCGAATGAGTCGTGGTTCTCCAGCAGGTGGGTGATCTTCCAGGCGAGTTTCGTATCGATCTTGATCTGCCTGGCGATCTCGGTCGGACCGGCCCCCGGCTCGATGGGGAGGACTTCCATCAGGTCACCGAGGGCGCCCCGAAATTTGGAGATCACCAGGCTGGCGTGCTCCCCGAACGGCATGGCTGTCTGGTTGTCTTTTGGGCTCGTTGATACCATGGTCTGGAGTTGTTTTCGGGCTGGCGGTTTTCAAATCTAGCACCCTTCGAGGAGAGGCGGCTGGAAAGGATTCCGGCATCCCCTTGGTGAGGCCGGCCTGGCCTATCAGTGAGGTTTTGAGCCTGCTCCAAGGGGAGACTCGGTGTGCTGATTGTCCCTAGTGTAGGGCCATAACGGGCAATTTGTGGGACCGGCTTCCATTTCTAGAAATATTGCCAAACCTTCCCCCGGAAACGCCAGAGCCTGTAGGCTGGGTGCTCTCCAGAGGAGGGCGGTGGGCCCGGCCTCCTAGATTTTCACCTGTTTGACCATGCAATCATCCCTCGTTTTTCGCGTCGGCCTCTGGCTGATTGGAGCCCCGCTGTTCGCCTCCCAGGGGGCCTTTGCACAACGGGTTGCGGCGCCACCCCAGAGCCCAGCTCAAGCGACCGCAGCGCCACCGGTTTTCGATTGCAACCTCAATGGGATCCAGGACTCGATGGATATCGCATCGGGTTTCTCGCTCGACTGCCAAGGAGACGGAGTTCCTGACGAGTGTCAGTCCGCTGTGCAGGGGACTTATCTGCACGACAATCTGGTCCCCTTGGGGGGCGTCGGCTGGGGATGGCCGAGCTACTGCTGGATGAATCAGTACGTCATACGTCCAGGTGAGGAGACCATCACGGACGTGGAGCTGGCCTGGGGGGTGTTGCCTGCTGGGGTCCCCGTAACGGTTGGTATTTGGAGCGATCCCGATGGCGATCTGGATCCGGCGGACGCTCAGCTACTGACTTCAGTCGTGGTCCATTCGGAGCAAGGATTCACCGGGGAGATCATCCGGGTAGAGATACCGAACACGATGGTCGGACCGGCGGGCACGTCCTTCTTCGTCGGAGCCTATGGCGAGTTTGACCCCGCCAGTGCACCTATGGCGTACAGCCAGGGATTCTCGAGCGCCCAAAGTTGGATCATCATGTCGTCATTGCCGATTCAACCGAACAACGTAACCGCAGGCGCGGGTCAAGTGGGAAACCTCAGCGGGAATTGGATCATGCGGGCGATCTCCTGCCCGAGCGGCCACTGCGGCGAGATCACGGACAGCAACTTCGACGGCATTCCCGACCAGTGCCAGCCGCAGGACTGCAACGCCAACGGCATCGAGGACAGCGTCGAAATCGCTCAGGGCACCGCGTCGGACTGCCAGGGAGACGGAATCCCTGATGACTGTCAGACCGATCCCGGCAGCGCGGTCTACGCCAACGACAGCGGGTGGAGCGGTGTCACGGTGGGGACAAACCACGACTACATCGCATGGATGAATCCTTTCATCGTTCAGCCCGGGGGCGAGACCATCACCGATGTCGAGGTAGCCTGGGGGTACATGAGCCCCGGAGGCGAGGTGACCGTCTGCGTGTGGAGCGATCCGAACGGCGACGGCGATCCGACCGACGCCCAGCTGATCCAGGCCTTCTCGACGAGCAGTTCCTTCGAAAACTCCGGCAAGTGGGTCGTGGTGAACATCCCCGACACGTTCGTCGGGCCGGCGGGCACGTCGTTCTTCGTCGGGGCCTACGGCCACTACGTGTACGACCCCCCCAATTCGACGGTCTGGGCCGCGTCCGCCTTTGACGCTGAGTCTGTCGGCGCCATGGGCTGGTACGTCAGCGCCGATGCACCGATCGACCTCAACAATCTCTCGGTGGGTGCGGCCGAGTTCGGCCGCCTCAACACGGTGTGTGCCTGCGACGGGAACTGGACCATTCGCGCGATCACCTGTTCCGGCGGACACTGCCTCGAGAGCAATGACATAAACGGAAATTCCGAGCCCGACGAATGTGAGGCCGACTGCGATAACGACGGCATACCCGACGACCACGAGATCGCCATTGGCACGGCGAGCGATTGCAATGGGAGCGGGGTGCCTGATGCCTGCGAGTTCTTGACTGACTGCGACTCCGATGGAAATCCCGATGACTGCCAGGCGGCTGCGCCCAATGGGCTCGCGGCGGCCTACTACGCATCGCGCCACCTGACCGGAGATCAGTACTCAAGGATCGATCCCCAGGTTCTGTTCGACTTCGGGTCGATGCCGGCGTTTGCGCCTGATCTTCCGACCTCGATCTTCAGCGTCCGTTGGACCGGCTCGCTGACGACGAGGGGGGCTGGTACCTATACCTTCGGCGCCTTGCATGACGATGGGGTGCGCGTGTGGGTGAACGGGAAGCTCGTGATCGATGAGTGGTACTCCTCCTCGGGGCCTGCCAGTTTTGACACGGGCATCATGAACCTCGCCGCAGGGACAAACTACGCCATTCTGGTGGAGTACTTCCACGAGGACGGGGGAGCGCTCATGGAGCTTCACTGGCAGCCTCCTGGAGGCGCCATGCAACCGATGCTTCCGTCGGATCTACGGCCGATCTACGACCAAAACCAAGACGGCGTTCCTGATGGGTGCCAACTAGTCGACGACTGCAATGAAAACGGTATCGAGGACTCGCACGACATCTTCAGCGGAATCGCACTGGACTGTGATTCGAATGGGGTTCCCGATGAATGCCAACGCTGTGAGGACATCGACGGCAACGGATGGCTCGACGCCTGTGAGGTAAATAGCGGTCCCGGATTGATCGGTCAGTACTTCAGACTTGACGCTGGCACCCAGGCCTTTTCCTCCAAGGTGGGGACGCGCATAGATGGGCAGGTCGACTTCAATTGGGGCGCTGGAGCACCGCTGGGTTTGAACCCAGATCGATTCGGGGTGCGCTGGACGGGGAGCATGACGACGCCAGATGTGAGTGGCAGTTACCAGGTCTCATTGACGGTCAACGGCCACGCGAAGCTATGGCTTGACGGCGTGCTGATCATTGACGCCTTCATTCCCGGAACTTGGCCGCACAATCTGACGCTCGGTGCGTCGACGACACATGATTTGCGACTGGAGTACTACGAGGACAGCTCTGACGGGCTTGTGAATCTGAGCTGGACTGTTCCAGGCGGATCGTCGACTACGATCCCGTCGAATGCTCTTATGCCAAGCTCCGATGCCAATGGCGACGGGGTCCCCGATGTAGCTCTGGCAGACTGCAACATGAACGGTGTGCCCGACGCGCTCGACCCCGATGTGAACGGCAACTGCATCCCAGATGATTGCGAGGCCGGTGCTGGCTATTGGCGCTTCGAGGAGGCCGGGGGGGGCACGGCGTTGGATGAAACGGCCAACGGTCTCGACGGCACACTAACCTTTCAACAGTTCCGGATCCCCGAGGTGCCGGTGAACCCCATCCCTCAGACCGGGGCGCCAAACCTGCAGGCTCTCGACAACGGGTGGACCGGTTCCATGAGCGTTCCCGACATGGGGGGGCTCTTGAGTGTCCCGAACGATAGCTTCACGCTCGAGGCGTGGGTCAAGCTGGATAGCCTTAGTAGTCCCAGCAACTCCCCACCTAATGGGCGCAAGTGGCTCTTCATGAAGAAGCCACAGGCTTCATCCGACAATCTGCTTGAGTACGGGTTCCTTGTCCAAGCAGGTGACCTGGGTTCCACCGCCAACGAGCTGGCCTTCCGCTACGGCGACGGAGTGAATGTGCATAGCGTGGTGAGTGACCTGGAGATTCTGGACTACGACTGGCACCACGTCAGTTTGGCCTACGATGCCGCCAGACTAAAGTTGCGGTTCGGTATCGACGGGAATTTCCAGACCGTGGCATTTCACAAGCCGACGATCGCCACCGGGGGACCGTTGCTGATCGGCGCACACGAGAACGCACAGGGTCTAGTGAATCAGTGGCTTTTCGGCAAGCTCGATGAGCCACGCTTCACTCGGACCTTTCTGCTGCCGGCGGAACTCCTTGACTGATCGTGATGGAGACGGAAGTTGACAAGCTCATGCAGGTAGTGAGTCCGAGAACAATAACGGCGCGGCCTCCGAGCTCGCCTGGAACAACCGGAGTAGCCGTATGTCCGCCGATTGTCTAATTATCTCCAATATCGATACGAGCTCAGACTCGCGTCGAAAGAAGTCCAGGACCGCAAACAGCGTCCGGGCTCAACTGCGGCATGGCATTGACCTCCTGAAGAAGAGGCAAGGCGATCTGTGGAGCATCGCGAGCTCACTTCGTGAGGGCCGGGCGATGCAGAGAATCCTGGGAGAGCAGAACAGCCTCCTGATCGAGGATCAGCCCAGGGACTGGTCTGTTTCGACCGTGATCAACTATGTGCGTGCAGGCCGCCAGGTCCCGACCATGACCCAGGAGAACGCCGGTCGTTACATCACGTGGCTCAACGACATCACGCTCAACGGCGTGATCCTGCGGGATTACCTGGCGAGGAATGATCTATCGACAGAGGTCGTTCAGACCTTCGGATTCGAATCGGATGACCGCATCAATCGCTTGCTACAGGACGGTCCGGCGTGTGTGGTCATTTCAACCACGTTCATCACGCTGGACGTCATGCTCGCGCTGAAAGACGTTCGTGAGCGCGTCGCCAGGTACTCCCCGCACTCGAAGGTGGTGGTGGGAAGCAGTGTCCTCAAGTGGTACACAGGCAACTACCCTGAGATCATCCCGACGATCCTGGACCACTGCGACTTCATCATCGATGACTCGCAAGGCTTCGACACCCTATGCCGGATGGTGAAGGCCTTGAAGCGCGGAGAAGGTGTCGAGTCCATTCCAAACCTCATCTATCGAAAGTGGGGCAGGGTTCAGAGGACAGAGCGTAAACCCGAAGGCATCACCATTGATCATCTTGCGCCGGATTGGGGCCGGTGGATCCCTCAGGGCTATCCCGGGCGCGTGACGATTCAGACCAGTCAGGGATGCCCGTTCCCATGTCGGTTCTGTGACTTCCGCTTGATGAACCGGACCGACTACAAGTCTGTCGATGTCCTGCGCAAGGAGCTTCGGAGCTTGAAGGCGATCGGAGTCACTAAAGTCGACTTTGTAGACGACCTGTTCACGCTCCCCGAGAAGAGGCTGATCTCAATCTGTCAGATGATGCTGGAGGAGGAGTTCAACTTCTCCTGGTACTGCCTCTCGCGTTCCACGGGGTTGAAGGAGGAAACGATTCGCTTGATGGCCGATGCCGGATGCACCTTGGTGAACATCGGTTTGGAGTCGGCCGACCCCACGGTCCTCGAGAACATGAACAAGAGGACGGACGTGTCAGCGGCTTACGAGCAGGTTGAGAGATTCAGTCGCTACGGCATTGCCGTCATGGCGAACATTATTCTTGGGTACCCCGGTGAGACGGATGACTCGATTGGCAGGACGATAGAATTCCTCAACAAGTCGACGGTGGATGCCTACTTCCTGAATCTGTTTCAAGTTGGGCGCGGTACAGATACCGACACGGCTGAGTTTCGCGAGGAGTACCAGCTGAAGGGTGAGTACGTGTCTTGGCAACACAGGACCGGCAGTGCCCGGGAGATGGCGGGGAAAATCGGAAGCTTCGTGTCCGGAGTCTCCGATGACGTGCTGCGCGTGGGGGGGCTGGAGGACATGCAGATGCTCATGAACAGCGGATACACCCGGAAGGACATGGCGAGCATGGCGGCCATCATGAAAGGACTCGCTGCTTGGGAGCGTGGGGCGCCTATCCCGCCGCAGGATAGTGAAAGAAGCGGGGCCCTGCTCAGCCGGCTTGGCGAACTCACGCCGGGGAATCTCTCATGACGGAGGCCTTTAATGATACTTCCCCCCGAGCGGCGGGTACGAGCAGCGAGGCCAACATCATCATCGGCGGAGGACCCGCCGGATTGACCGCAGCCTACGAGCTTGCGAAGTTGGGTCGTTCCTCCCAGGTCTTCGAGGGCCACGACGATGTCGGCGGTATCTCCAGGACGTGTGAATACAAGGGGTATCGCTTTGATCTTGGTGGGCACCGCTTCTTCACCAAGGTGGATTACGTGCAGAAGCTCTGGGAAGAGATCCTCGGTGAGGAGTTCTTGAGGCGGCCCAGGCTGTCGCGGATTCACTACAGGGGGCACATGTTCGACTATCCTTTGCGTCCGGTGAACACGCTCTTCGGCCTGGGGCCCTTCGAGGCCGTTAGAATCCTCTGCAGCTACATCAAGGCACAAGTGGCTCCGCACACCGAGGAGAGCAACTTCGAACAATGGGTGAGCAATCGTTTTGGGCGCCGTCTCTACGAGATCTTCTTCAAGACCTACACGGAGAAAGTGTGGGGTATCCCGTGCACCGAGATGAGCGCGGCATGGGCAGCGCAGCGCATCAAGAATCTGGACCTGAAGGGAGCCATCGTCAACGCATTCCTTGGTGAGCGCGGGGCAGGCAACAAACGTGTCACCACGTTGATCGATGAATTCTGGTATCCGCGCTACGGTCCTGGGCAGATGTGGCGAGCTTGCGTGGACCGCCTGCGCGAGAAGGGAAGCAGCGTTCAATTGAGTTCGAGGGTTACGAAGCTCAGGCACGACACGAACCGAATTCTGAGCGCGACGATCAACGGGGAAACGGAGAGCGAGCAAGAGGTTGTGGGGAAGCAGTTCCTCTCCAGCATGCCGATCCGGAACTTGCTCCAGATCCTGGATCCTGCGCCGCCCGAGGAGGTGATGGCACTCACTGATGGTCTGCGTTACCGTGACTTCATGATCGTAGCCCTCATCGTTGACCGAGAAGATCTCTTCCCTGACAACTGGATCTACATTCACTCCGGCGACGTGCAGGTAGGACGCGTCCAGAACTTCAAGAACTGGAGCCCCTTCATGGTGCCTGACGCCAAGAAGACAGCTCTTGGACTCGAGTACTTCCTGCAGGAAGGTGACGAACTATGGAACGCCCCGGATGAGGATCTCGTGGCCCTTGCGCGCAAGGAGTGCGATCACCTCGGACTTGCCCCCTCCGAGGCAATTCTTGATGGTACTGTGATCCGGGTCAAGAAAGCCTATCCCGTGTATGGGCCCAATCACGACGAGGACATGGCAGGCATTCGCGAGTACCTGAGTGCCTTCGACAATTTGCAGCTAATCGGACGCAATGGGCAGCACCGTTACAACAATCAGGATCACTCGATGATGACGGGGGTGCTTGCGGCACGTAACATAGCGGGCGACGCCAACGATATCTGGTCCGTGAACGTTGAGGAGGAATACCACGAGGAGCGTCAGGATACCGGCGCTTCCTCCGCTGACCGTGCACTGCTCCCCGCTCCGAATCCTCGGTTCCGGTGAGCAAGCACCTCGGAGTCTCCTCCCGATCACGCGGCCGTTGGTTGGGCCCGGTCACGTGGCTATTGTTAGTGATCGCAGTGATTTGGCTCGGCTACGAGGGATGGCGCTTGCTATTCCAGAGCACGCCGCCAGATGGACTGCCCGCGCAGGGGCCCGGCGGGGCGGTGGACCTTTCCCTGCGCTACATTGAGGTCAATGGGTGGTTTGGCGGGGAGCCGATCTATCAAATGAACTCCAACGCGGTCTATCCGCCTGCGAGTTACCTCATTCTCTGGCCATTCCTTGGTTGGCTGAGTTTTGGCGCGGCGCGCTGGCTGTGGGGCCTGGTCGTTGTGGTGACTCTTGTTCCTCTCTTGCGCAATTTCGTGAAGAGTTGCGGCGAACTTCCCCCTGCTGAGCGACGGTTCTTGCTACTCGTGCCGCTGGCGACCTATCCCGTTGGCGCGACGGTTGGGAACGGTCAAGTCGGGATCATGGTTCTGCTATGCCTCCTGTATTGCTTGCCGCTCTTACGAACTTGCGCCAGCTCCTGGCGTCGGGACACTCTGATTGCGGCCGTTTTCCTCATCGCGTTGGTCAAACCGACCCTCGCCGCGCCGTTCTTCTGGATTGTGCTATTCAGCGCGGGGGGCTTGCGTCCAGCCATAATGATCGCAATCGGGTACCTGGGGTTGACCGTGTTGTCCGCGATTCCACAGCATGCATCATGGTCCGAACTCCTGCGAGCGTGGCTTTCACAGGGAATGGAAGGGGCCCGCTGGGGCGCCAAACTTGGCGAGGGTTCGATTCGAATTGCAAGTGATGCCGCAAATGGTGAGGGCGTAGTTCAGATCACTGGTATCAACCTGCACTGCGTCCTGGGCTTCATGGGTTATGGCCACATGAACATGATCGCATCGTTGAGCGCCGTGATCGGGGTTGGCATTTGGGTGTTTGTCGATCGTCATCGGCCCATCTGGCTGCTGCTCGCAGTCGTGGCCATTGTGACTCGGTTCTACACCTATCACGGGTGGTACGACGATGTGCTCTTGCTACTACCGATGGTCGCCCTTGCGCGGCTGGCCGGGGGGCTCGACGGGGCATCGGGCCTAATGTGTCGCATCGCTAGCGGCCTCTTCTTGGCGATGTTGCTTTTTCTCCTGGCACCAGGTGGTGGTTATCTCCTGGGTTACCCTTGGAACAACATCTATCTCGTCGCTCAGAGTTTGCTTTGGCTGGGTGTCCTTCTATTCCTTGCATGGGGCGCTCGCTGCGCGCCTACGAGTGCGGCGCAGTTCCGAGCCGCCAGTTAGAGGCCGTCAGCCATGGACAGCTTCTCGATCATTATTCCGACCTACCGACGCCCGGCGAGTGCGCTCGCCTGTCTAGAGTCGTTGCTTGATCTCGACTACCCGCGCGAGCTTCTCGAGGTCATCCTCGTTGAAGATGGCGCAGCTGATAGGCCCCTACTTGCTGAGGATCTTGAGCGCTTTGTCGCGCCCTTGCGCCTGCAGGTAATACGCCAGGGAAATGCCGGCCCGGCCGCAGCTCGCAACCGTGGGGCGGCGGTTGCTCAGGGGGACTTCCTCGCCTTCACCGACGATGACTGTCGGCCACGCCCCGACTGGATCAAGACCCTCGCACTCCAGTTTGTGAAGACACCCAATCATGTGATTGGAGGTCAGACGGAGAATGCGCTACCGGACCGCGTCTGCTCCGAGGCGAGCCAAGTCTTGCTCGATTACATCTACGAGTACTTCTTGAAGCACGGGTGTCCGCTCTTTGCTTCCAACAATTTCGCCATCGCGCGTGCGGAGTTTGAGCGCGTAGGGGGCTTCGACACATCCTTTCGGGGCGCTGGCGGGGAGGATCGAGAATTCTGCAGTCGTTGCCAAGACCATGGACTTGAGTTTCTGTGGCTCAAGGATGCGGTGGTCTTGCACTACCATGATCTTTCTCTGCGCCGCTTTATTCGCCAGCAGTTCAACTACGGACGAGGGGCGTATACCTATCACACGGCGCGCGCGCTTGCGGGTGGAAGTGGTGTCGAGCTCGAGCCGCTGAACTTCTACTCGGAACTCATTCGGTACCCACGCCGTGGGGAACGCAAGAAGCCGCTCCCATTTGGCGTGACCTTGATGCTGCTCTCTCAGGTGGCGAACGCGGCAGGCTACTTTGTTGAGAAGTTTTTCGGCTCACCGATGGAGACTCTCCAGGGGGGCGAAAGTGAGTCGACGGATGGCGCGGGAGATGGGGCAGAGCAGGTGCGTCTCGTTGCACGCGAAGCGGCAGGGTCCTCCCTGGGAAACGTCCTGGGAATGGCGTGCCGGTACTTGGCGATGCTGGGTGCAACGCACCTTCTCGGTCAGGAACTGTTTGGAGACTACACGTTGACCATGGCGATCACCGGCGTGTTGACAACGATCGCCGTCCTCGGACTCTCGCCGGGTCTCATGCCCTTTCTCTCACGAGCGCGAGCGGAAGGGGAGCAGGGAGATGTGCGAGCAGTCGTTCGATCTGCGTACCTTCCCGTGATACTCATCTCGCTTGTCCTCACGGCACTAACGGCCATTGCAGCTCCGTGGGCGAGCGAGGTTCTCTTCGACAAGCCGAGCCTTGGGCAGTTCCTTCGGCCAATGGCGGGATTGATCGCGCTAGGAGCGATATCTGCCGTAACAGCTACCTTGCTGCAGGGCTACATGGCCGTCAAGGAACGCGTGTGGATCGAGGGCGTACTCGTGGCTGCAACGATAGCAGCGGGCATGGGAGTCAGCTGGCTGCTAGGCTTCGGTGCTATCGGTGCTATTTGCGCCACACTCGCTGGGCTCCTGGTTGGACTTATCGCTGGGGTTTGGACTCTTGCAAGAATTGCGCCCGGTATTCTCAGTGTGAAGCTCGGGGCCGCTTCGCTCAAGGTCGGCGAACTACTGCGCTATTCGTGGCCATTGCTCGGGAGCAGTATGCTCGTCTTCTTGCTCATGTGGACTGACGTCCTGATCATGGGGGTGTACGCCGAGTCGGCGGAGGTGGGGGTGTACGGCGCCTGCGCCAGGATAGCCATGCTTGCTCTACTGGCTCATGAGAGTTTGGGGCCCGTCTTCGTTGCACGGCTCAGTGATCTCTTTGCACGGAAGGACTGGGCTGGGATCTCTCACCTCTACCAATTGACGGGCCGCTGGTCGATCTGGCCCGGGCTTGCTCTCGCCTGGTGCTTTGCGATTTGGGGATCAGACTTGCTCGAATTGTTCGGGGAGGGGTTTGGCACTGGGGGGGCGGTGCTCGCCGTCTTGTGCTTGGGCAAGGCTGCAACCTCTTCCTGTGGCATGGCGGGGCGTGTTCTCGGTATCACCGGCAGGGCACGACTGAACATGGTGAACATGCTGGTGCTCGTAATAGGGAACATCTGTCTGAACGTTCTTTGGATACCACTCTATGGCGCCATGGGGGCTGCGGCTGCCACGAGCTTGTGCCTGGCGCTTGTGCGGATCTTGCAGGTAGTGGAGATCCGATGGCTGTACGGCATCTTGCCATTTTCGCGCCAGAGTCTTGTGCCCCTTGTCGGGCTCGGAGGATTGGCATTTCTGGTGATGCCCTGGCGAGAGGGGCATGGTGGCGAGTGGGGTTGGACGCTCCCGTTGACGGGATTCCTGCTAGCGAGTGCCCTCTTGTTCTTGCTGACAAGTTTCAACGACGATGACAGGGCTGCGTGGCGCGCCCTGCGAGCGCGTACGGGTAGCGTGGGAGGAGGGCAGTCGTGATCCATTTGTTGAAAGCTCAAGCATCCTCCTTGCGTTGGCTGAATCACAAGGCGGATGCGCGGAAGCGTGCTGCATCGTTCGCCCCGGGAAGGGAGTTCGTCCGTACGACAGGGGCCGACGCGCGATTGTCACAGTCCGCCTTCGCCCACTCCTTGCAGGGGGGTATTCGATGATCATCACCGATCAATTTGTTTTGCTCAACTTCCCTCGCACTGGCTCTACGTTCGTACGTGAGGCCCTTGCGTCGGTCTATGGGAGGGGTGGTTCGCGCTTCGAAAAAGTCTTGGGGCGGTTTCGTCCGGATAGGGATAGGTTTCGCGAGCTACTCCTTCCCATTGACCGGACGACGACTGCTTTAAAGGTTGCGCGCAAGAGTCAGCACGGATGCTACTCCCAGATTCCTGCTGCTGATCGAGGCAAGCCTGTGCTTTGCGTCAAGCGGAACCCTTTCGAACGGTTCGTTTCGCAATTTGAGCAGGGATTTTGGCGCGAGAACCCACCGGGGGATCTGCGTGAGCTACAGCAACTCTTCCCGGAGTTTCCTGACCTGTCGTTCAGTGACTATTTGAAGATGGATCAGGTTGTCGCCTACAACGATGTTCGCCAGGGAGCAGCGGTTGAAGCGGATGTTGGCACTTGTACACTTCACTTCATTCGCTTTTTCTATCCCGATCCCGTTGCAGCGCTTGCTGGTTTGAGCGACGAGAGGATCGATAGCGGGGAGTTCTTGCGCGGTATGCCCGACATTCACTTCTTGCAGACAGAAAACCTGGTTCCCGGGCTGCGAGCATTTCTGAGCTCGGTCGGATTCGACGAGGACAAGACGTCTTTCCTGGTCGACAAGCCTCGCGTGAATGGCTCTCCACGGCGTGGGAAAAGAACTTGGCGGGACTATTTCACGCCCGGGGAAGCCGAGCGTTACCGCCAACGCAATCGCCTGCTGTTCCAGATGTTCCCCGAGTGCAATGACTGATCCTGATCGGCCTCTAGTGAACTTCCTGATCGTTGGCGCGCAACGTTGCGGGACAACGACTTTGTCGATGTACCTGCAGCAGCATGAAGGGATCTTCATGGCGCCCGGCAAGGAGGTTCACTTCTTTGATCGGGCGAACCCTCCAGAGGATGGTTGGGGTAGCGGTCGTGCGAAAAGAGAGTACGAGTCCTTCTTTTCCGGTCATGCCGCCCAGGCCGTTGTGGGGGAGGCGACTCCCACCTATATGTACTTGCCGAAAGTAGCCGAGCGCATCCGGGCCTACAACCCAGCGATGAAGCTCCTATTCCTGTTGCGCGAACCAGGTGAGCGCGCCGTTTCTCAATACCGTCACGAGCGTAAGTTTGGCCGCGAGGTTCTTCCGCTCTGGCTTGCCTTCCTGGCCGAGCCGCTGAGGTTGCGTTTGGATCGTGCCGATGTGGGCGAACGTTCATCGTTGCGCCGTCACTCGTATCGAGATCGGGGCAGCTACGCAGGCCAGATTCGGCGCTATCTGGAGCAGTTTCCCCGGGAGCAAATGCTCTTCTTGCGCAGTGAGCAGCTTTTTGCCGAGCATGAAGCATGCCTCGGGACCATCTATGACTTTCTTGAAGTCAACCAGCCAGCCCATCTGCCAGACCAGGCACGCCACAATCAGTCGCCGGGTCCAGAGCATGGCGTGACAGCTGCGGCGAGACGCATCACCCGGAGCTGTCTCCCGGCGACTTGCGAGCTCGAAGAACTACTGAAGTGGGACCTGTCGTCCTGGAAATTCTCGTGAGCGATAAGGCAAACACAGTTCTCGTTGCCGGAATGCACCGCTCCGGTACCTCCATGGTCGGGGGCATTCTCGCCAAGCTTGGCATCGACATGGGGCGGAAACTGATTCCCGCCGATGAAGCCAACAAGCGTGGCTACTTCGAGGACGCTGAAATTGTTGCCTTCCACGGTAAGGTTTTCCGCTCGCTCATGTCCGCGGACGTACCCGGGCACGTCGATTGGGGGTGGACGGAAGAAGCAACCCTTGACCAGGAGCGGCTTGCCGGCTTCATCACCCAGGCACATTCCATCGTGAATGACCGAGCTCGGGGTGGACGCGTCTGGGGCTTCAAGGACCCACGCACCACGGTCACGCTCGATCTTTGGGATGAGTGCATCGATGATGCTCGCTACGTGCTGGTCTACCGTTATCCATGGGAGGTTGCAGATTCAATGGAACGCGGAGGGGCGGAGGTCTTTCTCAAGAACCCGACCTACGCTTTCCGTATCTGGGCGTTCTACAACAAGCGTTTGCTCGATTTCTACAAACGCCACAAGTCGCGCTGCATCCTCGTGAGCTCGAATGCTGTGCCTTCAAACTTCGACGAGTTCGTACGCCTGATCGGTACAAGGCTTGGGTTTGATCACGGTTCCGCCGATCTGGAGAGTGTCTTCGACGCGAGTCTGTTTACAAGTGACTCGGGCGGGGAAGTGGTGGCAGGACTTACTGCTGCTACCTACCCGGAGTGTGCTGAGTTGCTTGGGCGTCTCGATGACCTGGCGGACATTCCGAGCGATGGTGCGTGGCGTGCAGGGGTTGTCCGCAAAACTGAATTGGGTCGTCCGGATGTTCCGGCGGACATCGAGCTCTCCATCATTGTTCCGACCTACAACGATGGTTTCTACCTCATCGATGCGCTTGCCAGCATTGAGCGCGCCCAACTGCCGGGGACTGAGCTGATTGTGGTCAACGATGGCTCGTCCGATCCAACCACTCTGCGCGCTTTGGCGGGTCTTGAACGGCAAGGCTACTACGTGATTCACAAGCCCAATGGTGGTCTCTCCTCTGCGCGCAACGCGGCCATCGCCGCCGCCCGTGGGCGCTATGTTCTTCCGCTGGACGCAGACAATCGGATTCGACCGGACTTCGTGACTGGGGCGGTTGAGATTCTGGACAGTGAGCCCGAGATCGGCATCGTTTACGGCGACCGCCAACTCTTTGGAGCCTCCCTAGGCCACGTTCCAGTTCCCGAGTACGAAATCCAGAAACTGCTCGGCGGCAACACAATCGACGCCTGTGCTGTCTATCGCCGTGAATTGTGGCAGCAGCTTGGAGGGTATGACGAGGAGATGAGCGGGTTCGAGGACTGGGAGTACTGGCTCCGTGCGGGACTCCATGGGTGGCGATTCTGCCATCTCCCCATGGTGGCGCAGGACTACCGGGTACGATCCAACTCCCTGCTTGATCAGTGTCTTGAAGGAGAGAACCAACGCAGGCTGTGTCACTACATACGGAAGAAGCATGCCGAGCTATATCACTCGTATCTTCCGTGGTACTGGCGTGGCTGCTCGACCGTCTTCGGTAGGTTCATGGGCCCTCAGCGCCTGGGCAAAGTGCGTGAGGTGGAGTCTAGTAGCTATTGGGGCCTGGTCTGGTTTTTCTATGGTCCAGGCGGCGTCTTCGGGAAAGACACGACACGCCGGCGGAAGGGTAGGCGGTCACCTCACTAATGTTGTGTCCATCAAACCAAGCCGTGTCCATTCGTCCGCGATGTCGGTGCTCTTCGGGTGCTCTTCGAGTGCTTGCACAACTGCCTGTTGCAGTTCACGGGGCAACTCCGCCAGGCGCTGTCGCGGGTCGAGCGTGGGCCTGGGAGGAGTCCGCTCGCGCCCACGTCTTGGACTCTGGCGAACATGATGGAGACAAGGAGTGTCTTCCTCGGATGATCACTCTCGGGGAGTCGTCACCGCCGCCTATTCACGCCGGGGATGCTCTCGCTGCGACGCGAGACGATCAATCCAGAACAGAAGAGACGGGAGATCAATCCTGTCACCGTATTGACAAGTACAATGCACCGTACGCTACCGCTTTTGCTGAAGAGAACTCATGAAGAACACGATCCAGAACAACCTGAACATGTGGAACGAGCGTCACACGTGGACCAGGGACGGCGATGAGTGGGATGGACAGGCGAGTTTTCACAAACAGAGCTACGACGACTGGAAGCGTTCTGTCATTGACGTGTTTCTCCTGCCGCATCTGAGCGATCAGGCCACGGCCGTTGAGATCGCACCGGGCCATGGCCGGTGGGCGGAGACTCTCGCGGAGCGTTGCGAGAAGCTCTATCTGGTCGATCTGAGCCCGAGTTGCATCGACTATTGTCGGAATCGATTCGCCGGTCACCAGCAGATCACCTATGTGGTGAATGACGGGACCTCTCTGCCGGGAGTGCCGGATGCTTGCGTCGATTTCGTCTGGTCATTCGATTCGTTCGTCCACATGGACCCAACTGTGATCGACGCCTACCTGGCCGAGATCTACCGGGTGCTACGCCCCGGTGGTCGCGTGATCCTGCACCACGCTGGTCGAAGTCACGCAACCCTTGGACTCGGGTTTCTCCGCGGCTGGGGGAAGATCGGCCGGAAGCTCTACAAGATGATTTCGCTGCGGATCTGGAACGACGACGACGGCTGGAGATCCGAGGTCTCGAAGGAGGTCGTGCAGGATCTGGCCGACAAGAACCAGCTCGCCGTGGAGTCCCAGGTCCAGTCCTGGGGCGCGAACGGGGAGTTCGGGGTCCTGCGCTACGGCGACTACATCACCACCCTTCGCAAGCGGGACTGAGCGCAGAGCCAGGCCATGATGGGCTACCGGCTTGTGCCGCGAACCCCTTAGTCGAGCGCTACCGTGTTTACGCTCTCGTGCTTGTCGGGCTCGTCAGTCTGGTAAACTAGCACGTAACGAGAGACGAAGATCGAGTCTCCAGGGCAAAGGACCTGCCGGCCGTCGATGCTTGTGCCGTTGACCTTTGTCCCATTTCGACCCTGGCTTTCGATTTCGTGCACTTGGCCGCAGCGGCGGATGATTGCGTGCGTGCGGGAGACCTTCTCGTCCTTCAAGCATACGTGCGATCCCGTTTCGCGCCCAATCAGCACCTCCTCCGACTCCAACCGAAGCGTCGCGACTAGGTCGTAGTTGGAGTAGATATCGATTCGCGGCATGCTATCCCGGGCGAGGTTGTGTGATGCGTACTTGCTCCAGTATCCGCCGTCGATACTATAGTCTCGACCCGTCTCGGTAATCGAGGAAGAAAGAGCATGTTCGACGATCTTAGGGCAGCCCGCGTCGGCGGCGCATTCCTTGCCGGTATTGGCGATACCGAACTGGCCGAATTGGCCAAACTGGTCAGTGTGCAGTCTGTCCAAGTGGGGGAGATCGTCGCTAAAACGAACGAGTGTCCTGGCAGAGCTTACTTCATCTTGGAAGGAGCCCTGCGGCTCGGGGAGCCGACTGCCCCCCGGGAGGGCCCGGTCATGAGGGACTATGGTCGTGGAGACCTGGTGGCATCCGCGGCGCTCACGGCCGGTAAGCCATTGGACGGTGATCTCCGGTGCACGCAGGATGGCCGCCTCGCACGACTCACACCGCAGGACTTCGAGAGACTCCTGGAGAACAGTCCTGAGCTCTGGAGGAAGATCAACGAGCACGCCCTCCATAGCATGCGCGCCGTCCACTTGGCCCACCACCTCAATCAACTCTTTGGACCCTTTGGCCCCCTGCTTCCGCATGTTGTGAAGGAGTTTGAATCCGACGCAGACTGGGTCAGCCTGAGGAGTGGCGAGACGCTCTTCGACCAGGGTGATCCGGCGAGTCACGTCTTTATCCCCGTGGCTGGCCGCCTGCTCGAGGCGAGACGATCTGATGGGGGAATCGAGAAAGTCGAACGAACCATACCCCCCGGGGAGCTCGTTGGTGAGGTTGGCGTGCTGACGGGCAGGCCACACCGAACGACCGTTTATGCGGGACGTGATTCGGAATTGCTTCGCTTGACGCGGGACCACTTCCAGATTCTGCTCGAGCGTAGTTCAAACGCAGTCTTCAGAGTGTCCCGCATGCTCGCGGACCGGTTAGAAAGGCGCGTGTCTCCTGACGACAAGCGTGGAGTCGCTCCCCGTAGCCTGGGCCTGATCCCTGCAACGGAACGAACCGCGGTGGGCGGCGTCTCCAGCGCTCTGAAGGAGCACCTCAACGTTCTAGGGAAAGTCGTGGTTCTGAACAGTGAGCCCGGCTTTCCGGACGTCCATACGGATGGATGTCTATCACTCACAGCGCTCGCCGC
>CALCXM010000030.1 GCA_937905825.1 uncultured bacterium
TCTGTAGGAGCTCGACCTCTCGTCGGGCCCCGGCAGCTCCCTTGGACCCAACAGGTCGATAGGCCGCAAGCTCACGTCGCAACAGGGGCATCCCACTTTCGCAGGGCAGGCTCGCGCTGGCAGGCTACACTTCCGGCGTGCCCGCCACCTCCAACCCCAACGCGCCCCGCAGAACCGTCGCCATCATCGGCGGCGGGCCAGCGGGACTGCGCGCCGCGGAAGTGGCGGCCCAGGGCGGCGCTCAAGTCACTCTGTTTGAGGGCCAAGGATCCGTTGGGCGCAAGTTCCTCGTGGCAGGCCGCAGCGGGCTCAACTTGACCCACGAAGAACCCTTGCCGCAATTCCTCGAGCGCTACAGCGTGGCGCAAGAAGTGCGCGACAGGTGGAACGCAATCATCGAACGCTTTGACCCCGCGAGCTTGCGCAGCTGGGCTCTGGAGCTCGGCGTGCAAACCTTCGTCTCGAAAGGCAAGGTCCTGCCGCTTCCCGTGGCAGGCAAGATGCGCACCACGCCCCTGCTTCGCAACTGGCTGGTGCGCCTGCGTGAGCTGGGTGTCGAGTTCGCCTTGCGCCACCGTTGGACCGGCATCGACGACCAGGGCCGATTGACCTTTGATCATCAGGGCACTCAAGTTCAGCATCTCAGCGATGCAACCGTCTTGGCCTTGGGCGGAGGCTCCTGGCCGGGAACGGGATCGGACGGCACTTGGCAGAAGATCCTGACCGAGCGCGGCATCGAATGCCGCCCTCTGCAAGCCTCGAACTGTGGCTGGGAAACCGAATGGCCCGTGCAGTTGCTGAAAGAAGTCGAAGGCTTGCCCCTCAAGAACATCGCCCTCTGCGTGGCGGGCCAGCGCTCCCGGGGCGACCTGGTGGTGACGCGTTACGGGCTCGAGGGCCCGCCGATCTATCGCTTGGGCCCGGCCTTGCGCGTCATGCAGGAACCGCGAGTTGAGCTCGACTTCAAGCCGGATGTGGATGCGCAGGCCCTCTTGGCGCGGCTCGGCAACCCACAGCGCGGCTTCGTGCGGGAAGCTCGCCGCCGGCTCAACCTGGGCCCGGCCGCCAGCGCCCTGCTCAAGCATCTCCCTGGCCGCGGACCCTGGCGCAGCGCTCAAGCCATCGTGGACGAGATCAAAGCCTGCTCGATTCCCCTCAGCGGCCCGCGCCCCCTGCCCGAGGCGATCTCGAGCGCCGGCGGCATCGCGTGGTCCGAGCTCGATGAGCGCCTGCAACTGAAGCAACTGCCCGGGGTCTTCGCCGCGGGCGAAATGCTCGACTGGGACGCCCCCACTGGCGGCTACCTGCTCCAAGGATGCTTCTCAAGCGGGGACCTGGCGGGCCGCAACGCACTTGGGGGCTAGCCGGAATCTCCCGTACAATTCCGTCCATGGACCAGATGCTAGTGGCCGCGCTGTACAAGTTTGCAGCCTTCCCCGAATACGAAGAGTGGCAAGCTCCGCTCAAGGCGTACTGCCTTGAACAGGGCGTCAAGGGCACGCTGTTGCTCGCCAGCGAGGGCATCAATGGCACGATTGCGGGTCCCGCTGAGGGAGTGCGCAAGGTCGTGGAGCGCCTGCAATCAGACGAACGCTTTGCCGAGTTGAACATCAAGTGGTCCCACGCCTCGGTGCCTCCCTTTCATCGCATGAAGGTGCGTTGCAAGCAGGAGATCGTGACCATGGGCGTGGAGGCCATCGACCCCAACCAGATCGTTGGAACCTACGTGGCGCCGCAAGAGTGGAACGCCTTGATCGAGGATCCGGACGTGGTCTTGATCGACACGCGCAACGATTACGAGGTGGGCATCGGCACCTTCAAGGGCGCGGTCAATCCCAACCTCGGCAGCTTCCGCGAGTTCCCCGAATGGTTGAAGCAACGCTTCGCCGGGGAGGCCAAGCCCAAGGTCGCCATGTTCTGCACGGGTGGCATCCGTTGCGAGAAATCCACCGCCTTCTTGAAGGGCGAAGGCATCCAAGAAGTCTTCCACTTGCACGGGGGAATTCTCAAGTACCTGGAAGAGATCCCCGCCGACGAAAGCCTCTGGCAGGGCGAGTGCTTCGTCTTTGACGAGCGGGTTTCCGTGGGCCATGGTTTGGTCGAAGGCACCTACGACTTGTGCCGCGCCTGCCGCAACCCGATCCACGAGTCGGACAAGCTCTCGCCAGAGTTCGAAGCTGGCGTCAGCTGCCCGCAGTGTTTCAAGCACTCGTCCCCCGAGCAAAAAGTCCGCTACGGGGAACGGGCTCGCCAAATGGAACTGGCGGCTCAACGGGGCGAACTGCACATCGGTCGCAAGCCCGAGCAGGACTCTTGAGCTCCCGCGCCTCGCAGGACTTGCCCGTCCTCTACAGCTTTCGCCGCTGCCCCTACGCCATGCGCGCGCGCTTGGCTCTGCAAGTCAGTGGTCAGAGCTATCGCTTGCGCGAAATTCGCTTAAGCGCTCGTCCTCAGGAACTCTATGACCTCTCACCCAAGGGCACCGTGCCGGTCCTGCAACTTCCAGGTGGCAGCGTGATCGACGAAAGTCTTGCGATCATGCATTGGGCACTGGAGCGCGAGGATCCACTGCATTGGCTTCCGACGAACGGCGAGCAGACCGCTACAACGTCCATCCTCCTCGCCGGTTTGGACACGGACTTCAAGCCCAACTTGGATCGCTACAAGTACGCCGACCGCTACCCCGGCGCCGTGAGCCTCGAGCACCGCGCGGCCGCTTGCGAGTTCCTCTTCAAGCTCGAGTCAATCCTGGCCCACAGTCCCTTCCTGTTCGGCGAGAGCGCGCAACTCGCCGACATGGCCCTGGCCCCCTTCGTTCGCCAATTCGCCATGGCCGACAAGCCCTGGTTCGACGAGCAGCCCTGGACGGGCCTGAACAACTGGCTCGAACGCTTCCTGCGCTCCCCGCTCTTCGCAGCCATCATGCCCAAGCGCGATGTGTGGGTCCCAGGCGAAGCAGACCTGCTGGTCACTCCCTAGCCGGCAGGTAGTTGCCCAGGCGGCCCCAGCAAAGATTGGTCGTCGTCGTCAAGCAGAGGCACCCGCGTTCCGCGAACGGCGCCACCAGCCCCTGCAGCTTCGAATCGAACTCAGCTGCGGCTTCCGTTGCCATCCGCGCCCGGGAAAACCCGTTGCGCGATAGAGCGGGTTAGGCTTGGGAGGTCGAGACTGCCTACGATTCGATCATTCCCCGGGGATCGTTGGGACCTACTCCCCTCCGGTCGTCCAGGTCAGCAATCCGTCGATGCGTAGCTTTTCGGAGCCGGCCCCGGAGGTCGGTTCCATCAGAACGGAGTTCAGCGTCAGAGAACGAGCGATGCGGTCCACGGTGATTTGGCGACAGTCTTTGCCCGGAGTGCCTTGAAGATTGCAGGCGTAGTTGGCTTCGATGCCGTTCACAACCAGCTCGAGGGAGAGGCCCAGGACGTCCGCTTGCAGGTCATCGATGACTCGCAAAACAAAGGTGTTGTTGGGATCGCCGATCAGCAACTCGGAAGGATCCACGCTGTCCGGATCGATGTAGTCGTCTTCGAGAATGGCGGTGAGTTCGTCCACAAACACGAAGCAGTAGGCGTTGCCCCCAGCCGCGTGGTAACGAAAGGCCACGTCCCCGACTTCTATCGATTCACCGAGGAAGATCGTGTCCTTGCCGAACAAGGCGAGCAAGCCGTCCGCCTGCGCATTCGCGGGAGGCTGGGAGCCCGAGACGCTCTCCTGCAAACCGAAGGGGGCCTTGCTGTCTTCGCAGGCGACGACCGCAAAGGCGAGCGAAAGGGCGAGGGCGGTTGGGGCAAAGAGACGTGCGTAGTTCATCCTGGCGGTGGCAGTCGAGTTGTCGAGGAACCTGCGGCTCACGTCTGCGTCGTTCAAGTTTGGATTCGCGCGGGAGACGTGCTTCGGCTTCGATTGGACGCTAGCTCTCGAATGAGGCCCGTTCAAGCGCAGCTGGCAAGGCGAAAAGCCCGCCAGCATTGGAGATTCGCGTTTTCCCGCAGTCGCTGAAGAAGTGACGCGGGACATCGGCTTAATTCCGTCATCCTGAAAAGCCCTTCAATCAAAAGGCATGCAGTTGGTATTCCAACGATCCATGGACAAGCCTCGGAGGCCGAGTCCGCACGCCGACCAAGTCGCGAAAGAAGTGCCGAACAAACTCCTTCAAAAGTGCCAAGAACAGGCCCTAATGCCCCGATTGCCCCAGGCTAGCTGCCGGAATCCTCGGTGCTGGTCGGCGCTTCGCGCAGCCAAAGGATCGACACCACCACGAGAAAGGTCGGCAGGAACTGGGCGATCGATTCGACGCGCGCTTCGAACAGCTCCTCCCCTTCCGGCGGCACCGCTTGCTGCCAGGCGATCCAGAGCATGGTGAGTGCGGAGGCTCCCGCGATGACCAGCAGGAACTTGCGTCCGAGCAGCACGCTCGCGAGCAGGGTCGCCAGGGTGAAGTTGATCACGTTGACGTGCACGTCTTCCCCGTTGTTGGTCGCCAGGGCAGCAATCAAGAGGAACAGCCCGAACACCAGGACCTTCGCGCAGAGTTCCGCCCGGCCCTTTTTGAGCAGGCTCAGGAGCACGAGGCACAGCACCGCGCAAACTCCGTTCGATGCGAGCACCACCAGGGAGTGCGTCGCGTCAAAGTCCTCGGCGACGAGGAACACGGGAGCGCTCAAGAGCGCCGCGGCGAGGATCAAGCGCAAGATGGCGCGGGTCAGTTTTTCGCGGGGGTCCATGGGCCTTAACCTATCGAGATCCCCGCAAGAGGCCAGGCCCCGGTCGGGCAGAATCCGCTCGAAGGGATTCCCGGAGTGCCAATCCTCTTCGAGCGCCGCCCCCCACAATCCCACCCCATGCCTACTTAAGTCGTAGCACCAGGCGCTGGCTCTCGCCCCCGCGCAGGGTCTTCTTGCGCTGCGCGCTTCCGACCCCCGGCAGCGACGCGCTGACCACGTAGCGGCCCGCGGCCAGGGGCCCGATCTGGCGCAGGGTCTTGGCCGAGCCGCCCTGCATGGCACTCACCAGCTGCCCAAAGGAAATGGCCCCGCTAACCTCGAAGCCGTCCTCGTCCACGACCCGCACGTTGGCCTCCACGGGGTTTCCCTCCGTGTCGTGGACCTCCACTTCGAGCAGCGTGCCGAGCTCGAGCACGAGGTCGTGCTTGGTGGCCTTCTGCCCCTGAACGAAGAGCACCTCGCTGCGTTCGCCGGCCATGAATTCGCTGCGGGCCAAGAGCGTGTACTCCCCAGGCGCAAGCCCATCGAACTTGTAAGCGCCGGAGTTGTCCGTGCTCACAAAGGTCAAGCGCTCCACCGGTTGGCCCGTGGAATCGTAGGCGTAGATCGCCGCCCCCGGGACCGGTTCCCCGTAGGAGTCCCGGGCGATGCCCACCAAGCTACCGCCGGCTTGCAAGCGGAAGTCCACATCACCCACCTGCTCACTTGCACGGATCTCGACGAGGACTCCCGCACCCTTCCCCCAGGGCGATGGAGATCCGAACATTCCGCCGTAGCGCACGCCACCAGCCGTCACCCGGTAACTGCCCGGCCTCAACCAATCGACGGTGTACTTGCCAGTCCCGTCCGTTTCCGTCTCCGTGAAGTGCCCACCCCAAAAAGTTTGGGAGTTGTTCTTGGCGCCCACCAAGGTCACACGCACGCCGGCCAGGGCCTCGCCCCCTGGGCCTTCAACCCTGCCAGACAACTGCCCCAGGGGAATCTCCACATCGATTTCGTGCTCGGGCCGGTCCGGGACCTCCACGCGGAACTCCAAACTCGTTTCCGCCATGACCGGGCCCATGCGTTGCACGAGCATCAAGTAGGAGCCGCCCGCGGGCAGCAGGATCTCATAGCGTCCATCCGCGTCGGCGCTTTCAAAACGCACACTGCCCGCTTGGGCCACGGTGCCGACGAAGGACACCACGACTCCAGGCACGCCAAGGTTGTCGAGGGTCACGCGACCGGAAACACGCACGGGGTCCGGCAGGGGTTCGCCCAGGATCACGTGCGCTTCTGCGCCTTCGGCGAGTTCCACGATGCGCATGCGCACACCAGCGATCAGGCGTCCGACTCCGCCTCCGTCTTCCGCGAGGACCTCGGCGATGTGATCTTCATGGGGCAAGGCCACCACTTGCCATTTGCCCGGGTAGACGTCCTCGAAGCGGAACTTGCCATGCGCGTCCGTGGAGGTCTGGATCATGTCGATCGAACCGGGGATCTGCGCGACGATGGCGTCCCCAACGGCGGGTGTGCCTCGGGCGTTGTAGGCTTCGCCGGTGAGCGTCGCGCCCTTGCGCAAGCGCAAGACGATGTCCTCCGAGGGCAGTCCGTCGAGCAATTCCACCTCCACCGCCTGGGACTCCGCCCAGCCTTGCGCGCGGGCAACGAGCGCGACATTGCCCGCGGAGAGGCCCCCCAAATCAAAGGCTCCGTTCGCGTCCGTGAGCGCTCGCTCCTCCCCCAAAGAGTGGTAGACCTTCGACAGTTTCTGCAAGGAGTTGCTGGCGAGTTCGACCTGGGCTCCGACTGCGGGTTGGCCGTCCGGGGTCAGGACGCGGCCGCTGACGCGCGCTTCGGCGCGCAAGTTGAATTGCACGGGAAGCGCGTTCTCCGTCTGCGGCAAGCTCACCGTGATCTCATCCGAAGGAGCACAACCGGGCGCGTGAGCCAGCACCGTCCAGCTGCCGGGCCGCAGCCCCCAAAGCTGGAAGGAACCGTCGACCGACTCAAAATCGCGATGGATGACTTCCTTGCCAAACTCGGCCACTAGGCTTTCGCCGCTGCGACTCGCTTGAACCTGAAAGGCTTGCGCGGGTTGCGCACCCGGCAAGAGCACGAGCCCCGCAAGGGCCAGGGGCGCAGAGAGTTTGAGCTCCAACTCTTCGCCATCGGGAGCGACGCGATCGGCCCTTGCGCTGAAGGCCCGTTCCGTGAAACCGGCCGCACGGGGTTTGGCCTCCCCGGGCTTGACGTCTTGCTCCGCGGGCTGGTCTTCCACCCAAGTGGCGTGCACGGTAAAGGGACCACGGCCGAGGCCGGACAAGAGGAACCCTCCGTCCGCATCCGAAACGTAGCGTTGGAAGTTTCCGCGAATCGCGGACAAGCCTTCCATGCCCCCCAACTGCCCTACGTCGAAGGTTGCGGTGACCTCCGCGCCGGCGCGACCGAGGCCATCGGGCCCGACCACCTTGCCAAGGATCCCGCGACCGCGTGTGAGCACGAGCTCGACGCCCTCGACGGTCTCGCCTGGCAGAATCTCAACGCGCGTGGAAGCGATCAGGTGTTGGGGAAACTCCGCACGAATGCTCATGGCACCAGCGGCGACACCGCGCAATTCAAAGCGCCCGGTTGCATCTGTCAAGGTCTCGCGCACACGGCGACCTGTGCGACCGGCGAGGAAGTTGGCATCATCGAGAGCGAAAACGTCCACCGCAGGAAAGGGCTCGCCTTGCGCGTCGAGCACCACACCGCGCACGATTCCACCGGGGGCCGATGCGAGCTCAATCGTGAGCCGCTGCCCCGGGCTGAGTTGGATTCGATCACTGGTCGCCGCGGCCAACTCGTCAGAGATGGCCACCACTCGCAGTGGCTCTTCAACGGCAACCCCCTCGAACTCAAACTGCCCCGCACGTCCGCGCACCACCCGGCGCGCCCACGCAGATCCGTCGAACATGTTGCTGAGTCCTTCAGGGTGGATGGAGAGTCGCGCTTCGAAGTCGAGGTCAGCGCCATCGCGCTCGGGCTCCTGCAAGCGGCCAACAATCCAAGCGCCAAGGACAGGCTCCAACAAAACCGCTTCTGTCGTTTGTGTTGGCACCTCAGTCGAGCGCGCGCTGTACAGGTAGTGACCACGCACACTCAAGTGCACGCTCGTCGCATCCGGAGGAACGGGAACACGAAAGGCACCGGACGCTTCGACTCGCGCACGCGATAGGGAACGAGGGGCTTTCTCCCTCGGCTCTCGGCCAAGCCCCAAGGCCCCGGCGTCGCCGCGCTCATCCATGGCGAGCACATGGACCTCCTCGTCCTTGGGCAGCCCTTCCGGCAAGCGCACCAGGCCTTCGATCCAGCGCGCATCTTCCAATCGGAACTCGCCGAGCACGACGGGGATGCGGGATTCGCTGGCAAGCCCCGTGCTGTCCATGGGCGCCTCTGCCTTCAATGTCGCGGTGGCGACCTCTGACGGCTCACCACGCTGCAGGCCAGGAGCGTGAATTCCGGGGTCACTTGGGCCCATACCTGAACTGTCCGTGCTCTGGCGCTTGGCAACCCACAGGACCAACAAGGCCGCGAGAAGGGCGATGCAGACGAGACCCGACCGTTTCTTGCTCATGCCGGATTCTAGCCCGCTCGGCGGGACGGACAGCCCCTCGCTTGCTGGAAGTCGGGCCGCCCCAATCCCGCGCCCCCCCACCCCCGAGAGGCGCAGACGCCTGAATTCGCCCCCTGGATCTGGGAATCAGAAAGAGCCGTGGGCATCAGCAAGACCGGGCGGAATCATCCCGGGCCAATCAATAACTCCAGTCAATCAATGGGCTCAGCAGCATTTAGATCAACCAGTGACCTTGAAGGACTAGAGTGAAAGACGACCCGCCTGCGGGCACCTCCCACTCCTCTGCCTCAATCGCCATGCAGACACTGCTACTCAACGTCTTTGCCGGAGCGGTCCTCGCCGCCTCCACCCCTGCGCAAAACTCCCTCTTGCAGCTCGTCCCGGACAACAGCTCGATCATTGTTTACTGCGACTCTTGGTCTAACTTTCAGGAGCGCTCGGAGCGCAACCTATGGACCGAAGCGGTGGCGGCCGAAGAGGGCGGTTTCGTATGGGCGGACGTTTTCTCCTGCTATGACTTGCAGCTTCCGCGGGAAACGGAAGCCCTGTACCCGATCGCCAAATCCTTGCGCGGCGAAACGGTGATGTTCTTCACGCCGGGCGTGGTCAGCCTGTTCACCGAGGTCAAAGGTTCGATGATGGAGGCGCAAGCCGCCTTCGCCGGGTGGCTTCCCGAGGAAACACCGGAGTGGCCACGGATCCGCCAGCAAGTGGCTGATGCCCAAGTGGAGATGGTGTCCTGGCCCGACGGTGGTTGCAGCCGCAACGCCAAGTTCGTGGCCTACGTCGATCATCCGAGCGTCCTCGGCCTGGTGGCTGCGAACGATCTGCAGGAGCTGACGCGCGCGGTGACGGAAACGATCACGCGCCTGGCAGTCGCGGAGTTAAGCACTCCAGTGCAGGGAATGCTTGAAGCTCGCAAGACGGCGGCCAGCATTCGCGGCATCGAGTTCTACGTGGACTTCACGAGCTACGCGCAAGAGGCGGACGAAGCCCTGCGCGACGCCATGAAGGGCATGTTGCCCGATCCCAAGGACATGCTCGGCCTGGACCGGGGTGTCTGGCTGCATGCCAACTTCGACTTCGCCGGGGAACGTCGCATCGATTGCAACGCTCGCTTGAACATCCCGAAGGACACCCTGCTCGCCAAGTTGGCGGATTGCTATGGACCGCTTCCCGCCAACTTGCCCACGCGCTTGCCGCGGGACCTGGCGAGCCTTTGGAGTCTCCAGTGGGACTTGGAGAAGTTCTACAAGACCTTGCGCAACAGCTTCGTGGAACGACACGGGAAGGAGAGCGTGCAAATGCTCGACGCTGGCATGGCGGCTGCCGAAGGGGCCACCGGTGTGAATACGATGGATGGAATCATCGCGCCCCTCGAAGGTCTCTTCGCCTTCTACGGCAAGTCCTTGGATTCGACCCACGATTCCTTCCAGCGCTGCATGGGACTCTTGATCGGTCTCGACAGCATGGACTCCTTTCAAGAAGCCATTGAGAACTTGATCGACATGGCCTTGGGGGACGCCCTCGAGTTGACTGACCAGGATGGCGCAGATGTCTACCTGTTCAAAGACGATGACTTCTTGAGCGGAGGGATGGCGCTGCTGCCCCGGGAGTTCCTGGTGACCTTGAACCCCGAGCTCTTGCGTGAGCACGTGGATGCCATTCACCAGGTCGAAGGCAGCAACCTTGCGATGAGTGGAGCGATCGGGCCGATCTTTGATCAGCACCAGGGCTCGACCTTCTTCGCCTGTGCCCGGCTGGGGTGGTTGCGGGAGATCAACCTGATAGAACACGGAAGTGAGCCCCGCAAGCCCAGCGCAGAACGCGTCGAATTCCTGCAGCCCTTCATGGACTCCCACGCCATCGCCAACGCCGTGCGTACGCCTGAGGGCTTCCGCTTTCGGTTCGAGGTGCGCTGAGGGTCCGGGGCAAGAGCAGGTCAGGCTCCCTGAGGGGTCGTCCTTCCCCCATGGCATCTCGCCCGCTGGGGAAGGGCGCGTCGCGGGAGTGCCAGCCCTTGCTGGCGGAAGCGCGTCCTTTGCTTGATCTGGCCTGAGAATTCACGATGATGCCCCGGCGCACCGGGGCTTCTCTCCGGGGGAAGTCTCGCTTGCTGGCGGACGGCCCGGCGCCGCCGCCACTCCCGAGCCGTCCCCCATGACCTCCCCCGAGCTCCAGAACCCCACGGCGCCTTCCAAACTAGGCCCCCTGAAACCGTCTGGGATCTTCTTCCTGGTGACGCTGTTCACCCTGTCCCTGACGCGCTTGGGCCTCATCTTGTGGAAGCTCGATCGCGTCCAGGATGTGGAGGGCTTCTTGCCCGTGCTCATCAACGGAGTGCGCATGGACATCCTGGTGCTCTGTCACATGGTCGCACCGACGGTCGTGTTCGGTTTGTTGTTCGCGGGCAACCACGCGGTAGGCCGGGTTTGGAGCAAGTTCCAGCGGGTCTACTTGTTCGGCGTGTTCTGCTTCTTCCTGATCCTGGAAGCCTCGACACCTGGCTTCATCGAAGAGTACGACTCACGGCCGAACCGCCTGGTGTTCGAGTACCTGACCCATCCGACAGAGATCCTGTCGATGCTCTTCACGGCCTTCAAGCTGCAGATGTTTGTGGTGTCCCTGGCCTGCGCCCTGCCTTTGCTGTTCGCTTGGCGAGCCTTTGGCAGGGTCACCAGCCATGGGCCTTCCGCGAGCGTGGGCAAGCGCGCCGTGCTGGCTCTGATCTTCATGCCGCTGGTCTTCCTCGGGGCCCGCTCGAGCCTCGGGCACCGGCCCGCCAATCCGAGCACGGTGGCCTTTAGCAGCGACCACCTGATCAACGACTTCTGCGTGAGTTCGGGCTACAACGTTCTGTTCGCGCTCTACCGCCTGAAGGACGAGGCGGACGCGGGCGAGATCTACGGCAAGCTGGCGAGCACCGATGAGATTCGCGACGAGATTCGCGCGAGCATGTTGACCGTCGCTCCCGAGGATTTCATCGCCGGGGACATGCCTACGCTTCACCGGCAGGTAGCCAGCGTGCAGCATGAGCGACCGCTCAACCTGGTGATCATCCTGCAGGAGAGTTTGGGTGCGCGCTACGTGGAAGCCCTCGGCGGTGAGCCGGTCACTCAGTTCCTCGACACCTTGCGCACGGAGGGCTGGTGGTTCGATTCCATGTACGCCACGGGCACGCGTTCCGCCCGGGGCATCGAAGCGGTCATGAGCGGTTTCCTGCCGACGCCGGCGCGAGCCGTGCTCAAGCTGGGCAAGTCACAGACCGGCTTCTTCACCCTGGCGTCCTACTTGGGCACGAAGGGCTACCACACCCAATTCATCTACGGCGGCAAGAGCGACTTCGATGACATGAAGAGCTTCTTCAGCGGCAACGGGGTGAAGGAGATCATCGACGAGGACGACTACGAGAACCCGCGCTTCCTGGGGTCCTGGGGTGTCTGCGACGAAGACATCATGGACAAGGCCCACGAGAGCTTTCTGAAGGCCGGCGACAAGCCCTTCTTCTCGCTTGTCTTCTCGGTCACGAACCACTCGCCCTTCGAGTTTCCCGAAGGCAGCATCGAGCTCTACGATCAGCCCCAGGCCACGGTTTCAAACGCGGTGCGTTTTGCGGACAACGCCATGCGCCTGTTCTTCGAGAAGGCGCGCAAGGCGCCTTACTGGGAGAACACGCTGTTCCTGGTGGTGGCGGATCACGATTCCCGCGTCTTCGGCGCGGACCTGGTTCCGATCGAGCACTTCCACATCCCCGCCGTCATCTTGGGGTCCAGCGTGGAAGCGCGCATCGATCCGCGGGTCCTGAGCCAAATCGACTTGGCCCCCACCCTGCTCTCACTCATGGGCATTTCCGGAGAGCACCCACTCGTGGGCTATGACCTGACCCGGCTGGCCTCGGACTCCCCCGGGCGTGCCATCATGCAATACGGGCAGAATCAGGCGTTCATGAGTGGCCAGGATGTGATCGTCCTGCAACCACATATGGAGCCCAAGCAGTTCACATACGATCAAAATCGTTTGCAGCAGGCGGTCCTCAATCCGAGACTGGCACGTAAGGCACTCGCCCATGCGCTCCTGCCCTCCTGGCTTTACAAGGAGCGCCTCTACCGCTTGCCTGACGATCGATGAAGTACCTTGTGATCCAAACCCGCGACATCGGGGACGTGATGCTGTCCACCGCCTTGTGCAATGCGCTCAAGGCGGAGCGTCCGGATTCACAGGTGGACATGCTGACCATGAACCACTGCGCGGGGGTGGTGCAAGGCAACCCGAACATCGACGAGATCGTGATCCTCGACAAGGACAAACGCAACGAGGTCGGCTACATGCTGCGCTTCCTGAAAGGCGTTCGAGCGCGCAAATACGACGTGATCCTGAACGTGCAGGGCCAGTTCATCGGCTTGGCCACTTGCCTTTCTTCCATGGGAGCCAAGCGCATCGGCTTCGACAAGAAGCCCTGGTCCTTCGCTCACTCAGAGGCCGTCAAGTTCCGCGTTGAAATGGAGAACACGGGGCACTGCGACACGATCGACGACCGCTTCGCCCTGCTCAAACCCTTGGGCATGCAGCCCACCGATCGCAGCTACAAGATTTGGCTGAAGGACGAAGAACGCGCCGCGGGCAAACGGCTGCTGCAAGAAGCCGGCCTGGACCTCTCCAAGTCGATCGTGGCCCTGGGCGTGAACTCTCGGGATGACTACAAGCAATGGCCCCTGGAACACTTCGCGGCCGCCGCGAGTTGGTTGATCCGTCAATACGGCATCCAAATCTACGTGCCATTCGGTCCCGGCGAAGAGGAGTACAGCAAGCGCCTAAGAACCTTGCTGCCGGAGGAATTACGAAATCAAGCCTTCGACACGGTGCGCACCAAGAGCATTCGTGAGCTGGCCGCTGTCTTCTCCCATTGCAGCTTGTACCTCGGCAACGACACGGGGCCGCGGCACATCGCCCAGGCTCTCGACGTGCCCGCTATGGCTGTTGTCTCCCCCGCCAGCGACAAGTGGGGTTGGATCCCCTGGGACAACCCGCGCTTCCGTGCTTTGGATCCCGCTGATGCGATCGGCTACAGCCGCGAGGAGTGGCACAAGGTGCGCGAAACCCTCACTTGGGGAAAGAACGACGCGGAGTGGTTCGCGAAGTTGAATTCAGAGTTCGTGCAAGACCGCGTCGGCCAGATGATCGACGAGCTGGGCCTCTTCAAGCCATCAGCAAGCCAGGCTTCCTAGGTTTCCCAGGCTTCCTAGGATCCCCCGGGTCGGCTGGAGCCCCTGGACTCACTCGCGGGCTCGCTAAGGACAGCCGCTCAAGCGGTAGCGGTTCAGGCTTTGGTTCTCCACCAAGATCACGCGCACGCTGCCGGAGGTCGCGAGGCTCTGCAAGATCGCGGGATCGGGTTCCACGTGGTAGATGAACATCGGGATGTTGCCCAAGGCCGCTTTGGTGCGTTCGCCATAGATCGGATCCTCGAGGGCACCGTAGTTCATCCCCATCACCGTGAAGTCGCCGAAGTGGTAGAGCAGCTTGTAGATGTTGATCAGCGCCGGGGTCACGAAGTGTGAGTCCGCCAGGGGATGCGTGTCGAGAATCGTTGGAAAGCCAGCGTCTCGAAACGCGGAGAGGTGCAGGGGGTCTTCACCCTCCACATACATCTTGTCGCGGCCCCCGTACTCATCGGTGATCTCCTGCAGTTCGGCCACGGCGGCGGCCAGCCCCGCGTCGCTCAAGTGCCGCAGCTTCTTGAAGTCCAGCCAGATGTAGCCGCGCCCCCCCACGGCCGCCATCATCTCGGAGAGCGGCAGCAGCTTGCCGTTCTTTAGGTGATAGGGCCTGTCGTGGGAGACGATGAACTGGCCCAGCTGCTCGTCGAAGAAGACATCGATCTCGCAGCCAGTGGCGCCTTCGTCGAAGGCCAAGCTGACGCTCTCGATGGTGTTCTGGGTGCCGTCCTTGACGATCTGGGAAGTCGCGGTGACCAAGCCCCGGGCGCCCCAAACCTTGTAGCAACTCTCGAAGATCCCCGCGTGTCGATCCGCGGCCAGTTGGTTGTCCACGTACAGCACGGCCCCTTCATAGGTCACCATGGCCGCGCTCACCACGCTCAAAAACCCGATGCAAAGACTGCGAAGACGGCTGCCGGGGCGCTCCGAGAACAGGAAACGCACGGCCGCAAGATCGAGCAGCAAGACCAGAACCAAGGGTAGGCTCACGCTCAGTTGCGCTGCGATTCGATCCGGTTGACTCCAAAGATTCCGGGCGGTGGCTAGAAGCAGAACGATTCCGGCCAGGAGGAGGGCGATGCCAACGATTCTTCTCTGCATAGAGCCCGCAGGGTGCGTTCCCGCAGGACCTGGGTCAAGCCCAACGGGGCCTGGATTCCTCGAAGAGTTCCAGACCTCCGGGGTCTCCCCGAGCGGCCGCAATGGAACGACGAAGACGGAGTAAGTCCGGGCTCGCCAACTCCTTCCGAAGCGCTCAGTCGACCTTGAAGCGCGAGAGGGTGCCCTTCAATTCGTCCGCAATTCCAGACAGCCGCGAGGCGTACTCCTCTGTCTTTTCCGCAGTCGCCGTGGCGTCGTGAACTTGGCCGGCCAAGACCCCCATGGTGCTCGAAACCGCTTCACAGGGAGTCGTCAGTCCGCGTACATAATTCAGGATGTCATTGCTCACCGCCGTCTGCTCGGCGGCGGTCTCCCCGACGGTTTTCTGTGAGACGCGAATCTCCTCGATCACGGCGGTCACGTGCGAGAAGGACTCACTCGCTTCGTCGGAGCAGCGCCGCAGATCCGACAAGCACTCTTGGATGAGCATGGTTTGAGCTTCGGTCTCACCGGCGAGCTCTTTCACCTCCGTGGCGACCACGGCGAAGCCCTTGCCCGCCTCGCCGGCCCGCGCTGCTTCGATCGTTGCGTTGAGGGACAGGAGTTTGGTCTGACTCGAGATCTCGTCGATCGCGCGCAAGACCTTGTGAATCTCCGAACTGCTCGCCACCAGGGAGTCGATGCCATCGGACGCGGTGGCGGTCATGCCCACGGCGCGACCGGCGGCTTCGTTGGCGATGTCCCCCGAGCTGATGATGCGCGCGATGCTCGTCTCCAAGCCAGCGACGAATTCGGCGGCCTCGTTGATGCTGCTGTCCATTTGAGCAAGGCTGCTGGACACGTCTTCTGTACGACTGATCGTTGCTTGAGCGGCGTCGCCCATCTCCGCGGCCACTGCGTTCACGTCCGAAGCGGACAAGGCGAGGGTCTCAACGACTCCATTGATGTCGCGGATGAGCCCTTGAATCATTTCGACGAAGCAGTCGAACCAATGCCCGAGCTCCGCGATTTCGTCTTCGCTCTTGATCTCCAAGCGCACGGTCAAGTCACCCTCGCCCTGGGCGATCTCCTGCATCCTGCGGGCGACGCTTTGCATGGGTAGGATGGCGTGGTGAATCAGGATCCGAGCCGCGCTGACCGTCGCAGCAACGGCCCCGATGAGCAGCAGAGTCTGCACCACCTGAAAGATCAGAAGCATCCACCAGGAGGAGTCGGCGACCGCCTGTTGAACCTCTCCCTGTTCACGGGCCAGTTCGCGAGACTTTGTGTCTAGCGCCAGGGAAGCCTGCTCGAGCTCGGCCTTTAGCGCGAGCATGTTGGTGACCTTGGGGCCCCAGGCTTCAAACGCGTCACGGCTGCGAACAACCAACTCTAGGCAACTCTCCTCTTCTGTGGGGTCGAGCTCGAGATCATCGGAACCCTGCTGCAGGGCGACGAGATGCTTGTGGGCCTTCTCCATAGAGAGACGGAGAGCCAGCCGCGCCTGTTCGAGCCGGTCCCCCTCCGTCAAGGCCATCACTTGGTAGATGCTGCCTCGAACCTTGGCGATTTCCGCCCGAGCGACAAGCACGGACTCGATGTGGTATTCGTACTCCTCCTCATCGACCATTCCGTACTGTCGTTCCAGACTGGTCAGCGCCGCGAGCACGGGCGCCATCTCTTCGACGCTTTCCTCGAAGGCCAGCTGCCGGCGATCCAACAGGTCCAAGCCGTCATGAATGCCTTGGCTCAGCTCAGCCCAGTGGCCTCCCACGCGGGCCAGACCGTCCTCCGTGTCCCCGTCCGAAGCTGCGCTGACGGAGTACTCGATGTCGTCGAGCGTGATCTCTCCGCCATCCACAAGAGCGCCGTGAACTTGGTCGAATTCGGCAACGCGCTGCATCAACGCCGCGCGCCTGTCTTGCCCCATGGTCGTCTGAGTCAAGAGCAGATTGATCTCGAACATGCGCGGCGACTGGGTTCCAGCCAGCTCTCGCCGACCGGAGTCGCGCCGTAGACTTGCGAAGGTCAGGGCCGAATAGATCAGAACAACTGCAAGCACCAAACAAATGGTGGAGAAAACCGTCACGGACCGGTAGCGGATCGTCTTCGGACCCGAGAACATTCCCGAGGTCACATTGGCCGCCTCTTTCCCGAGCAGGAATTTCTCCATGCGGGAGCGGCCCTTCGCGAGAAGCAATTCTTTGCTGAAGCTCATGCTAGTTGCCCCTTCCTTGCAAGGACTTCAGGAACTCGACGATGACCTCGACCTGCCGGGGGTCGAGTTCCTCGTCTAGTTGAAAGTAGGCCATGTTGCGAATCGCCTCCGGCAGGGTCGGCTGGGCCTGGTCGTGGTAGTACGGTCCCTCGAGCGACATGCCGCGCAAGCGTGGAACTCGGAATAGATAGCGGTCGCCGCTGTCTCCCGTTTCGTTGAACCGGCCGAGGTCCTCGCCGGTCACCTTGCCGCGTGCCGCGAAGTAGTCGTGTTCCCGGCCGAGCTTCTGGAAGGCGCGCCCTCCCAGCCCCCAACCGAAGTGACACTCGTTGCAACCAACCCTGCAGAACAACTCGAATCCCTGTCGGGCCGCCAGAGAGATCGCACCTTCGTCGCCGCGTAGGTACTCATCAAAGGCGGTCGGTTCGGGGACCTCGCTCAGGGAGAACCCGAGCAGGAGTTCGCTGATCTCTTCCAGGTCCAGTGGGAGGGCTGCGCGCTCTCCATCCACCTCAACTTGGTAGCGTTCGTCCGCTGCCAACAGTTCGAAGATGCCTTCGATGCGCTCCTCGGTCGTTGCTTCCTCCGGATCGAGTTCCGTCAGGTCTGGATCCCAAAAGAGATGCGGATCGAATTGGGCGAAGACATTCTTCAGCTCGGTGTTCTTTGGAATCTTGGCCCAACGCGTACCGAGCGCTGATTGCACATGGCAAGACGCACAGGCCAGGTTGCCTTGGATCGACAAGCGCGGATCGTGGAACAACATCTCGCCCCACTCGATGCGGTGCGGCTCATAGTCCAGCTCTTCGTCGTCAAAGACTTCCAACACCGTCGGCGCGGGCCGGATCTGAAGGCTCTCCCAGTCCACTGGAAAGGCGAGCTCCTGCAAGAGCGCGACGGACTCCTGGACGGGGCTGCCTGCGGTCCCTTGCGAGAGTTCTTTGGCCGACGTGAGCAGCTCAGAATCGACGGTGCGCGCGGGCGCCTCGACGGGCTCTTGCGAGACCACGGGTTTCAGATCGCCTTCCACCGCTGGACCCGCTGTTGGGGTGCGACCAACGACGCCGAGGGCCGCGAAGGCCAAGGCGAAAGCAGTGATGGGCATGGCCCGTTGTTTCAGACTTGAGGGCATAGACGGGGTGCAGGTCCTGAGCTTCGACCTCGAAGGACCCGGGGCAGCCCCCAGGAGCTGCCTGGGGCAGCAGGCCTCCTGGGCGAAGGCCATCTAGATCAGGGGGAAAACAGGGTTGGGCGGGATCAGATGGGCCTATTTTCGGCAGGTTCCCGGCCAGTCTTGAACCCAAGTTCTCCCCAGAGTGATTCCTTGTGGGCCCCAAGCTCGTCCACGAATGGAGTTTGCAAACGATGCGTCCCAACCCGAGCGGAGTGCTCGTAGCCCCCGGACATAGATCCCCCTGTGCAAATCCTAAGCAAGGTGCGTAGCCGGAATGGCGAATTCATTATCCTGTTCCACTGCGGGCCCGATCTCGCAACCCTTGGCTCCAACACACTCAATGATGAAGAACATCCTGACCGCGATTACCCTCCTCCTGTTCTGCGTCGGACTCACCGCCACGGCCCAGTCCGCCCAGGACGCTCCCAAGGCAGAGACCGCTCCGACCCAGGAATCCCTGGATCAGAAGGTGATTCTCGCCCAACTTCCCTCCTACCCCCTGGATAGCTGCGTCATCTCCGGAAAGAAGTTCTCGGAGGAGACCCCGGCCACCGACGTGGTCGTCGATGGACGCCTGATCCGAGTCTGCTGCGGACGCTGCGAGACCAAGGTCAAGGCCGACTCCAGCGCCGCCATCGCCAAGATCGATGAAGCAGTGATCGCACAGCAGAAGCCCCTCTGGCCCCTGAATTCCTGCCCGATCAGCGGCGAAGCCATGGGCAGCATGGGCGACCCGATCGACTTCGTGCTCGGGACCCGTTACGTCAAGCTGTGCTGCAAAGGATGCCTGAAAGGCGTCAAAAAGGACCCGGCAGCCTTCCTGCTCAAGCTCGACAAGCTGGTCATGCCCGAGCTCGTAAAGACCTATCCGATCAAAACTTGCGTCGTTAGCGGAGAGGAACTGGGCAGCATGGGCGAGAGCCTCGACATGATGTACGGACACCGGCTCGTGCGCCTCTGCTGCAAGGGTTGCCTGCGCTCCTACAAGAAGGATCCGGCAGCCACGGTGGCCAAGATATACAAGTAGGACCGTCGTCCAGTGGGTGAGGGCGTCGCCATCCTTCGGGAGCAGCGCCCTCCAACCGCGAGAGATTTAGGGATCCGGGCCCGGAGCAAGACGCTCCGATGGGCCCGGATCCTTTTTTCGTTCAGCGGGAAAAGCCCCGTGCTGTACGGGGTTTTTCCCAACCCAGAGTTGAGTCCTGTGGGGTATTTGCCCGATGAAAATCCCTAATCAGGGTCATGTCCCGCGCCGGAGGAACCCCCCACCCCTCCGGACTTCTCGGCGAGCCCTGGCCAGATCCCCACTCTATGTTCCGACCTTCCCCAAGGCTGGGCCCCGAACCCAGTGCTCCGGACTCGTCTCCGGATCGCCAAGCCGCCCATTACGAACGACGCTTGCTGCTCGCGCAAGCGTTGGGGGACTCGAGTGGACTGAAAGAGATCTGGCAGGAGTACTGGCAGTTCCTTCAGGGCTGGCAAGCGGCGGAACAACTGCAGACGCTGATCCCCGGGATGATCTCCGTCAGCACACCGGTGGTCTGCACCGCGATCCGGGAACGCTCCATTCGTGACGGGTTGCATGACGCTCGGTCTGCGCCGGGTGCAGCGAGTCGCAATCCAGTTGTCTTCGCCTTCGCTTGGTACACCGTCGGGGAATACGACAAGGCGCTTGTGGAAATCGAGATGCTCTCCATGGACGGGGAGCTCGACGTGGAGCTCGAAGTGTTGTGGGCACTTTGCCTCGTGCGCCTAAAGCACTGGGCGCAAGCCTTCGAGTGGTTTGAGCATGCCGCGACGCGCGATCCAAAGAGTGCCGCGGCGCGCGCCGGAATGGGTTATGCCATGCGTTCCATGGGCAGGCCGAAGGAGGCGCTCGTTCAATACCGTCAAGCAGCGCGGCTCGATCCGACTATGGCGGAGGTTCACTTCCTAACCGGTGATGCCCTCAATTGCTTGGAACTCTACGGCAAGGCGCACCAAGCCTTCAACCGCGCCGTCCGTCGTGCACCAGAGAACCAGACCTACCGCAAGTGCCACGAGGAAGCTCTGCGAAACAACGGGCTCGTGATCAAATCCAAAGCTTCCCGCGGTTACCGATTCAGGTTTGGGGCGCGCAAGTTCTTGCGCGGTGAACTGGACGCGATCCCCTCCATCGCCAAGGTGCTCACCCGCGCTATCGGTAGGAGCAAGCGCAAGAAACATGCCTCGACCGAACAAGCTGCACGCAAGCGACGACGGCGCAAGCTGTCCTTTTGGGGGCTGGGCGGAATCATCCTGCTCGCCGCCTACTTTGCAACGCCCCACGACCCGCCGGGCACGGGCTACGGCATGGCGGAAGAGAATACCGCGGTACTCGGTGGCTTGTCCGCTTCCTTGACGAACTAGCAGGGCTAACCGACTCGATGCAGGCTGCAGGTCTTGGTGGTCGGGTCAAACCAGAGTTCAACGTCCCCGCGCTCTAGGGCAGCCAAGGCCTGGATCACCTTTTCGTCGGCGTCGGTGTTTTCTGTGCCGTCACGGGTCACGCACTCCTCTAGCAAGTTGCGCAACGTCTCCGGCGCCAGGCCTTCGGAGGGGATCTGAATTCCGGGGTGATCGTCCATCTGCCCCGCAGCCTAGTCTTCCGCTTGAGTCGTCCACTAGTCTCAAATCCTGGACCTCGCTGCCCGGGCCTAGGGCTCCAACTCGGGTCCCCATGGGATCAGGTCGATGAAGGGCACCCACGCCCAGCGCACATCCGGCCCAAGCAGGCTCCATCCAGGCAGCCGGGCCACTTGGACTTCCCCCAATTGACGGAACAGATCTCCCCATGAACCCAGTGGAAACTCTCCTCACGGAATCGGACAACCTCACCTCCCTGCAGTCGTACCTGCTTTCGGAGGAGGACAAGCACCCGGATGCGACTGGGCGCTTCACCTGGATTCTCTCGGCGATCAGTCTCTCCACGAAGTTCATCTCTGACAAGGTGCGGCGCGCACGCTTGCAGGATGTCTTGGGATCCTTGGGCTCACAAAACGTTCACGATGAGAGCCAGCAGAAGCTCGACGTGATCGCGGACGAAGCCCTCATCCGTTGCTTGCGCAGTCGCAACAGCGTCGCGATTGTGGCCTCCGAGGAAAACGAGGAGCCCATCATCGTTGAGAACTACAACCAAGGGGACCAGCGTCCCTACGTGGTTCTGTTCGACCCGCTCGACGGCTCCTCGAACTTGGACACCTGCTGCGGCATTGGCACGATCTTCAGCGTGCTAGAACACGACCGGCGCTCCAACAACCCGAAGGAGTCCGTCCTGCAACCGGGCTATCGTCAGGTGGCGGCGGGCTACGTGATTTACGGCTCCTCCACCGTGCTCGTCATGACGACCGGATCTGGCGTGCAGATGTTTGTGCTCGATCCCTCGATTGGCGCCTACATGCTCGTGAATGAGAACGTGCAAATCCCAACCGCTCACAAGAGCTACTCAGTGAACGAGGCGTACATCGAGTCGTTCCCCAAGAGCTATCAAAACTACCTCCACTACGCTCACAAGAACGGCTACTCAAGCCGCTACGTCGGATCCATGGTCGCCGACGTGCACCGCATCCTCGTCAAGGGCGGCGTCTTCTTGTACCCCCCCACGGAGAAGGCGCCCGAGGGCAAGTTGCGTTTGCTCTACGAGGCCAACCCGATGGCCATGATCATCGAACAAGCTGGCGGCAAGGCCTACACCGGAACCCAACGCACCCTGGAACTGCAGCCGACGGAAGTCCATCAACGAGTCAGTGTCCTGCTCGGTAGCTCGGACGAAGTGGACAAGGTTCTCTCGTTCCTCGAGTAACTCGATCGCGATCGCGACAGGGCCGGGCAAGTTCTACCGGGCGCCCTTGATGCTGTAGGAGAGCACGGCGGTGCAGGGCAAGGGCGGGTAGCTCAGCTCGAAGCGCCAGCCTCGAAAGTCGGCGGGATTCCAGCAGAGTTGGTCGCAAACGCTTTGCAGCAAATCCCCGTAGCGCGGCACCAAGGGCGTCGCAACGCGGGGCACCCCGTTTCCCAGGGAGAAAACCCGTTCGGGGCCCGGCAGACTCAGACGCGGCCCTGCCCGACCGGCCGCGGTCGTCTCACGTTGCAAGACTCCGCCTTCCACTTCGATCCCCGCGTCGACCAGATCCTTGTGCACGATCAAGTCGAAGATCATGTGTTCGACCGGAGCGTCGATCGAGCTGAAGAACTGGCCGCGAGTGTCCGCGCCATGCGGGGCACGCCCCATGAACTTTGGCCGGCGACTGCCGTAGACGCAATTCACGCGCCCGGAGTTTCCAAGTCGACCGTTCACTTGCTCGTAGACACTGCCGTGTTTGGTCGGCCGGACTTGGACTTCAGGTTGCGGATCCGAACAAAACTCGGGAACCAGAAAGGACTCCGTGCCGTTCGTGGATGCGATCAGCGGTTCCTCCCGCTGCTCTTGGACGAAACCATCCTCGTCGACTCCTTTGCGCTCCAAGAGTGGCCAAGCAACTCCATGGCGCAGGCGCCGCAGGCCCAACACGGCGACGAGTTGAGCGCAGTCCAACTGTCCTGGATCCAGTGGGTTGGGCGCCAGGAACGAAGTGCGCAAGCGAGTCTCGGCTTGCACTCCCCAGATTCCACTGTTGCCCTGGAACGCCAACCGCCGACTTGTTTCCAGAGCCTCGCTGGTCGTCTCCTCCGGGCTCAATCCATCGAGCAGCAATTCCAGGGTGGGCCGGTCCCCAGCGTGCAGCGCCAACATGCGCTCAAACTCTGCGATGGCCAGGCGAACCGCTTCCACATGGCTGGTCGGGGCTTGCCGCTTGAGAAAGGCATCGAGGAAGATGTGCAAGCCAGCAACACCGGGGAGGTGCTGCAGAATCTCACGCGAGGATTCTGCGCGCACGATGCGCGAGACCTTCCACGTCAGGTTGCGATTGAGGCCGAACTCCCGGGAGATGACCTGGGGCTTGTCGGGGTCAGCGCCGGCCGCTTGATAGAGTTCGGTCAAGGACGCGCGCAAACCGTCCAAGGCCGCGAAGGCGTGCTCTTCAAAGAGCGGAACGTCTGTCGATTTCATGGATCTCGTGAGGGGGGATGCACGGCGACGCTCTGCACGGCATGGCATCGAGGATGGCCGCAGCGGGTTGGACCATGCGGAGTAGGCCAGTCAGTTGGACTGGATTCTCCGGGAATAGATTTGGGCCAACCCCGGGGCTGGCGGCGCAAAGGGTAGTCCAGAGACTGAGTCCCCGCAAACGCCCTAGCGCATAGAACAACAACTCCCTGTGGATTGCCCCCGGGAAGGGCTGGCTCGGAGTCAACTCCCGGGGGGCCAGCCAGGCTCCAGGCGTCCATCCAATCCGCCGAATCCTAATCGTTGACGGTGACTTCGCGGTCCAGGGCCCGTCGCAGCTCCCGGGCCAGATCGTTCTGGGAGAAGGGCTTGGCCAGAATCGTGGTGTCCTTGAAATCCCGATCGAAGGGGTTCTCGTCGCCCACGTAGCCGGACATGAACAGCAGTTTAATCTGCGGGCGTAGGGCCCGAATCATCCCCGCCAACTCGGGGCCGTGGACCCCGCCAGGCAGCCGGATGTCGCTTAGCAGGAGATCCACTTCGGGCATCTCCTCCAGCACCTTCAACGCGCTCGGAGCATCCTCCGCCGAGCGCACCCGGTAGCCCAAACGCACCAGCAAGAACTCCACCGTGGTGCGCACTGCAAAGTCGTCCTCAACCAGCAGCAAGATCTCTGAACCACCCCCTCCAAGAGTCGGAGTGGTCGCCCCCGCAAGTGCTTCCTGACTCGAACCGCGCGGAAGGAACAAGCGAACCGTGGTGCCAACGCCTGGACGGCTCGAGATTTCGATGGCGCCCTTCGATTGCTTGGCGAAGCCGTAGACCATCGAGAGTCCAAGGCCCGTGCCCTTGCCTTCTTGTTTGGTCGTGAAGAAAGGATCCAACACCTTGGCGAGGTGCTCCGGCGCGATCCCGGTCCCGTTGTCCGTCAAAGCGAGGGAGACGTACTCCCCGGGTTCCAAGCCCAATTGCGCGGCGCGCTCTCCCGGCTTGAACGTTTCATTGCGGGTCTCGATGGTGATCTTGCCGCCCTTCGGCATGGCGTCACGACTGTTGATGGCCAAGTTCAGCAGGCAGTTTTCCATCTGCACTGGATCCGCACGACAGCTCCAAAGATCGAGTTCCGTGCGCGTGGAGACTTCAATGTCCTCCCCCAAGGTTCGCCCGAGGAATCCGAGCAGCTCCTTCACCAAGTCCCTCAAAATGATGTTCTGGGGCCGCAACACGTGCTTGCGCGAGAAGGCCAAGAGGTGTTGGGTCAACTCAGCGCCGCGGCGTGACGCGCGCATGATCTCGGTCAGCATGCGTTGCCCCGGATGCTCCTCGTCCAAGTCCAGCTTGAGCAGTTCCGTGTTTCCAACGATCGCAACCAAGAGGTTGTTGAAGTCGTGGGCCAAACCACCGGACAGTTGCCCGACGGCTTCCATCTTCTGCGACTGCAAGAGCTGCTCCTCGAGTCGGCGACGTTCTGAAATGTCGGTAACACTCGCACGCAACAAGGAACGGCCCCCCACATCCGTCCGCACCAGCCGCACCTCCGTCAGGACCGGCGCTCCTTCCAGATCCTTGAAGGTCCACTCAAACACCTGGAAGTCCCCGCGCAAGGCGCCATCGATGTACATCATGGAGGAGCGCGCCGAGTCTCCGCCCCCCGGTTGCTCCGGCGGACTCAAAGCCAAAGGCCCCATGCGAAGCAGGTCTTCGCGCGACCAGCCGAAGAGCTTGACCGCCTGCGCATTGACCTCTTTGAAGAGCATGGACTCGGGGTCGACCAAGAGAATGGCCTCGGGGGCGCTCTCTACCAAGAGCCGGAACCGACGCTCACTCTGTTGCAAGCGTTCGCTGCGGTCTTCTAGCCTGGAACTCAAGGCAACGTTGAGCTCCATCGACTCCTGACAGCGGTCGTAGTTCTCCAACATGGAAGAGAACAGCCGGGTCGACGCTTGGAGGTGCGGCGCATGGGGCTTGAAGGCTTCCGCATCAACAATGCTGAGCAGAATCAGCCCCAAGGCCCCAGAAACCGAGCCGAGTTCGATTCGTTGGACCGTTCCACGCACGGGTTCATCGAAGCGCGCCGAGCCGGTGACGAACTGCTGCCTGTGGTAGAAGGACACGTCCCCCACTCCCGGAAGGGCCTGACAGCTTCGACAGAATTCCTCGCCGAGTTCGAGCAGGTCGGGTGCGGCGGCCATGGCGGATTGCAGCAACAAGATGCGGTCCAAGTTGGCCGAGTCCGCCTCCACTGGTTGGTTCACTGACATAGTTTGCGAAGGGTCTCACGTACCGACCGGCGGGAAGCACGGGTTGGGATGGCACTGCAAATGAATAGAAGACTCGGGCCCAATCGTAACACCGAGCGCTCGGAGCTTGTGCGCCACGACCGGGCTGATGGGCCGCCGGCTGAAAGGAAAGCCGGCTCAACTCCAAACGGAGCCAGCTCCAGTCTAGCCCAGCGAGCCGCGGCTCGAAGCGCGTGACTGCCTCGTTTCGTAGGCAGATTGGCAAAACGCAAAGGACCGGAGCAAAGTCTTGCAGCCACGCTCGCTTTGCCGTGGTTGCTTGGCAGCGAGGGTGGGGCACTTGCCGTTGCCCAACCCAACTCCAGAGGAAGGCGGGCCGCGAGAATCAGCCATCCTCCCGCTCCGGCCGCCCCCCGAGTCGCCCAGGATTCTCGATTCCCTGGGGCAGAAACCGAGCCTTGTCCTGCAGCGGATTTGTGAACCCGGGCACCTGGCCTGGCCCCCCGAGATGGCCCTGGGAGCACGCACCCCGGTAGACCCCCATGGACTTCGAGAGCGCGTTCCCCTTTGGCCAGTTCGCATCACTCTCCCTCCCATGAGCCCAATATTTTCGGGAAGAGTGGACCTGAAGGGCCCTGCAGCCTTCGGATGCAAACCAGTAGCCGAGCGTAGTGGCGAGATTCCTGGTTCAGCCATACGATGTCACCACACTTACCTCTGCGGTGAAGGTCCGGGGGGACCTTCCGCTAGAGCGATCCCTTTGAATCTGAGAGAGGTTCTCCAAATGAAGTTGGTCCAATCCCTAGTCGCCCTCGCCATCACCAGTTTGGCTAGCGTTGCGAGCGCGCAAATCACACCCATCGGCCCCTTCACAGGGAACGCCGGTACCGAGGGTTTCGAGACACAGGTCTCTGCCTCCGGGCAAACGTGTCTCATCAGCCGCGTGTTCACAGGCCAAGCAGACCTGTGCAGCAACGCCATGCTGCTCACCTCTGGCTGGAGCTTCGGCTGCCAGATCGGCCCGCACTCCGGCGCGCGCTTCGCGGGCAGTGCATCGGGGGTCGCGGTTTACACCTTCGACACGGCCGTCACACGCTTCGGCGGCTACCTCGGCAACAACTCATCCAGTGGCGTGGACGGCGTGGCGAGCTTCTACGATCAGGCAGGCGTGCTGATGGGAACGATGCCCTACATTCTGCCAAACAACTGCACCTGGCTTTGGAGTGGTTGGGACTTTGGAACCACCCCGGTCAAGAGGGTGGAGCTCTCGCTGAACAACTACGGTGGCTTCACCATGATGGACAGCATGGAAGCGGACATCGTCGGAGCGACCACCGGATCCATCATGTGCGTGGGCGACGGAACCGGAATCGCATGCCCCTGTGGCAACCTTGGGGGCACCGACCAGGGCTGCGCAAACTCGATGACCACCGGCGCCAACATGATCGCAACCGGATTCGCGAGCGTCGGCAACGACAGCCTGCAGCTGTACGTGTCCAACTGCATCCCGAACACCAGCGGAGTCTTCTTTAGCGGACCGATCGCACTCGGCGGCGGAACCGGTGCGCTCTTTGGTGACGGCTTGCGCTGCGCCGGGGGCCCGCTCACGCGGCTCGAGGTTCGCGCAACCAGCGGAACCGGCGACGTCTCCAGCACCCTTTTGATCCACAACCGAGATGGGTCCAATCCCGGCGACACGCGCTACTACCAGTATTGGTACCAAGACGCCGGCGGCATTCCCTGCGGGACGGGGTTCAACACTTCGGCAGCCGTCAAAATCAACTGGGTGATGTAGACCGTTCCAGAGCCTTCGGTTGAGTGCGCTGCCTTGGGCGACGCAGCTTGCGACCAGGCTCGAGGCAAGTAACGAGCAGGGCCCGAGATCCGCCGGATTCGGGCCCTGCTTATTTCACGGACTGGAGCCTGTTGACTCAGGGCGTCCCACTCACCGGGACGCGCGCCTCGAAGGTCATTCGCGGATCGCCGTGCCGGCTCGTGTCGAGCATCACATCCAGGCGTTGCTGCGGAATCCCAGTCCAGGTTTCCTTGCCGTTGACCGTGACCTTGAACTCCTGGTCGAGGTCCACCAAGTCGCTGTGCAGCAGGACGTGCAGGCCCGCGGTCGAGCCCTCCGTCTTGATGTGAACCGCGCGCCCGTTCCAATCCGCTTGGGCCTCAACGATTTGGTGTTTGACGGGCGTTTCCCACCACAGCCAGTAGAACTGACGCTTCCACTGAACTTCAGGTTGCCAGGTGACCTTGTCCGGAAGACTGTCCCTGGTGAAGCCTGCGATCTTCTTGAGCTGCGCCGCGAAGCCGCCGGGGGGAGCCCCGTGTCCGCGGCCGTCTACCTCCCAGTACTCGTAGGGATAGCCACCCCAACGCTTCTTCGCCTCCTCCAACTTCTGGACGGCGAGTCGATTCACATCCGGCGGAACCTGCGGGTCGTCGGCGCTTTGGAAGATCACCATCGGGACGTTGCGCAGGTTCGGAATGACGCCTTCTACGATGTCCGTGGGCGCCCCCGTTGAACCGAGGTACGGAGTGGGCGCGCCAGCGGAGGGAGCAAGGGCGGCCACGCGGTCCGCATGGTGGGCCCCCAGAGTCCAGCTTCCGTAGCCCCCCATCGAATGCCCGATGAAGTACACCTTGTCCGGATCGACTCCGTAGCTACGAACCGCGCGATCGACCAGCTCAAGCACGAACTCCTCCGTTCCAGAGTCGGTCCAACCACGTTCTGTTTTCTCGATCACCTCCGGGTAGATGCCAAGCCATCCCATGCTGCTGATCGCTCCTTGGTAGGCCCCTTGAGCACTTTCGGCGGAGCCCGAGCCCACGCCCCCGCCGTGCATGCAGATGGCCAACCCTGTTGGGTTTTTGGTTCGACCGCCGACGAGGTACTTGCCTTTCTCCTCGGCCTCAAACATGTAGTTGGTTCCGCTCCGTGCGAGCTTTGGTCCCTTGCTCTTCCAGATCTTCACGAGGTCCTTGCGCCACTTCTTTGCGGCGGACGCGGCGAGGGCTGGCATTTCTGACAGCTCCATGAGGATCTCGCCCTCACGCTCGGGATGCGGATCCCTCGAGCGGTCCAAAGCGTAGAACTCCTCGACGAGTTTCTTCTGGTTGGAAAGGGAGGGGCCTTGTGGCTGAGATGCAATCAGCATGAGGCCACCGAGGCAGCCAGCGAGAAGTGCGTTCAAAATTCTATTCCTTGAGCTTGGGGTTTGGCGACCAGAAGTCGGCCAAGGGGCGAG
>CALCXM010000031.1 GCA_937905825.1 uncultured bacterium
GGGCGGTTCGTGGGAGCCGAGCGAGGGATCGCCCCTTGTCGGCCGGGCCTCTAGCCCAGCGATCGACACCTACACACACCCGACAACACAGTTCATCACACATCGACATGACCTCCCAGTTTCAGAATTCAACCTCCGTCAAGATCAACGGTCACGACATCGAGGCTCTCAACAACACCGTCGCAGCGATTCAGTCCGAGCCGTCTCTGGCGAAGACGACCTTCCGCGCCAACGGGCGCTGGATCGACGACCGGCTTGTGCGCACTTCCATCGCTTCCTTCCGCGGGGGCGGAGTCGAACAAGAGCGCCCACAAGCCCATGAGCTGCAGACGGATCTTCCGCTTGCCCTGCTGGGGCAGGACCGCGGGCCGTCACCGCTCGAGCTGGCGCTCTCGGCTCTGGCCTCGTGCGTGACGACGACACTGGCGTCCCATGCGGCAGCCCGTGGCTTCCAGCTCGACGCCCTCGACGTTCATGTGGAGGGAACCTTGGACCTCCAGGGCTTCCTCGGCCTGGATGAGAATGTGCGCCCTGGCTATCGCAAGATCCAGGTCGATATCCACCTCGAGTCCGCTGCCACGGCCGAGGAGGAGGAAGAGTTCATTCGCCTGGCGATCGCTTTCTCACCCCTCTGGGACCTGTTCCAAAATGGCGCGGATCTCGAAACCATGACGCACCTGTCCTGAGGTGCGGGCCACCCGCTTGCCGTGGGGTCCCTGCGCAAGCCGAGAGCCCACGGTAGGTTCACTTGCCGTTTGAGGGGCCGGCCTGAGGCCCAAGCGAGCAACGTTTGAGGCCCCTCGTCCGAAGCCCGCACATTTCTGGGAACTTGTCGGAGCAGTGCTTGGTGCCGTGTCCCAAGGAACTGGAACAGGGGATCGACGAAGTGACTCAGCTGTGGAGGACTCCCGGTGGTGTGCTCAGGCCAGGAGCGCCCGATGCACGCTGCCAGCCACATCCGTCAGGCGGAAGTCGCGGCCTTGGTGCGAGTAGGTCAAGCGTTCGTGGTCCAGGCCGAGTTGGTGCAGCAGGGTGGCGTGCAAGTCGTTTACGGAGACCGGGTTCGCTTCGATGAAGTAACCGAGTTCATCGGTGGCGCCGTAGGTCAGTCCGGGCTTGAGACCGCCGCCCGCCATCCAGATGGTGAAGGCGTGGGGGTGATGGTCGCGGCCAAAGAACTTCGAGCCGTTGCGCTCTTCGTTCATCGGAGTGCGTCCGAACTCTCCGCCCCAAACAACGAGGGTTTCGTCGAGTAGCCCGCGCTGTTCCAGGTCCGCCACCAAGGCTGCGCTGGCACGGTCGGTCTGCTCGCAACGCAGGGGCAGGGAAGTCATGATGTCGTCCCCGGGGCCGGTGCCGTGGCTATCCCAACCCCAGTGGAACAACTGCACAAAGCGTGATCCCCGTTCGATCAAGCGCCTGGCCATCAGCGCGTTGGTGGCAAAAGAGGCTTGGCCCGGGGTGACCCCGTACATGTCCAAGGTTGCTTGCGATTCAGAGCCGAGGTCGGCCAGGGCCGGCACGCTGGTTTGCATGCGTTCGGACAATTCGTACTGGGCGATGCGCGTCTCGATTTCCGGATCGCCGGAGTCGGACAGGTGCTCGCGGTTGAGCTGCGCGAGGGCGTCGAGGCTGCGGCGTCGGGTACGAGCATCCATACCTTCAGGATTCGAGAGGAACAACACCGGGTCCCCTTGGGAACGGAAGCGAACGCCTTGGTGAACGCTGGGCAAGAAACCGCTGCCCCAGCAGGAAGCGCCTCCACTGGGCAAATAGCTGCCGGAATTGAGCACCACGAAGGCGGGCAAGTCGCGGCTCTCGCTGCCCAGGGCGTAGGACAGCCAAGAGCCGAAGCTGGGCCTTCCAATCGTGGCGCTTCCTGTGTTCAAGAAGATTTGCGCGGGCCCGTGATTGAACTGTTCTGTGTGCATTGAGCGCACGATGGTCAGCTTGTCGGCGATGCCCGCAAGGTGCGGCAACAGCTCGGAGATGTTCGCTCCGGACTCTCCATGTTGCTTGAACTTGTAAGGGGAGGCCAGCACCTTCGGCACGCCTTTGATGAAGGCGAAGCGTTCGTTCTCGATGAAGCGCGTGGGGATCTCTTTTCCGTCGAGCTTGGCCAAGGCTGGCTTCTCGTCGAAGAGGTCGAGCTGGGAGGGAGAGCCTGCCATGTGCAGGTAGATGACGCGCTTGGCTTTGGCAGCGAAGTGCGGGCCGCGCGCGGCGGCTTGCTGTCCGGCGCTCGCAGGGACTCCTAGAAGTTGACCCATGGCCGCAACTCCCAGGCCAGAGCCGGCGTGCTTCAGGAAGTGTCGGCGTGAGCTGCCGCGCTTGTTGGGGTCTTGCATCGCTAGGAGCGGGTGATGGTTTCGTCGAGGTTCAAGAGAACGTTGCAGACAACCGTCCAGGCCGCCAGTTCGCTGGGGTCCAATCCTTCCGTTCCCAAAGCGGCCGGGGAATGGATCAACTGGCGCGCGGCGTCGGGGTCCATTGCATAGTGCTCGCGCTCCGCAACGAGCAGTTGCAACAAGACACGCTGCTCTTCCGCATTCGGAGAACGTCCCGTGCAACGTCGGAAAGCCAGAGTCATGCGCTCTTCGTCCCTTGCTGCGGGAGCGCGCAGACTACGCCCCGCGAGGGCCACGGCGGCTTCGATGAAGGCCGGGTCGTTCAAGAGCGCCAAGGCCTGCAAGGGCGTGTTGGATGGGCTGCGCCGCAAGCAAGCCAACTCGCGGCTGGTGGCGTCGAAGGCCATAAACGTCGGGTAGGGAGCGGTTCGTCGCCAAAAAGTGTAGAGCCCGCGGCGAAAGCGATTCTCATCGGTTGCGGTCATCCAGCTGTCCGCGTTGTAGGTGATCTGCCAAACGCCTTCTGGTTGGGGCGGGAAGACGCTCGGTCCGCCGATGTTGGGGTTGAGCAAACCGCTGGCACTCAAGGCGATGTCGCGCACCATCTCCGCTTCAACTCGATAGCGCGCCCCGCGCGCCAGGAGCCTGTTCTGTGGATCCCGCTTGCGCAGTTCCTCGGAGAGCTTGGACGCTTGACGGTACGTGGCGGAGAGCACCATGCGGCGCAAGATGCGTTTGGTGGACCAGTCGTCCGTTTGGAATTGAAGCGCCAACCAATCGAGCAGCGCCGGATGACTAGGGAGTTCACCTTGGGTTCCAAAGTCCTCCGTGGTGCCGACGAGCCCGCGACCGAAGACTTGATCCCAAAGACGATTGACCGTCACGCGGGCGGTCAGCGGATTGTGCGGGGAGGTCAGCCAGCGGGCGAGACCCAAGCGATTGGGGGGCGAGTCGGCGTCGGGTTGAGGCAAGACCCCGGGCACTCCCGGCGTCACCGCTTTACCGGGAGAGAGGAACGAACCGCGTTCCAAGATGTGCGTCGTGCGCGGAGTCTCAAGCTCGCGCATGACCAAAGTGGTCGGCAGGGGATCGCGTGCTTCCAGCTCGCGCTTTCGATCGCGGGGTTCCTTCAAGAGCGGAGTGTTGCGCAGGAACCACTCGCGCAGGACCCCGTCGTGCTCACCACCGAGCAGCGGAGCCTCGCGCAGCAGTTGCACAATCCGTCCATCGAAAGGCGGGCTGCCGTCCCCCGACTCACTGGAAACGCTGAATCGAAGATGGCCAAGCATGTGTGCACCCCCGTAGTTCTGATCGAGGCGCAGACGCACACGGCGACCTTCCACCAACTCCAAGGGCGCTTCCAACTCGATCACCAATTGGTGGGGCTGGCCGACGCCACTACCGATGGCCCAACCCGTTCCCGGCCTTCCGTCGATGGTCGCTTGCGCAGGCCAAGTGGGAGTGCCCGGTTGGGAATAGTCTGCGGAAGCGCGCGCGAGGGAGATGGGGACTTCCTCGGCTCCCGCTTGCAACGGCAGCAAGTCCAGATGCACTTCGCTGAGCACAAAGTTTTGATGGGTGCTGCGCGCACTGCCGCCCTCGGGCAGGGTTGGGTGAGTCAGGGCTTCCAAACGCAAACGCTGCAGTGCTGGACCGGCGGGCAACTCAAAGCTGAACTCGTAGGTCCCCATGGATGGATTGCCGCCCAAGGATAGAATCGTGCCTTCGTTCAGCAAGGCCAAGGTCGAGCCTTCATTCGAGGTGTAGGTGCTTGGAACGATCTGTTTCCAATCGGCTTCGCGTTCCGACGCTTCCGCCAGCGCCTGCACCAGCTTGGTTTCCATGGAGGCCTCCCAAGCGCTGAGCTCCAAATCCAACTGGGCGAGTTCTGCCACAGCGAGCTCTTCGCGCTTCTGCATCTGCGACGTCGGCGCGAGCAGGCGCGGACCATCTCCGGGCCCCACGTCCTCCGAGGAGTTGAAGTAGGCGAAGAGTCGGTAGTAGTCCCGATGACTGAAGGGATCGTACTTGTGCGTGTGGCACTGGGCACAGGCGAGGGTGCTCCCCAGCCAAACGGAACCGGTGGTGTTGGCGCGGTCCATGACCGCGGCCACGCGCGACTCTTCCGGATCCACGCCGCCTTCCGCGTTGATCATCGTGTTGCGATGAAAGCCCGTGGCGATCTGCTGCTCCAAGGTCGCGTTTGGCAGGAGGTCGCCTGCGATCTGTTCCAGGGTGAACTGCTCGAAGCCCATGTCGGCGTTGTAGGCGTCGATGACCCAATCGCGGTAGCGCCAGATGCTGCGGCGTTCGTCCTTCTCGTAGCCGTTGGTGTCCGCGTAGCGCGCGAGGTCGAGCCAAGCACGCGCTTGCCGTTCACCGTAGTGCGGCGAGGCCAGCAGGCGGTCGACCAAGTCCTCGTAGGCCTGCTCGGAATCGTCGGCCAGGAAACGCTCGATCTGTTGCGGCGTGGGCGGCAGGCCGGTGAGGTCCAAGCACAAACGGCGTAGGAGCGTCTCGCGCTCGGCCTCAGGACTGGGTTCGAGCCCTTCCGCTTCCAAGCGCTGCAAGACAAACCGATCGATCTCGTTGCGCACCCAGTCCATCTGGCCCGGTGTCGGCAAGGGGCTTGGCTGAGGCGCTCGGTAGGCCCAGTGATCGGTGAAGAGTCCCTGCTCCTTGGACGTGGGATCGGGCCAGCTAGCTCCCGCTTGAATCCATTGGCGAATGAGTTCGATCTGGTCGCTGTCGAGGGCCGCAGCGCGTGGGGGCATGCGTTCGTCTTCGTCCTCGGCTGCGATCACTTGCAGCAAGCGCGAGCCGCTGCTGTCGCCGGGCAGGATCACCGGCTCCGCGCCAAAGTCGGCCCCCAGCAGCGCAGCTTTTTTGGTGTCCAGTCGCAGGCCAGCCTTTTGTTTTTTCTCCCCGTGACACTTCCAACAGTGCTGTTCGAGGATAGGCTCGATCTGGCGTTTGAAGTCGACCTGAGGGGTGTCTGCCTGAAGCGCGGTCGCCGGGGCTCCGGTCGCCGCAAACAGTGGCTGCGTCCCAAGGCAGAGCAGCAGGGTCGCGATGGGAGCCCAGGGGCTTCCCGCAGGGAGTGGGCGAACGGCCGGGGGGGTGAGGCTGGGAATCATAGAGATTCCCAGTATAGGAGACCGCCACCAAATCGGTAGCGAACGCTTTCGCGCGCGGACCGCTATCTGTGGCGCTGGCTGCTAGCGGCCTTCGGGCTCGCTGGTCTCGTCCTCAGTGTCCACGCCGGCTGGCTCGTCAGCGCCTTCCGGCTGGTCTTCCGGCCGGATGCTTTCATCGCGCTCACGGGCGCTGCGGATGAGCTGATCCAGTTCGGCGGACTTGGCGATGGAATCGTCGTACTGCCAGGAGAGGCGCGGCATGCTGCGCAGCTCGAGCACCCGTGCTACCTGGCGTTGAATGTATCCGGCGGCTCCTTCAAGCATCTTGGTGCTCTTGGTGCGGTCGGCAGAGTCCCCGAGGCACGACCAGAAGATGGTGCCGCTCTTGAGGTCTTCCTTCATGTCCACCTTGGTGATGGTCACGAAGGTGGAACGGGGGTCCTTGATCTCGAACTGCAGGCAATAGGCAGCGCGCTCTTGGACACGGGCGGCGATTTTCGCCAGGGTTCGCGGATTGGCCATGGGGAGCATTTAGCTCGCCGGGCGCGCGATGGTGCCGCGCGCCCAGTGAGCAAAGGATCGCATTCTGCGACTTAGGTTCCTAGTTTGCCGCTTGCGGCGGGGAGTCCAGCGTACGCTTGGTTTTGGTGACCTTGAAGGACTCCAGGACGTCGCCCTCGCGGATGTCGTTGTAGTTGCGCACCACAAGACCACACTCGAATCCCTCGCGGACTTCCTTGGCGTCTTCCGACTCGCGCTTGAGGGAGGCCAGGGCACCCGTGAAGATCACCTGGTCGTCGCGCATCAGGCGCACGCGGTTGTCCCGGTGGATCGTTCCGTCCAGGACGTAGGAGCCAGCGATGTTTCCGATCTTCGAAGAGCGGAACAGACGGCGAATCTCCACGTGTCCGGTGACTTCCTCGCCGACCTCGGGGGCCAAGCGGCCTTCCATGAGGGCGTGGATGTCGTCGACGACCGAGTACAGCACGTTGTAGTTGCGAATGTCGACGCCCGAACGCTCCGCCGCTTGTCGGGCCTTGGAACCGGTCGCCACGTTGAAGGCCACGATCAGCGCGTTGGAGGTGGAGGCCAAGAGAACGTCGTTCTCGGTGACCGCGCCCACGCCCGCTTGCAGCACGCGTGCCTCGACTTCGTCGTGGATGTGCTCGGTGATCGAAGACTTCAGCACCTCGACGGTGCCTTGCACGTCGCCACGGATGATGACGTTGACCTGGTCCACGGTGGGGCCGGCAACTTGCTGGAGAAGGGAAACGTTGTCGAGCTTGCGACGCTCGGCCATGGAGGAGGCCCGAGTTTTGCGCGCGCGCTCTTCGGCGACCTTCTTGGCCTCGTCGAGTTTGGTGACCACGTGGAAGGGCTCACCGATACCCGGCAGTGCCGAGAGGCCGGAGACTTCCACCGGAACCGACGGACCCGCCTTCTCGATGATGTTGCCGAAGTCGTCGTGCATGGAACGCACCCTGCCGTACCCCTCGCCGGCCAGGATGACGTTGCCCCGTTCGAGGGAGCCGTCCTGGACGAGCAGGTGGGCGACGATGCCTTTGCCTTGTTGGATTTCTGCTTCGAGCACCACGCCAGAGGCGGGGCCTTCCGGGTGGCAGTCGAGCTCGAGCATGTCACTCTCGAGGAAGATGCGCTCGAGCAGGTCCTGAATGCCTTCGCCGGTGATGCCACTGACGGGCATCACAGCGGTCTCGCCACCCCATTCCTCGGGGATCACGCCGATGGCGGAGAGTTGCTCGAGGGTTTTCTGGGTGTTGGCTTCGGCCCGGTCGATCTTGTTCATCGCGATCACGAAGGGCACGTTCGCTGCCTTGGCGTGGGCCAAAGCTTCCTCGGTTTGAGGCTGAACGCCCGCGTCGGCGGCGACCACCAGGACAACCACGTCCACGGCTTTCGCACCGCGCACTCGCATGCCGGTGAAGGCAGCGTGACCGGGGGTGTCGATGATCGTGACGTGGTGACCCAAGTCCGTCGTCACCCGGTAGGCACCGATGTGCTGGGTGATGCCCCCGTGTTCGCCTTCGGCGACCTGGGAACTGCGGATGTGGTCGATCAGGGTCGTCTTGCCGTGGTCCACGTGACCGAGGAAGGCCACCGTGGGGTTGCGCTTGGTGAGGTCGGCCCCGTCGACGGCGGCACGTTGGGCCCGCAGGCCTTCGATCAGGACCTCTTCGGCCTCCACTTGCTGGATCAGCTCGATGGTCACCTCGAACTCGTCAGCGAGCAAGTGGGCCGTGTCGTCGTCCAGCAGCGTGGTGATGTTGACCGCGCCGAAACCCAGTTGGTTGAAGGCTGTCTTGAGCAATTGGTTGCCCTTGATCGACATGGCCTCGGCCAGTTTCTTGACCGTGACGGGCTTCTCAATTTGGATCGTCTGACCTTGGAAGGGGGAGCCGTCCACGAGCGGACGTCCGCGACCACGATCTCCGCGTCCACGACCGCCTTGGCCGCCACGTTGGTGACGCTTGTAGCGACCGGCTTCCCGTTCGCGCAGCTGGGCTGCGGTGAGTTGACCGCGGGAGCCGCGATCGCCGCGCAACATGTTGTTGCGGGTGTCGTGGCGCAGGGTCGGTCGCACGTCGGGCAGCACGTCGTCGCGCGAGCGCAGGCGGCGGGACTCGCTCTTCTTCGGAGCGGCTTGGATCTTGGAGAGGTCGATGAAACCGACCACTTTTCCAGCGGGACCACCGGCTGCTTTCTTCTTCTTGGCGTCGGCTGCCCCGGGGGCTGCCTTTGCTTTTGCGGCGGGCGCTTCGGGAGCGGCTGCTTCGGTTGCTGCCGGGGCACTGGCCGCGGGGGCCGGGGCCGCCTCTGGAATCAGCTCGGTGACGGGCTCCTCTTGCGCAGCGGGCGCGGCCTTCGCCGGCTCACTGGCGACGGCTGCGGTCGGCTCGGGCGCTTTGGTGGGGGCGGCCTCCTTCACTTCGGGCTCCGGGGCCGCGGCCTTGCCCGGGGCGGGATCCGCAGTGGGTGCTTCGGCGGCGGGGGCCTTGGCGGCAGGTGCGGGGGCCGCAGGCTGGGTCTCGGCGGCGGGCGCCTCGACGGGAGCTTTAGCCACGGGGGCTGCTTGCGGGGCGCTGGTCGCAGGCTGCTCGACCACGGCGGGCTCGGGCGTAGCCGCGGGTTTGGGGGCGGCGGGCGCCTCCACGGGAACCTTGGCGACCGGAGCCACCACGGGCTCGGCAGTGGGGGGCTTCACAGGCTCCTGGGCCGTGGAGACCGCCGGAGCCGCTTCAACCGTGGGTTCCTCGTCTGCACCCTTCTTCTTTTTCTTACGACGGATGACGCCGGCGCCGAGATCGCTCTCGCTGCCTGCTCCGTCGGCACCGCTGGCGGTGTATCCGTGTGCTTCGAGGACTCCTTGCACAGAGAGCTCTTCAAACTCGTCCAAGGCCGTCATATGGCTCTTGACGTGGGTGAAACCAAGGTCACGTAGCTTGCCGGCAAGTTCTTTGCCGGACATGCCGTATTCCTTGGCCATTTCGTGAATGCGCTTCTTGCTCAACGTGCTTATCGTCTGATTCCTCTAGTAGAGAGGAACGCATACTTGGTCTTTGCCAAGAGCGTTCGCCTCGCGGTGTTTGTTTTGATTCTGCGCCGTGGAGCGCCCTTGTCTGACTCGCTGTGGGCAGCGAGTCTGGGTTCGATCAGCCTTGGCCTGGAGCCTCGGCACTGGTGGCGGGAGCTTCTGTGCTCTCCTCGGCCACCTCTGTTTTCTCCGGGTCGGTGTCGGTGGATTCGGCTGTTGCTTCCTCTGCGACCGCCACGAGTTCGCTCTCGACCTGTTCGGCTTTTGCTTGCATGTCCTCTTCTGGCTGGAAGACACCGCCGAGGGTTTGAGCTTCGAATTGCTCGCGTGTTTGAATGTCGATTTCCCAGCCACAGAGCTTGCTGGCAAGTCGAACGTTCTGTCCCTTCTTGCCAATCGCCAGGGACTGCTGATCTTCGTCGACGATCACGACCGCCTTGCGATTCTCAACGTCGGGGAAGATGTTGTCGATGTGGATCGCGGCGGGCTTGAGACCGTTCATGATCAATGTTTCGAGGGAATCGCTCCAGCGGATGATGTCGATCCGTTCGCCGCGCAACTCGTCGATAACGGCTTTAATCCGTGAACCGCGCACACCGACGCAAGCGCCGATGCAGTCGATTCTCGGATCTGCGGACTGCACAGCCATCTTGGTACGGTAACCGGGCTCGCGCACCACGCGCTTGATCTCGATGATTTCATCGGCGATCTCCGGCACTTCGAGGTCGAACAAACGACGGACGAGGTCGGGGTGCGTGCGGCTGACGAACAGCTTGATGCGCGATCCGTCTTTGCGGACCTCGACCAACAAGCCTCGGATGCGGTCGCCAGGGGAGTAGGTCTCGCCCCGAACGCGATCTTCCTTGCCGAGCAGGGCTTCCACCCGACCGAGGTTGATCACCACGAAGTCGCCTTCGAAGCGTTGCACGACTCCGTTGAGGATTTGCCCGACGCGACTTTCATACTCTTCGTACAGAACGTCGCGCTCAGCTTCACGAACCTTCTGACTGAAGCCCTGCTTGACCGCTTGGGCGACAATGCGTCCCAACACAGCCAAGTCGAACTCGTACTCTTCCTCATCGTCCTCCATTGTCACCTCACCGGTCTCCCGATTGATGGTGACGACCAAATCTTCCCCGACCCCCAGGCGCTTGCGAATGCCTGTGGCCAAAGCTTCTTCTAGCCCACGGAAGATGACTTCCGTCGGAATGTCCTTGTCCCGGTGGATGGTGTCGATCATCCGGAGCAGGCTGCTAGTGTCCATGGAGGTTGTGGTGGAAGTGTGTTGGTGCACGCTTGATGACCAAGCGCTTAGGTTGGAAAATGGTCAAGCCCACACCCCCCGAAGCGACAAAGGCGCCGAGAGGAACGGGCTCGCAATTCCTGCGGACGGGGGCGCCCACAGTCGAAGGAGTCTCAGGAGACCGAACAGTTTGGTATATCCTTCACCGTGAGTCAACCGGAGGAGACCCCTTGGCACGTGCCTTTTCTTTGCAGATTTCAAGGGGGCAGGCACGCACTCGGCGGGGTAGAGACCCCAACACCTCCATGGTCACGCTTCCCTGATCTAGGCGAAATGCCCCGTAGGTACTGGAGAAATCCCCCGCAATGAGTCCCGGCCCGACCACCCCGTACTGCCCCGCAGACTACGTGCCCGCCCATTCCGAGGCGGGTGTGCGCTTTGAGGCGGATCTGCAGCGGGTGGCTTGTTCCAGCGCGACTCTGTTGTTGTGTGGGGAGAGCGGAACCGGAAAATCCCGGGCTGCCCAGCGATTGCACGGGGCCAGCGAGCGCGCGGCGGGGCCCTTCGTCGAGGTACAAATTGCCGCACTTTCCCCGACCTTGGTGGAGGCCGAGCTCTTCGGCCACGAGGAAGGGGCCTTCACGGGGGCAGCCAAAGCCCGCCTGGGACGCTTCCAACGGGCGGAGGGGGGCACCTTGGTGCTGGATGGGGTGGAGTCCCTGCGGCCCGAATTGCAAGTCAAGTTGTTGCGCGTGCTGCAGGAGCGGGTGGTGGAGCCCCTCGGCGGCGATCCCGTGAGCCTGGACGTGCGCGTGGTGGCGACCGCTGGCCGGGACCTGCGCGAATTGGTGGAGCGCGGCGAGTTTCGCGAGGACTTGTACTACCGCCTGGCGGTGGTGACCCTCGACCTCCCGGCCCTGCGCCGGCGCTTGGAGGACTTGCCGGCTTTGGTGGAGTCCTTTTCCCACAGCGTCGCCAAGCGCATCAACGCCCCCCGGCGGGAGTTCAGCCAGGAGGCCATCGAGCGCCTCAGCCAGCACGATTGGCCGGGAAATCTGCGGGAGCTGGAGAACGCCGTCGAACGGGTCACCGTGCTCGGCAGTAGCCTTTCGCATCCGGTGGAGCCCGCGGAATTCAACTTCTTGCAAACGGAGGGGGGCAGCGAGGTCCAGCGTTTGGCCCAGGAAGCCCTGGCCAGCGGGATCACCATCGAACAATTGGAGCTCGCCATGATCGAGCAGGCTGTTCAGGCGCACCAGGGAAACTTGAGCGCAGCGGCCCGCCAGGTGGGCCTGTCACGCCGCGCCGTGGAGTACCGCCTGCGCAAGTCGAAGGAATCCGAAGAGGAACAATGAGAGTCATCCGCAGCTATCTGTTCAGTCTCGCGCTGGGTTTGGTCTTGGCCAACGCGGCCAGTGCCAGGTCGGCCCAGGATCCGGGCATGCGGCGCGCGTCAGACGAAGCGGGCGGCCTCGCCGAACGCCGAGCTTGGGCAGCGGATCTGATCAGCGAGCCCACGCCCACCCATTTTTCCAAGGCGATCCTTGGCCTTTCCGATCCGGACGCGGAACTGCGCGGCAGCCTGGTGCAGTATTTGGCGAAGGTTGAACTCGCCGCAGAGCAAGCGCTGCTCGAGCGCTTGGAAGCTCTCGCGGGACTCGCTGCCCAAGACGGAAACGAGGGCTTGCGCACGGCCGCCTTGGACGCCTTGGCGCAGGTTGGGTCCCCTGAAGCGGTCCTGCAGTTGGTGGCGCTTTTGCAGAGCACCGCGTCCAATGAACGGGAACACATCGCCGGGCTCCTGGCGGGGGAGTTGTTCAGCGACGCGCAAGGGCGCGAGTCGATCCTCAACTTGGTGCAGGGCTCCTTCCGCGAGACCGGTCAGGCTCTCGATGAGAAGGTGCTGCGGATCTTGCTGCCGGCCTATGGCCTCTTGCTAGCGGAACGCACGGATGCTGGAGCCACGGCCCGCGAGCGCGCGCCCTTGCTCTTGGCCCGCAAGCATCCCTCCCTCGACGTGCGCCGGGCGGCGGAGGACGCCCTGGACAAGGCCATCCGTCGACTGGGGGAGCTCGAACGCTTTGAACAATCGGACCGTCTCCTGCGGCGTTTCGGCGGGGACGGCTTGCAGCCCCAGTTTCTGATCTACCTGCGTTCCATCGAGATCCTCGAGGAGGGTGGCCTCTCGCCCGCGGCGGCCCTTGCTCTGGCCCGCGAGCTCGAGCGCAATTCGGGTCAAGTGCAGAGCTTCGTGGATAGCGGTTGGCCGGCGCGTGCGGTCCTGGTGCAGGCCAATGCCTTGCTGGCCCTCGGCCGCAACGAGGAGGCCAAGGCCAGCTTGCAACGGGCGCGTGAATTGACCGGCGGCCTGCTCGCCCGGCGCTTTGACTTGCAAGGCAAACAGGGTGCCCTTTGGCAGCGGGAGCTTTGGAACGCGAGTGCCATGGTGGAGTTCACCGATGCCTTTCGCCTGGTGGCCGAGGGGCGTCCGGGGGACGACATGGACGTGCTCACACTCTTGCGCGAAGCTCACGTGTTGCAGTTCCGTTCCCAGTTGGTTTCGATCCGTTCGGACCTTCCGCGTGGCGGCAGCATGGATTTCTTCTTCGGTGGATTGCCGAGTCCCTATCGCTGTGTGTTCGCCACACGTCCCCACGAGGCCTGGCCGGCACGGCGAGCGCTACTCGTGCAAGGCACCCTTGGCCGGGCCCTAGCCACCATCAGTCCGAAGGAGATGCCCGGTTTCGAGCCCTTTGCGGAGATCTCCGTGACGCTCTCCAATCCCGCGCTGGACACGCGCCGCGCGCCGCTCTTGGAATCCATGTCGCGCGAGCGCATGAACGCGGTGCAGCGCGAGCTGAGTGACTTGCAAGTGCGGCGGCTGAAGCTCTTGGATCAGGATCCGGAACTCGAAGCCGACTTGGCCATGCTCTCCGCGACCCTGCGGCGCATGCGCATGGACATCATGGGCAAGAGTTTGTCGGAGCGCTTCTACGACTTGCGGCAACCCTCCGCCCACGCCTTGATCTTCGCGGATGCCTTGGGGCGCGAGGACTTGAGTGTGGAGAGTCGCAAGGTGGCGCAGCGTTTGTTCGATGACATCGAAGCCGAGGAGTTGCGCCAACAGTATACCTGGGCCGTGCAACTCGCCGCGCAAGCGAAGCTGGCGATCGGCGGCGCCCACAGCGACTTGAACCAGGCGGCCCAGGCGGAAAAGTTGATGCTCGAAGGTCTCGAGTACTTCGAGGGCTTGAAGACCTTTTATGAAGAGCGCGGTTTGCCCGGCGTCGCCAGTGAAGTGGACGACAGCATCGCCGAAGCCCTGGTCGCCCTGGCCGTGAACGCCAACGTGAAAGGCAACCAACCGGTCAAGGCCCGGGAGTACTTCGAGCGCGCTTACGAGTTGCGTCAGGATGACTTCATGCGGGTTCTGCTGGCTTGCTACCGGGCGCGCTCCGGGGATGAAGCAGAGGCCCGTGAACTGATGCGCGAAGTGCCCGACTCCCCGCGCGGCTACTACAATCTGGCTTGCACCTACGCGCTCTTGGGCGACACCCAGGAGTCTTTGGACTACCTGGAAAAGGACTTCGTGAGCAACCGCACGAGCCCCGCTGCCTTGGAGAAACAGAAAGCCTGGGCGCGCCAGGATCCGGACCTCAGTTCCCTGGCCCAGGACCCGCGCTTCCTGCGTTTGACGGAGCCGACCCCCGTTGCCGCCGAGGGCCAGGCAGCGGACTCGAAAGCGGGGGACTGAGCAGCCTCTGACCTCCCTGGGGCTCATCGGGGAATTCGCCTGCGGTCTGCGTTCTAGGGGATGCCGTCGCCACAGGTCAGGGTTGCGCGATTCGCCGGCCCCTGCGTTGCGATTCAACCGGCACCCATGCAGGGCGCCCCCGCTTGCACTCTGGCAAACGGAGGCGCACGAGAAGTCAGCGGGCTAGCGCGGGCTGCGCCGAGGGGCAGAGGCTCAGCAACGGAAGCTCACCGGTAGGGACTCACGCGCAGAGGCTTAAGGACAGAAGGTCACCATGAGGCCATCACTAAAGGTGTATCCAGCTGGACCCCCCTGAGGATCTCGGTACCAGAATTGGAAGAACCAGGTCGAGCCGGCGGTCAGTTGGCCCGGGCCCGAGCCGTGAATTCCGGCCGTGTTGTCGAGGAGTTGAGAAGCTGTCCCTTGGGCGTTGGTGACTGCTGTCGGTTGCACGCGGAAGTACCCGGTGGATCCTGTCCCCACGCAAAGGTATCCATCTGCAAAGGGTTGCAGGGTTGGCTCGGGTCCATAGAAAAAAAGCCCCGGCTTGTTGGGCGGGCAGTCCGATGCTCCCAAAAGGAAATCGTTGGCCGCGATGCTGTTGCTGCCGCCCGCCCAGATGAACGCGTACTTGCCCACTGAGTTGAGGGAGGAGTAGCAGTAGTTCGCGGGAGTCGAGCAGACGTCGACCGAGAAGGATTGAATCTCGCCTGCGCCCCCTCCACCGGGACCACTCGCGTTCGGGACTCCGATCGCGATGTCACACAGACCATCGCCGGTCACATCAGCGATTCCTCGAATGACGGTGCCGAACAAGGAGCCGGTGCCTTGCGTGTTGAACTCGTCCAACACCAGCCAGTGCCCGCCCTCCATGACGCGCACCCTGTCGAGACCGGGGATCATGTAGGCCATGTCGTCCAAGCCGTCACCGTTGACATCCCCGACGTTGGTTGGGTTGATCGGGTGCGAGGCTGGCAGGGAGTAGTAGTAGTGGTACAGCGTTGGAATCCATTGGCCGGTCGCCCCCGAGTAGCAGGCCATGGCCTGCCCCTCGTGAAAGTCATCCGGCCACCACCAGATGATTGTGCCGAACATGTAGTCGTCGACTCCGTCACCATCCTGATCGCCGGCATTGGAGACGCCCATGCCAACGTGATCCGCGCTGCCATGGCCGTCGTCCTGGCCGACATGCTCATAGAGTAGCGCTGCGTCGGCTCCCGAGAGTACCTGCACGAAGGTTCCGCCAGTCCCTGGGTGGTCCAGGTCTGGAGCACTTGCCATGAAGTCAACCACTCCGTCCGCGTTCACGTCGCCCAGGCCTGAGGTGAACATACCGAAGCCTTTGTTGGCGAATGGATTTGGGGCGCCCACCTCGTGAAGGGTCGATCCATCGATACCCGACAGGACGTAGACCTTGCCACTGCCCCAGGCCCCGACACTTGGGCTGTTGAAACCCGGAGCTCCGACGAGCACATCCGCGTGGCCGTCGCCGTTCATGTCGCCGGCCCGCGAAATGGAAACCCCGAATCGATCAGCTGCGTTCGAACCCCGCCAGAAGTAGAGCTGGTTGCCGGTCGCGCCGGAGTAGACATAAACGGCTCCCTTGTCGGGACCGTAGCCGATGGCCGCTGCCATGTAGTCGGGGACGCCGTCGGCGTCCACATCCTCGGCGCCCGAAACCTCGGAACCGAGATGGTCATCCAGGGCTGCACCGAGGTGCGTGCGAAGGATGCTTCCGTCGGAACCGGACAGCACAACCACCCGGCCATTGGACGGCGAGCTGTTGTTGAAGTTGGGATAACCCGCGACCAAGTCATCGATGCCGTCGGCGTTGACGTCACCGATCACATCAAAGTGGGCGCCGAGGTGCCCGTTTGCCTGATCGCCTTGAAAGGTGATCTGCGCTGGGGCGCTGGTTGCGAGAGCAGAAGTGCACAAAACCGCGAACGTTGCTTGCCTCATGAGAGTCTGAGTTCCTAATTGTCAGCGAGGAGCGGGCGGCATCTCTGAGTCCGATCCTACACCTTGTGCGCAGGTCGGGGTAGGGTTCTTTATCGCCCGCACCAGCAGAGTTGCCTAGAGGAGCTCGCGCTGAGCTGCGCAGGGCCAGGCAAGCGCGGGGACTTGGGCGCAACGGTGAGTGCTTGGTCTCGTTCACAAGCTTTCGGAGCCCCGAGAAGCCAGCCCAGAAAGCCTGCCTGGAAGCGAGCAGAGCCTACTTCCCGCGCGCGTCCCGGGGCTAGGGATCACTCGCTTGGCAAGCGCCGCTGGAATGACTCTGTTGGGGGCCAAGACAGGCTATCCCGCCGGGGACTTGTTGACCGGTCCACGCCGATCATGGGAGCCAGGTCACCGTCCAAGCATTGCTAAAGTTGAAGCCCGATCCTGAACATGTGTTGTCCCCGTCGCGGTACCAATACTGATAGTAGACCGGGACGCCAGGGCCGTAGCTCCAGGACCCAAAGTTGCTGCTTTGGAAGTTCTCGAAGGTGACCTCTCCGCCGTCAGCGGTGAACTTGATTTGAGAACGGGCCGAGAGTCCGGTGACGCACAAGAGTCCGTCTCCGGCGGGGAGTCCTTGGCTACTGTTGGCGGCGTTGGAGCCACGCAGCAAGAGCCCGGGCTTGAAGGCCGGTAGCCTTGCCACTCCGAGACCAAAGGTGTCATTGGCGATGGATGCCGTGCCGTAGCCGGTGAGCCTTGCGCCGCCGTTGCCCGTCGAATTGGCGCATCCCTCGCCTGGATCTCCAAATGAAATGCAAGGGCAGGGGCTAGCCGTCCCATCGCCAAAGCAGAGTGCGTTTCCCATACCGCTTGTGCGAATCGCACCTGCGTGCATTCCTCCGGAAGCGAGTTCGGTGTAGCCCGCCCCCTTGGGTGCGTCCGACAAGAGGCCCGTCGGGCGCCCATAGTGCGCGTCCCAGCCATTGCCCCAAGCGGCGACCGTGCCATCTGCACGAAGAGCGAGAGCGTGTTGGGATCCCGCGACAATTTGCGTGAAGCCAGCACCGGTGGGGGCGTTCGAGCTCAACCCGAACGCGTTGCTGCCCCAAGCTGCGATGGAGCCATCGGGTCGCAAAGCAAACGAGGTTGCAGAGCCAGCGGCCACATAGATGAATCCTGTGCCACTCGGTGTGCCACTGACTGCACCCACTCCGCTACCGCCATCGTGGCCCCAAGCGGCGATCGAGCCATCGGTGCGCAGGGCGAGGTTGTGAAACTGACCAGCGGAAACTTGGGAGAAGTCGCTGCCCGCTGGGGTGCCGCCCACCTGGTTCCAGTCGTCGAATCCCCAGGACGTGATCTGGCCGTTCCCGTGCAGGGCAACACCGTGGGCGTAGCCGGCTGAGATCTGCACGAAGCCCGAGCCCGAGGGAGCGTTGGTCACTTGCGCATAGAAGTCATATCACCAGGCATTGATTGAACCGTCGGTCTGCAAGGCGATTGAATATTTCCAACCAGCACTGACCCGCTTGAACATGGCCCCCGTGGGGGTGTTGATCAGGACCCCCACGAGATAGGAGGGGCCCCAGGACACGAGGGTCCCGTCGGTTCTGACGGCGACGCCGTGCTCCTGGTGACAAGCCACTTGCAAGAAGTCATCCCCCTCGGGTGTGGCGGCAACGGTGCTGTAGGGTTCGAACGTGGTGTTTTCGTTGAGTCCCCAAATCTCCAAGTTGCCTTGCGCCGCCGCGGGTGCGGCGAAGAGCGTGGCGAGAGTGAGGGCCGTGGGAAGCGCGGCGGGATAGCGGATGAGATGTGAAGTCATGCGAAGTGGTTGGGAATTCCGGTTGGGGCGAGAGGAGCTTTGGCGCGAGTGCCTACTCCACAGTAAAGGTGCAACACGATTCTGAATACGACAATTTTGGAGGTTGGCTCAGGTGTCCAAAACATCCTTGAAGTGCGGCGGGCGGGCGTGGTCCAGGGCAGGGGCGGATGGGGTTGGTCGCCGTCGGCACCACATGATTCGGCGAGTGTTGGGTGCGCCTTGGTGAAGCGCAGGGGTTGCGTTGTCGCTTGAATGCCTTTTCTAGTAAGTCCACACCTGCGTGGTGTCGACCCCGCCATAGGGAAGAGGGAGTGTTGCCCCTATCTCTTCATGCAGCGCTGTCTTCGAGGGCTTTGGTCTCGAAGGAGCTTGCGTGTCATTGCGCCGCACCCGCTCGTAGCGCCGGCCGTTGGAGCCGGCCTTGCGCGGGGGCGAACAACAGGGCGGGCGAGGGCGCCGTCGAATTGCGAGGGCGTCGCGAACCAGCTTGCCCTTCCAAAACCCGTTGCCGGAAAGAGAACGGCGACCTGCTCCGGCGGGCAGTTGAATTGCAGTTCCGGGGTGAGGGAGCCTGCGACTCCGGCCCGCGATGGAATTCGCCGCGCTTGGGGCCCAGGGCCCGCCCTGGAGCATCGTCAGTCGATCGCCGGGCGGCTCGCAGCAATCGCCGGAGCTGACGGCGAAGGACCCTGGCCTGGGCCGCTCGGGTTGCCGCCAGGCGCCCAATTCTCGAATCAGCTCGGATAATCCTGCCTGAGGGTCTCCACCCGCTCCCCATCCGCGGCTATCCTGCTGGCCGTTAATCCTGAGCTCCGGGTTTTTTGAGCGGCTACGACCGCGATCCGGAGGCGTGAGCAGAGCGGTCTCGTAGACCCGTTCCGATGCCAAACACTTTCGAGGCAAACTGATATGGGGAATGTAACCCTCTCCGGCAAGGGCCGGCGTTGGGTGCTGAATGGGCACCCTTGGATTTATCGCGACGACATCTCGGGCGGCGAAGCCGAACCCGGCGAACTCTTGCACGTCGAAGATCCCAACGGCAACAACGTCGGTTGGGGACTCTTCAGTGCGAGTTCAAAGATCGCCGTGCGCCTGGTGACTTCCGACAAGGAACAACCGAACCGCGCCTTCTGGTTGGACCGCATTCAGCGCGCCATCAAAGCCCGTGAGTCCATGGGCTACTTGAACCCGGAAGGGGCCTGTCGCTTGATCGCTGCCGACGCGGACCGCATCCCCGGATTGATCGTCGACCTCTACGGCACGACCGCCGTGCTGCAGAGTTCGATTCAAGCCACCGATCGCATGCGCGATTTCCTGGTCGAACTGCTCGAAGAAGCCCTGCCCTTCAAGCTCGACGTGATCCTCGATCGCTCGGATTCTTCCATCCGCCGTTTCGAAGACCTCGACTCGCGCGTTGAAGTGATCAAGGGCGAGTTGCCCGAGAGCCTGGTCGTGCGCGAAGACGACATGGAATACGAAGTGGACGTCTTGCACGGCCACAAGACCGGGCACTACCTGGACCAACGGGAGAATCGCAAGCGCGCCGCCCAACTGACGCAGGGCGGGACGATGCTCGATGCTTTTTCCTACGACGGCTTGTTCGGCATCCGTGCCGCTTTGGCCGGAGCCAAAGAAGTGGTCTGTCTGGATCAATCCGCACCCGCCGGCGATCGCTTGATGCGCAACGCGGAACGCAACGGGGTCGCCGATCGAGTGACCTTCCACAAGGCGAACTGCATGCAAGAGCTGCGCAACCGGCTCGAGGCTGGAGAACAGTACGACACCGTCGTGGTGGACCCGCCGGCCTTCGCCCGCAACCGGCGGGAAGTGGACGGCGCCGAGCGTGGCTACGTGGAACTCAACCGCCGGGGCTTGGGCATGGTCAAGCAGGGCGGTTTCCTGGTCAGCGCTTCTTGTTCGTACAACGTGCGCTCCGCGGACTTCGTGCGCTTCTTGGGTTCCGCTTCCAGGCTGGCCCAACGGGACGCTTGGATCGAAGAGCTGCGCGGCGCGGCCCCGGACCATCCGGCGCTGCTCGTGTTGCCTGAATCCAATTACTTGAAGTGCGCCTTCCTGCGCGTGCCCTAGGGGAGCCCGGATGAAGATTCGAGTGAACGGCGAAGAGCGCGAGGTCGAAGCGCAGGCCAATGTCGCCGGATTGGTGGCGGACCTGGACTTTCGGCCCGAGCAAGTCGCCGTGGAGCTCAATCGCATGCTGGTGCCCCGCGCCAAACGCGACGTAACGCCCCTGAACGAGGGGGACGAGATCGAACTCGTGACCCTCGTTGGCGGCGGTTGACCAACGCATCGATGGTCTTGCGGTTCGCGCCGATCGAGACCGTCGCCCCCCCCTGCAATTCCGTCTGATTCGAACCGGTAGGAGATTTCCAATGACGAACGATCCCCTTCATGATGGTCCCCTGGTGCTCGGCGACATCGTGCTCAACTCACGCTTGCTGGTGGGTACAGGCAAGTACGCGAGCTTTGAAGAGACCGCCCAGGCCTTGGAACTCTCTGGCACCGATTGCGTCACCGTCGCTGTGCGCCGGGTGAACTTGGACGCAGCCAAGGGTCCATCCCTGCTCGATCACATCGATCGCACGCGCTACAAGATCTTGCCCAACACGGCCGGTTGCTTTGACGCGGAAAGCGCGATTCGTACTGCTGTCCTGGCGCGCGACGTGCTCGACACGCCCTTCGTGAAGCTCGAAGTCTTGGGGGACAAGCACACCCTGCTGCCCGATCCCCTCGGCACCTTGGAAGCGGCCAAGGAACTCGTGGCTCAAGAATTCAACGTGCTCGTTTACTGCTCGGATGACCCGCGCATGTGCGTGTACTTGGCGGAGGCCGGCGTCACCAGCGTGATGCCCGCCGGTTCGCCGATCGGTTCCGGCCAAGGGGTGCTCAACCCCAACGCGATCCGCATCATCCGCGAGTTGGTGGAGATTCCGGTGATCGTCGACGCCGGTGTCGGCACCGCTTCCGACGTGGCTGCGGCCATGGAGCTGGGCGTGGATGGCGTGCTTTTGAACACCGCGATCGCCAGCGCCCGGGAACCCCTGCGCATGGCCAAAGCCATGAAGTGGGCCTGCGCAGCGGGCCGCCAGGCGTACTTGGCGGGACGCATCCCTCGCAAACTCTACGCGAATGCTTCTTCTCCGGAAGAAGGCCTGATCGCCGGCGCCGGACCCAAGGCTTAGCCCATCGTGTTCGCCCTACTGCAAACGGCCACGCCAGAGGAGTCGCAAGAGGCGCTGCTGATGGTTGGCGCCACGCTGGCACTGATCGGTCTCGTGATGGCAGGTCTCGTAATGGCTATTGCCAAGGCTTGGATTCCTGAGCGCAACAACTTCTTCGCGCGCTGGGGCTTCACAACGGTGGCCAGTGTGACCTTGGTCTGGATTGTGACCTCGTTCGTCATGGGCTTCGCGGTCGTGAGTGCGTTTGGCAGCGACCTCTCCTTCGCCGTGCAGCTCGCGCTTTCCTCTGCGACCATGGCCGTTCCGGCGGCCATGATCCTGCGGCATGCCAAGCGCATGGATCCCGATGGCATCGCCTGCCTCGGCTTCCGTCGCGAGGGCAGCCTGCGGGCGGCTAGCTTTGCTCTTGTGGCCTACGCGCTAACCTTGCCCGGGCTCTTGGGAGCCGGAATGCTGTGGCCCTTCCTGCAGGAGGCCTTGGGCATGACGCCCCAGACCCAGGAAGTCTTGCAAGCCTTCTTCAAGCTGGAGGGCAGCGAGCTCTACATCCCCGTGTTGTTCGCGGTCTTGATCCAGCCCTTCTTCGAGGAGCTTCTGTTCCGCTCGTTCCTGCAACCGCTGCTGGTTCAGAACTTTCGTGAGAGTGGTGGAGTCTTGCTGACGTCCCTGATCTTTGCTGCCCTGCACGGATCCGCTGCCGGCCCGGTCTTTGTCTTGAGCTTGATTTTGGGCGGCGTGATGCAACGCACCCAACGCTTCTCTAGCTGCTACCTCGTGCACGCCCTGCACAATGGACTCATGGTTTGGGCAGTGACTCAGTTGGACCAAGTGCGCGAGTTCGTGGACACCAGCGCCCTGCTCTTCTTCCCCTAACCTTTCCCCGAAGCTCAGCGTCATGACCGAGTACCCCAAACGCGGCCGCATGTTGCCCCAAGCAGGGGGAGCCTTCGCGGCGGACAACGCCGTCTTGACTGGCGAAGTGAACCTGGGCCCGGACGCCAACATTTGGTTTGGCTGCGTTCTACGCGGGGATGACGCGCCGATCACAATTGGCGCGCGCACCAACATCCAGGACCTGAGCATGGTGCATGCGGATCCCGGTGTTCCCAATGTGATCGGCGCTGGCGTGACCGTCGGGCACCGTTGCATCCTGCACGGGGCAGAAGTGGGGGACAACTGCTTGATCGGCATGGGGGCCATTCTGTTGGCCGGATCCAAGATTGGCGCAGGCTCGATCATCGGAGCCGGTACCGTCGTCAAAGAGGGCTTCGTGGTGCCCCCGCGCTCCTTGGTGGTGGGCATCCCCGGCCGGGTGATCCGAGAAGTCTCGGACGAGCAGTACCAAGGGATCTTGGATAGCGTGGCCGGCTACGTTTGCGCAGCTCACGAGTATTCTCCGGAAGGGTCGTCAAAGGACTAGTCCGAGCAATGGAACGGCAAGCAATGGACGAGAGTTTTGACTCCAAGGTAGCGCGCCTGCTGGGGCGCCTTGGGGAACTCGACAACCTGGCCGTGGCCTTCAGCGGCGGCGTCGACTCGACCGTCTTGTTGCACGCGGGTCGTGAAGCCTTAGGAAGCGCCTGCGTTGGCGTGATCGCGGACTCGCCTTCCTTGCCGCGCGAAGAGTTGGAAGACGCCCGCCGCTTGGCGCGCCAGATGGGCGTGGAGTTGGTCGAAGTCAAGACCGAGGAACTCGAAGACCCGCGTTACGTGGCGAACTCTGGAGACCGCTGCTATTTCTGCAAGTCCGCGCTCTTTGAGCAGATGAGCCTGTGGTGCTTGCAGCGTGGGTTCGCCAACGTGGCCTTCGGCGAAATCACCGACGACTTGCGCGATGATCGCCCGGGAGCCCTGGCGGCCGCCAACTTTGGCGTCCTGGCACCCTTGCGTGAAGCGGGCTTTTCCAAGCAGGACGTTCGGCACTACGCCAGCACCGTCGGCTTGAGCGTGGCGGACAAGCCCGCTTCCGCCTGTCTCGCCTCGCGCGTGCCCGTGGGAACCCATGTCACCCGCGAACGCCTGGCGACGATCGAAGAGGCGGAACAGCGCTTGCACCAGGCGGGGTATTCCGTTCTGCGCGTGCGGCATCATGGCACGCGCGCCCTGCTCGAAGTGGGCGAACTCGAGTTCGAACGGGCCCGTGAGAACTACGCGCAGTTGCGCGAGCTGCTCGCACCCCTGGGTTTCGAGTCCTTGGACTTAGGGGTTTACCTGCCTCCTTCCGAGCGCGTTCCCCGACCTTAATTCACAGGGAGCTGTGACCGCGCTTGAGAGCGGGTCTGCTTCCTTTTCACTGTTGGCCAGCTGCCGACCTCTACACTGCCTTCCGTTCGATGACCGACCGCGAGCCGCGCGTCCCGCGCACCCCTTACTTCGTGACCTGTGCCCCGGGCCTCGAGCCCATCCTGCACCAAGAGCTGCGCGACCTGCGCTTCGCCAAGGTCGAGCGCCAAACGGGGGGCGTGTACTTCGAAGGTGACCGCAAGGACGCCATGCGCGCCAACCTGGAATTGCGCACCGCCGTGCGCGTGCTCGAGCGGGTGGCCCGCTTCCGTGCCTCCAACGCCGAGGAACTCTACGAGGGCGCGCTCTCCATCGAGTGGCGCAAGTACATGCGTGCGGACACGACACTCTTGCTGGCGGCCCACACGAAAGACTCGACCCTAGACCACACGCTATTCATCGAGCAGAAGGTCAAGGACGCCATCTGCGACGCCTTGCGCGCGAAGGGCCGAGAACGACCGAACATCGAGAAAGACGACCCGGACTTGCGCGTGCACGTGCATCTCTTCAAGGATCGCTGCACCTTGCTGGTGGACACCTCCGGGGAGTCCCTTCACAAGCGCGGTTGGCGTCGCTCCCAGGGTCGTGCACCCCTTTCGGAAACCCTGGCCGCGGGCATCGTGTTGCTCTCTGGCTGGGATCGGCGCACACCAATTTTGGATCCCTTCTGCGGTTCCGGAACCCTCTTGATCGAAGCGGCGCTGATCGCGGACGACGTTGCGCCTGGCCTGTTCCGCGAAGAGTTCGGCTTCATGCGTATGCCTGACTACGACGCGCTGGCCTGGAAGACACTCACGGAAGCTGCCCGAGCCCGGATCCGCCCGCAACGCAAGTTGCCCCTGATCGGCTGCGATCAGAACAAGGAGATCATCGAAGGCACCCACGAGAACTTTGTCGCCGCCGGTTTGGAAGGTCGCGCCGAGTTGCGTGCGGACGACGCGCGGGCCGTGGAGATCAAGCCCGGTTGGAACGGCATGATCCTGACCAATCCGCCCTACGGCGAGCGCGTGGGAGATGAGAAGGGGCTCTATGGACTGTACGAACGGCTCGGCGTGCGTTTGCGCGAAGAGGCCAAGGGTTACAGCCTCGCGCTCTTCTCAGGCAACCCGAAACTCGACGCGAAGCTTGGCATTCGTTTCGAGAAACGCATCGCCCTCAAGAACGGGGCCTTGGACTGCGAACTTCTGCTGGGCAAGCTGTAAGGTCGCTGTGCGTGCGCGCAGGCCGGGCTCAGCCCCGCTTGCGCAGCACGAGCAAAACGTCCGAGGCGTCGTCTCGCAAGCTTCCAGTCCACTCGATGTCGTAGTGGAAGTCGTGCACGGCGACGACTTCGAAGGCCGGCACTTGGCGCACGAGGGCGCGCAGTTCGGCGGCGTTGTAGGTGCGGAAGTGCCAGTTGGTTTCCGTGCGGCGCTCGACGCCACGCTCGACGACCTTGAGCCTGTTGCGCACCCGTTCCGCGCGTTTGCGGCGCTGCGCGGGCCAGGTTTGGGTGTTGCTGGTCACTTCTAGGCCGCCCTTGCGCACGACCCAGCGTTCCCGTTGACGCTGTTCGACGCTGTAGTCCGTCAGGTGCACCCCGAGCAAGAAGAGTCCGCCGGGGAGCAGGCTCTCTGCAACGCAGCGCAGGCTGGAAACGGCCCCCGCCCCGTCCAACACGTACTTGAAGGTGCTGACCAAGCAATGGGCCAGGTGAAAGGGTTTGGCGTAGCGGAACTCTTCCAGCTGGCCCTGGCGCAGGTTCGCTTTGCAGCCCGCCGCGCGCAGCCGCTCGGCGGCAAAGTCGAGCATGGGCTGGGAGGCATCGAAGCCACTCACCCCATAGCCGCGGCGGGCCAACTCGGTCAAGCAGCGGCCGCTTCCACAGGCGGGCTCAAGGATCCGTTTTCCCTTGCGCTGCAACGTGCCGTAACGCGCCAGAGCCGCTTCGATGAAGTCCGCTTCTCGGGTGGTGTCCTCGTCAAAGATGAGGTCGTAGTAGCGCGGCGTGTCGTACCAGTCGATCGCTTCGTACTGGGGCATGGAGAGTCTGCGGGCGTGAGTTGGGGCTAGTGCTGGACAGGCGTTCGTTGCCCGTCCTCTTCCTGCTCTTTCGCTTTCTCCGCTTCGCGCCGAAGCTTGCGCTCCTGGCGTTTGCGCTTGCGTTCCGCTGCCTTGTCCCGGGCGGCCTGGGTGCTCTTGTTGAGGGCGCGCTCGAGGGCCTGGGCATCCCACTCAATCTGATCGGCCGCAAGCCAGCCCGCTTCCACCAGGTGGTGCAGGATGAAAAGGGTCGCGGCGGCGGTGCCCTTGACCGTTGGATGCAAGAGATCGGACTGCAGCATCAACCCCTTGGCCTCCCGGTCGAACGCAATGCCGCGAAATTCGAAGGTGCGCTCTTTTCCGACTTCCGCGACGAAGAACGACAAGGGAAAGATGTGCACGTTGCTACGCGTCTTGGCCCAGGCGTAGAGCTTCTCGTTGAGCTTGCCCAAACACTCCGCATCAGGGATCTGGGCCGGGTCCAGCATCGGCTTGCCTTGACGTAAGGCGGAGCTGCCCAAGAGCGCGGGGGACATGTCCGGGAAGTCGCCCAAAAGGATCGGACAGGAGATGCGCTCCAGCTGCTTGAAGCAATCGTCCATCTGCTGCAGGCGCGATTCACAGTCCGGCAGGTAGCCGTAGCCGTACCAGAAGGGGAAGTCGACGGCGATGATCAGGCTGGGGTCGGAGTGCAGTGACTTCTGCACTTGCTTCTGACCAAAGCCGGCGGGCTGCTGGAAGAAGCGCGTGTCTCCGTAGGCGTGCATCGTCTCGCACGAGTCCCCCAGAGCCAGCTTCAGGAAGTCGGCGATGGTGACGGCGGCACCCGCCTCCTGCATCAATCCGAAGCCCGCGGACATGCTGGCTCCCAGCACGTCCACGCGCTGCACGTGATTGACAGCTGCTGCTTGCTCCTGCGCAGGCGGAGGTGCCTGGGCGGGAGCGGGGAGTTGGGCCTGAAGAGAAGGGGCGACGCAAAGCAGGAGGGCGAGAATCATGAACGCAAGATAGCGTCCAATCCCTGGGGCCCACCAACTACGGGACGATTTTCCAAGTAGAGGCTGCCGCCGGATTCAGCTCCGTGAGGGTCACGCATTGGCTCTGGCTGTCCCAGGTCCAGTCCAGGGTTGGCACCCCGGCGCGCAACACGCTCAGGGGACTCACGCTGTAGCCGGTGAGGGTGGTGCTTTCAGGCAAGCCGTCGGTGCTGCTCATGATGACCTCCAGATCGAGGGCCGTGTCGAGCCCCAGGTCCGCACAGTGAACCTTCATGTTCAGCAGGTTCTCGGTCTCGTCAAGGGTCAGGCGATTGGCCAGGGCGTCGTAGTTCCAACGGAAAGGCGTGAAGGCGCCTGCCGCATCTTGAGTCACGCTGAAGTGATGCCAGCGAGCATCCCGGTCCGCCAGCACGCGGTGCACTCCCTCGGTAGGGGTGCTGAGGGTCTTGCTGTACAGGAAGTTGAGCACGGTGTTCTCGTCCAGCGTGTCCCAATGATGCGTGCCAAAGTTGGGCGTCAACAGGAACGTCTGAAAGTTCGGAATGAGCCCCGACCAGTTGAAGACGATCTGCGTCATCAGCACCAGGTTGATGTTCGGATCGAACGCCGCGTGAATGTTCAAGAGCGGCACCGGTTGCAAGTTGCGGATGAGGTCCGTGTCCGGATCGACCGCAAAGGTGACGGGGTCAATGTCCAGCGCCGAGGCCTGGGAGTAGCGGAAGGGGAACATGGCCGGGCTGCCCCCGAAGAAACTCTGGTTGTTGAAGATCGTCGTGTCCATGGAGTTCCAATACACGAGGGCCGTGGAGGCGCCTCCCGTATGATTGACGATGGCAGCGAAGCGTGGCTTGCCAGGATCCAGGTGGCGCGCCCCGTAACTCATCGCTCCACCGCCGCCCATGGAGAATCCCACTCCATAGATCCGCTCGGGGTCGATCGGCAAGTTCTGTTGCAAGAAGGTCAGGGCGTACTCGATGTTGCTTTGGGCGTAGTCGATCCCGTAGTTCCAGCGGTGCGCGCCCAGCGGAGCGACGACATACCATCCCCGGTTTTGGGCCTTGGAGAAGAGCTCTTTGGCGTCGCTGTAGCAACTGGCCTCCGTGCGGTTGTAGCCGTGAAACATCACCATCATCGGTGCCGGAGTGCCAGAATGCAGCACGGCCGGTAGGCCGATCAGAACCCGTTCCGTGAAGTTGCTACCCGGGTTGGTGAACGTGACTGTGTACGTCCTGGGCAGGGGCGTGAGACCCACCTGCACCCGCGACCGCGAGCTGGAGAAAGTGCCCCCAAGCACGAAGTTACTCTGGAGGTCGAGTTCGTCGTAGAAGGCCTCGAAGGCTTTCAGTCGCTGGTCTGAGACCGGGGGGAGCCTGCGCCTGATTGGCGCGCCGGTTGGTGCGGCCTGTTGCGCGGCTCTAGACGCTTGAGGCCCCGGGCTAGGGGCTTGTTGCAAAGGCGCTAGAGCGCAAAGGGTAAGTGCGAGAGAAAGCGTTGCTGTCATCATAATTCAAAGACTGTCCGTCGTACAGGGAAGGGCACAGGGGGAAGACAAGCTAGGGCCTGACCCGCCAGAGGGTCCCACCGGAAGCATCACTCTCGCTGAGGGTGACGCTCTGGCTCACGGAGTCCCAGGTCCAATTGGAAGTGGGCACGCTGTTGCGCAGCACTTGCTGCGGGGCTTGGGCGTAGCCGCTGAGCGTAAAGACGTCGCCCGTTCCATCATTGCTGCCCATCACGAGCTCTAGGTTGACCGCCGTGTTGATGCCCAAGGACAAGGTGTCGACAACCATGCGTTGCAGGTTTTCTGTCCGGTCGATCGTCAGGCGGTTGAGCGCATACTCGTAGTTCCAGCGAAAGGGCGTAAACGCATCCGGGGCGTCCTGATAAACATAATAGTGGAACCACTTTGCCTCCCGGTCCGCGAGCACAAAGTGCTCGCCGGTGGTGGGCGTCTGGAGGGTTTTGCTGCCCAAGTAGTTCAATGCTGTGTTCGCGTCCATGGTCGACCAAGAGTGGGTGCCAACGGGTGGAGTGAGCAGATAGGTTTCCATGCCTGGAAGGCCCAAGAGCCAGTTGTAGGCCGTCTGCGTGAGCGTCACCAAGTTGGTGTCGGCATCGTACTTGGCGTGGTAGTTCAACACGGGCACGTGGGCCAAGTTGCGGGCTAAGTCGGTCAGTGGGTTCACCTCGAAGCTGAACTGGTCAATGTCCATGCACGAACTTTGGGAGTACAAGAATGGATGGGCGGCGGGGGACCCGTTGAAGGTCATGGGGTGGTCGAACACGTAGGTGTTGCTCGAGTTCCAATAGGCATTCGCCGTGGAAACGGCGCCTGTGTGGTTCACGACCGCTGCGAAACGTGGCAGATCGGGATTCAAGTGGCGCGCTGCGTAACTCATGACACCGCCGCCCCCCATGGAGAAGCCCACCCCGTAGATGCGATCGCGATCGATCGGCAGCTTGTCCATGAAATAGGTCAACGCGTATTCGATGTTGGTCTGCGCGTAGGGGATGCCGAAGTTCACCTGATGGGCACCCAAAGGAGCGATCACGTACCAACCACGATCGCGGGCGCCTTCGAAGACGTCGGGGGCGTTGTAGTAGCAGTCGAGCTCGCTTAGGTCGTAAGCGTGAAACATCACGAGCACGGGCACGGGGCCGCTGGGGCGAATCTTGGGCACCCCGAGCACAACGCTCTCTTGCCAGCCGGTACCGGGATCGCCGAGTTGAATCTGGAACACCCCGGGGGCGATTTTCGGGCCTGCGGTCGCGACGGCGCCCGTGCTCGAAGTGGTCAGGGCTCCGCCCAGGGTAAAATCTTCGGACCCTTGACGGCGGTTCAGTCCCGGGTGCTGCGCTGCTTCCCGTTGAGCCTGTGCTCGTCTGGCTCGGCGTGCCCGGCTCTCTCGGGAGGGAGCTTGATCCCCACTCGCGGGACCTTCCACTTTTCCTGTGCGCTGACCCGGCGTGACTGCGGGCACACCTGCCAGGGCAGTGGGCACAACGGGGACGGACGCGGCAAGCGCGAGAAGCACAGATACGATCATGGAGAGCCAGTCCTAGGGCGTGGGGGCCCAGAGGAAGAATAGAGGGCTATAAGCGGACCACGATTGAATTGTACCCCGAAAGAGGAGGCGGTGCGGGGCTGTGCTCGATGCCGAAGCATCGGGCGGAAGGAGGAGGTAGCCCCGCACTCGCCAGACCGCATTTTGAGCCAATCCGCCAGGGGAAACCATCGCAGGCAGGGGACGAATCCCGCTTTTCTTGGGTCCTGGACCTCATCGGGGCGAATGGGGCCCCAGGAATCTCCCGTCAAGTCGCAGCGCGCGGCCGCGATCCCAAGGGCCGCGGGCCTCGGGATCGACCGGGAATCCCTTAGAAACCGCTCGGCAGGGGCCGGCCCGTGGCGCGCTCGATCCAGGTGCGCCAGGCGAGTTCGATGCTTCGCAGGGGCGTGGAGCCCCGGGCGTGCTCGAGGGCCCTGGCGGGGGTCGCTCCGTCCGCCAGGGAGCGCGTGAAGGTCTCCAGGAAGTCAATCGGTGCGCGCTCCTCGGAGCCCTTGCCGGGGTCCCAGCAGAAGCTGACGAAGGAGTGCGCCAAGACCAGGTTGCGGTAGGCGCCCGAGCCGAACTCGTTGACCCCGAAGAACTCCTGGGAGTTGAACGCCAGCAGTCGGGCGAGGGGCATGGGGCCCTCGCCTGCCACAGCCTCGGAGAGCGCTCGGGCCAGTTCTGTGCCATCCGGCTCCTCCCAACTGCCGCCCTCCGGCGTGGCCCGGAAGCGCAAGGACTCGTAGCGCGCCGCCAATCCGTAGAGCAACCAACTGGGAACCTCCGAGATGCCCAGGGTCGAGTTCAGGTGTTCGTGCACGAGCACGTGCTGCAGCGCGGGCCAGGTGTGGGCTTCCCGTTGGAGCACGGAACCTGCGTCGTAACAGACGAGGGTGTTCTCGGCGGAGACCCATTGGGCCGTGGTTCCACGGCGTGCGCCGGTGGATTCGAAGCTGGCGCGATCGGGCAAGAAGCGCAGGAGCGCTTGCTCGCTTGCATGCTGAACCAGTCCCGGGGGCAGGTCCTCGAGCAAGCGCTCGTGCATGGCGTCCAAGCGACGTTTGGCACCTTCGATCAAGAGCGGGTTGTCGATCGGGCTGACGATGAAGTAGCTCTGCGACTCGAACAGATTCCAACCGCTAGAGTTGCGCAGAGCGTTGGCCAACTCCCAGCGCCGCGAGTTGCGCTTGGCTGCCGGGTGCGGAGCTGCGGCGCTCAGGTTCACGTCCCTTGGGATGTTGCCCGTGGGCAATCCGTAGGGCTGGACTTCGGCTGCGGCCGGGATGGCTTGGGTCGGATTTGAGGGGGGCGTGGCTGACTTGTCTGGCGCGCTGGCCGCAGCTGCTTGTGGACCTGCGCTGGAGTCCTGGACGGTCGGGTTGTGCGCGGTTGCTTCGGCTGGCTGCGCGCCGCTGCTCGGCTGCGCGGGGTTGTCTTGCGCCGGGTTGTTCTGCAGGGCGCCGTTGCCGGGCAACGCGGGGCTGTTCGGCACCAGCGGGCTGTACAGCAACCCTGGATCGTTCCCCGTCGCCCCGTTGCCTGGCTGCCCGGGAGCTTCAGCCGCGCCAAACACCTGGCAGCTCACGAGGCCCAGCGACATGCACAGGAGTTGGACAGTTAGGGCTTTGTCGCTGCTTTGATTCATGGTCTTTCGTTGGCTCCGCGAGACTGGAAGACTCCCTCGTGAGTGCTTTGCCTCGGAATGCCGTGGCCGAGGCGCATCTGCATGAAGAGCCAGGGATAGGGTTCTACGCCTTTCTCCCGCCCCTTTCCATCGTCCACTTTTCCGGCCCAGCCCCAATCCCCGGCTTGGGCCCTGCCCCAATTCTCGGAAGCGAGCGGCTCATTCCCTTCAGGTGGGCGCGCCCTTCCCCGTCCACGAACAGCGGCTCCCGCGTTGGAGGACAGGCGTTCGCAGCGTTGAAAGGGCAGGCACCCTCAGCGTTGGAAGATCGGCAACAACTGATCGGGGATCGCCAGCACGAGCACGTTGATGGCTGTGGCGTAGGTGGGGCCAAAGCGTTGGTTGTCCCAGGAGCCATCTTCGTTTTGAGTGCGCAGGAGCTCCTTGCGCTCGCTTTCAAACCAGTCGTCGAAGATCCGGCGGTTCGGATTCTGCCAGTAGGCTTGGGCCAGGTACAGGCGTTCGTAGTAGGGCCAGGCCGGGGCCTGCGCTGACTTTCCCGATCCGGCCAGGGGCATTTCACGCAGGGCCAATTCCCGTTGGATGTGATCAAAGCCCTGTTGGATCTCCGGCCCGTGGTACTTGCCCGTGGCATTCAAGGTTGAGATCGCGGCGGCGGTCAAGGCCACGCTGACTTGGTCGTTGCCGATGGCGTAGCGGAAGGCTCCATCCTCGCGCTGCGAGCGCCGGACGTAATCGATGGCACGCGTGATGACTTCGGGGTTGACGCGCAACCCCGCGTTCTTCGCCGAGCGCATGGCTTGCACCAGGGCGATGGTCACCGAACCCTCATGTTCGATGCTGCGCACCGGATCGTAGATCCACGCGCCTTCGACCCCTTGGGATGTTTCCATCAAGGTCAAGGAGAGCTCGAGCACCTGGGCGATGCGCGCTCCCCGGGCACTCTTGGGGGACATGCTGTAGGCCTCGGACAGGGCCAAGGATGCGAAGCCGTGGCCGTGCAATTTGGAGTTGGGGCTGGCGTCCGTGATGTAGCCGCGTGTGCGCGAGGTGGAGTCCAGGTCGGCCCGCGAGAGCAGATGGTCCACGGCTTGTGCGACCTGCGTGCCGTAGGGTCCGCGCTCCGCAGCGTTGCCCGCGGACATGTACGCCAAGGCGCCCAAAGCGGTCACCGCCAGGCGCGCGGGGGAGCTGCCGAGGGAGGGAATCGAACCGTCCGTTTCCTTGGCCTGTTGGCTAGCGAGAAAGGCCAGCCCGCGTTCGATAGCAGCGCGGTTTGCGCCTTGCTCCAGGTCGAAGGGCTCGCTCTCTTCCGTCAAGCGCTGCTCGCCATGGTGCGCGCCGACACCTGATCCTTGGGTCTTGTCGTCCGCGAGGTCGGCGGTCGCGGGCCCCCGAGGAACTAGTTCAAACGGCACGGGCTCCCGCGCGGCAAGCTCCGCGCGAGCGTTGCCGAGCAAGAGTGCGCCGAGTCCGAAGAGACCCACTCGCAGCCACGGACCCCTGGGGCTCACGGGCTAGCGGTCCCCTTGGCGATTCAGTTTGCGGTAGTACTCGTCGATCCAGTCGCGGTAGCGCACGGGCAACTCGCTGCGCCCTTGAGAGCGGAAGGTGTCTTTCACGTGCGAGGGCAGGTCGCCCCAGCCATCCCGGGCCTGGGCCGCTTGGCGAGCGCGGTCGGCGGCGTCTGCGCCTTGCTCTGGTCCTTGGCGGTTCTCTCCGGCGCCGTCGCCTTCGCCGGGGCTTTTCGGTTGGGTGCCGCCGGGCTCTTCCCCGTCGGGTTGATCGCCGGGTTTCTCACCAGGCTTTTCGCCCCCGGGCTTGTCGCCTTCCTCCTGGCCTTGGGGTTTCTCTCCACCCATCTCTGGGGTCTGTTCCTGGGATTGGCCTTGCTGTCCGCGGTCGAGAGGTGAACCCTTGCCGGAGCCCTTGCCTGATTGGGAGGGATCGCCTTCCCCGGACTCCTCGGACTTGCCACCGCCCGCTTGCTTTGAGCCTGCCTGTTGCGCGAGCTGCATGATCTCTGCAATCTTGGCCTGGGCTTCGCGCCCGCGATCGAGGGAGTCTTGCAGCAGTTTGCCAATGCCCGCTTCGTTGGCTTCGGACAAGCGCGAGGTGTCCCCGGCGGATGCGTCACTGAGCAGGCGGTCCACGTCGCGCAGGTGAGTTTCCACTTCGCCGAACAGTTCGCGAATGCGCTGTTGCGGATCCCCTGCCCCCTGACCATGGGGAGCGAAGGGCTCGTCCAGGGGAGGGAACAGCGACTCCTTGGTCGCGGTCTTTTCCGGCTTGGAATCCTTGGCGGGTGCGGCCTTCTGGGGCTCACTGTGCTCGGGGTCCAGAGGCTTCGGACTCTCGACCTGTGGGGCGTCCGTGGTCTGGGTTCCTTGTCCCGCGGGCAGTGCCGGTTCTTGGGCTTGGGCGCTGCTGAAGGCCAGGGCCAGCCCGCAGGCGCTGCCCAAAAGAATCCGCTGCCAGTTCGTTCGTGGGTTGATTCGCATGGGACTACTCCTCGGTATCGGATTCGGTTTCGGTGCCGCCACTTGCATCCTTGGCGGGCTCCTTGAGAGCCGGGGGGACTTCGATGCCCAGGCGTTCGCGGAATTGCTTGAAGAGGTTGGTGGTGCGTTCGTGGCGGTGGCCCAGGCGTTGAATTTCTTCTAGAAGCAAGGGGTCGATGTCTCCGCCGCTGGCGAGTTCCGGATAGATGACGAGCAACTCCTCGACGTTGTCGAGCACGTCGACCTCCATCCGGCTCAAGAGCTTGAGCTCGGCCACGTCGGGCACCAGCCGGTTTTCGCCGTCGGGTTTTTCTGGGGGGGGAGCTTCCCCGTCCTTGGGTTCCTCTTTCTCTTCTTCTTCGGCGAGGGCTTCAGCCAACCAGCCGAGGTCGCGGGCCACGTCCGCTTGCAGGGCTTGAACCCGCGGACCACTTTGGTAGCCGCCCGCATCGCTCATGCTCTTCTTGATCTTCGCCAGGTCCTGCTCGATGCGGTTGAAGAGTTCGGAGAAGACAAGGCTGTTTTCCTTCTCGATGGCTTCCTGCAGTTGCCCCACGCGTTCTTGCAAGGCACCTTCCTGACGGGAGATCTTGCGCAAGCGCAGCTTCTCGCCACGGGTTGCTTTGGCGCCGGGCTGACGCTCCTTGTGCAGGGCGATGGTGCTCTCCATGGCAGCCTGGTGCGGCTCGCGCACCGCTTCGATCTCCTCGGCGATTTGAAAGAGCAACTCCTCATTGCGCAGCTTCTGGTATTGCTCTTCTTCTTGCTTGAGTTCGTCGATGGCCTGTTGGATGGCTTGCTCGGTTTGCTTTTCCTGCTCGCCGGCCTTGTCGAGCTTGCCTTGATCGAGGCTCTGCTTGGCTTGCGCTGCGGACTTTTGCGCTTGGCTCAAGGACTCCAGTTTTGGCGCGTCCTCGCCCTGCTCTTCTTGTTCACGCTTGAACTCGTAGAGTTCCTTTTGAATGGCCTCCTGTTCTGCGGCCAACTCTTCGGCCTTGGCCTTCTGTTCTTCCGTTTGCGGCTCGACTCCTTCTTTGGCGCTCTGGCCCGCTTTGGCCAGGGATTCAGAGGCTTCACGCTGGGAGCGCGCGGCGCTCGAGTGGCGTCCCTGCTGCATCTCTTGGGCAGCTTGCTCCATGGCTTCCGCGGCTTCCTTGAGAGCTTCCTGCGCCTGCTCTTTGGAGGCCTCGTCCATGGAGGCCTGCTCCGCGAGCTCGCTCAGCTGCTTGACTTCCTCGGCCAACTGGCTCTGGGCCTCGGCCAGGGCCGCAGCCTTCTGCGCGGACTCGCTGCCGGACTCGTTGGCTTTCTTTTGGCGGCCCTTGGCCAAGGCGCTTTGGGCTTTCTGCAGGGCCTCTGCACCCTTCTTGGCGGACTCGGCACTGGGAGCAGCTGCTTGCTCCTGGGCTTGATCGGCAGCGGAGCGCATCGCTTGAGCCGCTTGCTCCAAAGCTTCGGCCGCTTCTGGTCCTTCGGCGCCGAGGTCTTGGGGCAGACGCGCGAGGGCTTCTTTCAATTGCTGGGCGCGTTCCGCGTTCTGTTCTTGGCTGGCTTGCAGGGCCTCGCCCAGGAACTTGGCTTCTTCGAGAGCTTCGCGGACTTCCGCGGCCGCCTTCTCCAGCGCTTGATCCTGCTTGGCCGGGAAGGAGTCTTGCATGGCCTGATCGAAAGGGGACGCGCCTTCCGGGTTGGACGGCTTGCCCTTGGACGACTTGGCCATGGACTCCTGGGCTCGCTCGCGGGCCTTGGCAGCCGCTTGGCGCCCGGCAGCTGCTTTGGCTTCTAGTCCTTGCAGCAATTGCTGCAGAGCTTCCTCTGCCGCCTGAGCCGACTCTTGCGTACCGTCGGCTTCGCGCAGTTCGCGTGCGGCCTGTTGCAGGGCTTGGGCGGCGACCTTTGCGCTTTCATCTCCTGAGGCGCGCGCGGCGCGCTCGGCGGCTTCCGCAGCCGCTTCCAGCTTACGGGTCCGTTCGCCGGGATCTTGGCCCGGGCTGGAAGCCTTCAAGACTTCTGTCGCAGCGTTCAAGCGTTCCGCTCGGGACTGTTCTAGTTGGGCCTCTTGCAATTGCTTCGAGAGCGCCTCGAGCGCCTCGATCTGGCCGGGGTCCCAGGCTTGCAAGACTTGCGCGTCGCGCTGCTGATCTGCGAGCAAGTCGGCAAGCTCTTGCTCGAGGCGTTCCAAATCGACGGCGCTGGATTCACGGCTCAGCTCTTCATTCGCAGTGAGCATGGCCCGTTGTTCGACACGTGCCTTCTCGATTTGCTTTTCCAGTTCGCGCTGGGCGTCGTTCGCCGATTCCTCGCGCAGGGCAGCTGTCTTCTGCAACAGTTCCTGTTCCTTGGAAGCCAAACCCTCGAGGGCTAGGCGGCGTTTTTCCAAGCGCTGAAGCTCCGACTCGAGCTCTTCGAGATCGGGGCGATCCATCAGGATCGAAAGCAGCGAATTGAGTTCCTTGACCAGCTCTTCCTGGTGCTTGATGGACTGCATGCTTTGGCCAGCGGCCAGGCTTTCGCGGGTGCCCGTCATCATCTCGAGCAGGCTCAGGCCTCCGGCTTCCTCCGACCGTTTGGAGATGTGCGCCAGGCCCTCGCGCAAGAGGGCGGCGCCGTGCACGCGACCTTCTGCTTCGTACTGGTCCGCCAGTCGCTGCATGGATCCCACGATGCGCGCCAATTTGCGGGAGAGCAGTTCTTGCTCTTCGACCAGGCCCGCTTGTTCACGACTGGTGGTGCCGTTCTGTGGGGCAGCCACAAGCCTGGCGGGGCTGGCAGCCGTCAGGAAAAGGAGCGCGAGTCCTAGGGGAGATCGCCAGAGAAGTGTCTTGAGTCTCATCTTAGTTCTCCTTGTAGAACTGGCGCGTGCGGTCCAACAGGTTGTTTTGGCCCTTGAGTAGATCCCTGGCAGCCGAGATCAAGGATTGGTAGTTGTCCCATTCGGAGAGCAAGGCCAGGAGCCTCTCCGCTTGCTTGCGGGCTTGCGCCTGCTGGGAAGTGACTTCCACTAGTATGTCGTACTGAGCGGTCAAGTCCGTGACGTCCACGGAACGTCGCAGGCCGGCCACCGCAGCCGGTGCGCCCTTTTCGCTGATGCTCAGGGCTGTGCCCACCATCTCCACCAGCTTGTCCGCGAAGTCCGCATCGCCCAATTGGTCGGCGAGCTTCAGCTTGTAGAGTTCCTCCCAGGGTTCCGCGTGGAAGTTGCGATCCGCCTGGTTCAAGGTGGATCGTTGCAGTTCAGCGAGGATCGGCCCCGCGCGATTGTCGATGCGCGACCAGATCAAGGACTCGGCGATCGAGGCCAGTTCGCGGGTGAGCGAGGCGGAATCCCCTTCGACCCGGCGGGCGGCGCTGAGGGCCGCTTGGATGGTGACCGCGTCCACAGAACTGGGCTCGTCGCTCTCCATGCTGGCGACCAGATCGAGGGCTTCCCCTTGCTTATCCGCCATGAGCTTGGAGAGTCCTTCGACTCGCGAACGCACCCGCGCCAGTCGATCTTGAACGTGGCGCAGGAACTCGTCGGCCGACACGATGCGCACACGCACAGCGGCGGAGGTGGCTTCCTGAGCTTTGGGTTCGCGGTTGTCTGCGGCGCTCACTTCCAGTTGGAAGACCTCGCCTTCTAACGGCGGCGTTTCGCCGAACAGGGAATTGATCTCGATCACCCGCGAGGCAAAGGCTTTGACCCGCGCGCTCTTGCTGGGGGCTAGGGCGGCTTCGTCGCTGGGCTCGCCAAACTCCAAGGGCATGAAGGGGGCGTCCTCCGGAGCGTTGCTGCTGGTGCCCACGGCTCTCCAGGCGAGGGCGGTCAAACCGAAGTCATCGCCGCACAGGGCTTTGAAGGGCAAGGCACCACCGAGCACGCTTTCCACTTCACCGCGCGCCGGGGCCAGGAGTTCGACAGAGGGCGGGCGGTCCGCTTCCACTTGGATGCCGAACAGCCCGGGGTCTGGGTTGGTCAGTCCCGTTGAGTCGCGCAGTTCGAAGCGGTAGCGCAGGTTCTTGTCTGCGGTCCAATCGAAAGCCAGGCCCTGGGGCGCGCCCTCCGCTGCGACCTCTGTTCCCTCGGCCAGGGGGAAAGGCGTCGCGTACAGTTCGACCTTGCGATCTTCCGGAAGCACACGCACCACACCCTGGGCTTCGGGGGGATCGGGCCGCATGAAGACGGTTACTTTCGATCCTGCGAGCACTTGTACGTCTCGGTCAAACTCCAAACGCTGCGGCAGACCGCTGTAGAGCGGCGGCTTGACGCGGATGGCGATGCCCGCAACATCCGGGGGTTGCAGGACGTGGATGGTTACCGCTGGTGTGCCGCCCGTGTCGTCCCCACCGGTGATGTGAAAGGTCATGTCCTCTTGTACGGAACGCAGCAGGGTGCGGAACACGCCGCGACCGGCGCTTCCCAAAAGCGCCGTGTGCCCACCTTCGAAGTGCACGGTGACGTCGTCGGGAATCTTGCCTTCGCTGCGCACGATGATCGGCAAGTCGCTACCGCGCGCCACGTCGAGCTCCAAGTGTTCGCGGGTGGTGTGCAGGTCCCCGCCGACGGGGATCTCCAGCACCAGGTGGGTGCGTTGTGGCCAAGGGGTGGCGCCCCCGGCGATGCGCGCCAGGAAAATGCGGGCGGCCTCTCCTTGCAAGAAGAAGGTCACCAACATGGCCGCAGTCGCCAAGGCTCCCAGGCCAAAGGAGCGCCGTGGGGGCAGGGGATCGCTCAGCTTATCGAGGGAAAGGCTGCTGGCTTTGGACTCTGCCTCAGCGATGACCTTGGCGATCAGCTGCGGGTCGCCAGCGGAGCCAGCTTCGAGGTCTCCAAGGCGGCTCAGCTGCACGGCGCTGACCAACAGTTCGTGCAAGTCCGGATGGGCGCGTTCGAGCAACACGGCCAAGCCCGCCTCGTCCGGAACACTGCGCAGGGGCACGATCAACTCGCGCCACAGGGCGAAGATCGGAAGCACCAGCAGCAGCGCGAAGTTCACCAAACGCACGCCGGCAGGCACGTGCAAGACCCAGTCCACCAGGAAGATGAACAGCAGCCACAGGGAAGTGACGAACAAGGCGCGCCCCAGTCCGAAAATCCAAACCTCACGCAAGAGCCGCCGCCGCACTCGGCTAAGCAGGCCGTCAATCGTCGGCGTGGGGGAGTTGTTGGTTGGATTCACAGGGGCGGCTGGCTAGCGCTGGAAGATGGGAAGGAAACGGTAGGGGATCTCGAGAATCAGGACCCCCATGGCAGTGCCGAAGGCATCGCCCGGCCCGGTCCGGTTGGGCCATGAGCCATCGTGCTTCTGCATGCCGAGCAACAGGTCGCGGATCTCGACGAAGTAGGGTTCCCAGTAGGGACTGCCCACCGTGTACATGGCTTGCACGCCGTAGTAGTGGCCGTACCAGAAAAAGTAGTGACCGCGGCCCTGGATTCCACGCTCCATGTTGAAGCGTGGCATCTCGCGAATCAGGTACTCGACGCCCTTTTCAATGGCCTGGTCGGAATAGATACCCAGTCCGTGCAGGGCGGTCACGCCCGCGGAAGTCAGGGCGAAGGAAGAACGGGAATACTCATCCTTTTGGTAGCTGAAGGTGCCTTGTTCGATGCCGCGCCGCATGTAGGAACCACCCGAGGACTTGCTGGCGGGTAGCGAGACCGCCGAGTCGACCACGTACTTGGCTGCGCGGTCCACCGTGTCTTTGGGCACTCGAATGCCGATGTTGCGCGCCGCGCGCAGGGCCAACACCTGGCACACCACGATCGACATATCGGACTCTTGGGCGTAGGGCTCGTAGCGCCAACCGCCCTGCAGGTTTTGGGACTTCACGATGTAGTCCACGGCTTTTTGCAGCTTGCGGCGCACGTCTTCACGGCGGGTTGTGCCGTAGATCTCCGCCAGGAACAGGGTGGCGAATGCGTGGGAGTACATGCGCGTGCGATGGCGCGTGATGTAGCCGTCCTCTTGCACGCTCTCGAGCACGAAGTTCAGCCCGCGCTCGACGTTGTCCCCGTAAGGACCGCGGCCTGGCAAGTTGCCGCCAGCCAGGAAGGCCATGCACGCCAAGGACGTGACGCCCACGTGACCGTGGGTGGTCGAGGTGAAGTTGTAGTCGTTGTTCAGCTTGTAGCCGATCTTTGCGGTCCAGCTGCCCTCTTCATTTTGGTTCTCAGCCAACCACTTCAAGCCCTTGGCAACGGCCTCCACTTGTTGGGGGGTGATGTCCACCGGAGCTTGCAGATCCGGAGCGCCGGGCAGCTCGAGGGTTTGCGCTCCCAGGGGCTGTGTCGCGCCAACCAAGGCCAGCGCGCAACCGATCAGCGCCGTGCAAATTCGGGAGCATGCACCAGGCGTGGAGCTCTGATTTCTTGAGTTGTGTTGCATCTTGTTTCTTATGTGGAGGGCCTCTGAGGCTAGCGCAAAACGTCCAACTCTTCATCACCGCCCAGCAGGAGGTGCTCGCCGAGCCCTTGAAGAGTGATTTGATTGCTGGTGCCGAGCCTGGGATCGAGCTTGAAGGCCCCCCGGCTGTGGCCGGTGCCCTTGTCGAGCAGGAACAGGGTGGATGTGGCGGTCCCGAATCCGTTGCCCTTCTTGCGGCTGAAAATCATGGCCACCGTGTCGCTGCTTTCCACGGGCAATTGCAGGTGCGAGTTGTGCAGCTCTTCACGGGTTAGGTCGATCTCGTTGACCCACAAGCTGTTGCCAAAAGGCAAGCCGATCGCTTGCACGCGGATTTGTTCGGTGGAGCCTGAGAAGGTGTGCAGGTAGAGGGTTGGATGGGGCAGTCGAATGAGGTTGTCCTGGGGCACGCCGATGAAGCGCTGGTCGTGTTTGATGTTGAAGTTGCCCACCCGACGGACCGCTCCAATGCCCACGTGCAGCTCCGCGAGCAAGCCTTGCACGCCTTCGCTATCGGCTCCGACGTTGGCCGACAAGACCAGGTAGGTTTTCTTGCCGTGTTGCAGGATAGAGCGCAATTGACGGTCGCCCCCGAGAGCTTCCCCGAGCTTGAGGTCCCAGACGGTCTCGCCGCTCCACAGGTCGATCGCCAGCAGGCGGTTGCGGTCCGGGGAGTTGCCCGCCAGGAACCAAGGGAGGATCAACATGCCATCCTCGATCCAGCAACTGCCTTGGGCGGTCGGAGGGACGCTGATCGGTAGCTGGAAGCGCAAGACTTCACGACCGCTGAAGATGTCCAGGACCTGCCCTTCCTTTTGAGCGCGGCGGGGCAACAACACGATGCGGTTGTCGGCGATGATTGGGGCACGGTTGAAGTGCAAGCGATCGATGGGGGCTTGCCAAACTTCTCGACCCGTGGAACCGTCAAAGGCGAAGAGGGTGTCGTGATCGCCCGGGGTCCCCACAGAAGCGAGCACCAGGCCGCTGCCCACGCGAATTGTGTCCACGTCTTGGACGTTGAACAAATCCCACTCACGGGTCCAATTGCGATGTCCCGTTTCACGGTCGAGGCAGATCAATCCTTCCGAAGCGGTCAGCACCACGCTGCCGGGTAGGAACTCAAAGGCGCGCTTCCAGGACGGGGCCGAATTGGATCCGGATGGCAGCACCAAACTCCACAGGGGGCTCGGTTCGTCGGAGTCCAAGGAACTGGCGGAGAAAGCCGCCAGGGTCAGCTGGTGGAAGCGCCTCGATTCGTCATGGATGTAAAGCAGCACGTCGGGCGCCGCGCCAGCGCCGGATGGCTCGGAATCCAGCGCCGGAGGAATCGCACCGAGGAAGCGGAAGTCCCCGAGGATCGGGGTGCGTTGGGTGATTTCCCCATCGAATTCGAGCGCTTGCCGGGGCGCGCCAGCGGAGCTCGGTTGGGGCGCTCGCGAGGCCGCCGCGAGTTCCGCGATCGTCATGTTGTCGTGGGTCGGGGCCGTGCTCCTGCGGCCCGGGGTTTGACGAGCCAAGTCGCGGTAAAGGGCAGCGGCGTATTGCTTGTTGCCAGCATTCTCCAGGGCAGCTGCCACGAAGAGCAGCAGTTGGCTTTGTCGTTCCGTCGCGTGTTCCGGCGCAAAGCGCTCGGGCAGTTCGGAGAGCGCGATGCGCGAGACGGCTTCCACATCGCCTTCCTCGATGGCCCACACCAAAAGGTCGTCGTTGGCCGCGCGGCCGGCGATCGAGTGCGGGTAGAGCTCACTGACGATTTCAAGCATCGAGCGATCCCGGGCTTGGCGAGCTTCCTTCAAGAGCTTTTCCGCCTGGGCGTCGTAGGGCGCGTAGGCCTGGCGTCCGTGCTGTTCAATCAACTCGCCGATGCGTCGGCTGGAGAATTCACCGGTGGACTCCTCGATGCCCAAGGAGCCCGTGGGCAAGGGCTCCTCCGGCCAAAACTCGATCAGTCCGTGCAACTCCTCAAATTCATCGGCCACGCGCTCCTCGGCGGCGGCAGTGGCCGCGCGCTCGAGCATGATCCACATGGGGATGTCGACGTTTTGCAGGGTCACGTTGCGCCGGGAATCATCGAGCAGTGGCTCGAAGCGCCACTTGTACGAGGGGTGGTCGTTCTTACTGACCACGACCTTCATCGTGCGGTTGGCGCAGCTGGTCAACAACTGGCGCAGGATCTCATCGCGCTCGCCACGCGGATCGTAGCGCACCAAGAGGTACTCCTCGATCAACGTGTCGCGCAGGTGGTCGATGGTCGGCGCGTAGGCCCGGGCGCGACGCAGGGCGATGCTCGCTTCGCTGCTGTTGGCCAAGTCCATCAGGAGCTTGCCCTTCGTGCGCAGCAGAGCGTGCATGGATTTCTCGAGTTCCGAGGAGGGCTCGCTGGCAGCCAGGAAGGGGGTCAAGAGGTCTTCCGCCTCGGCCACGTGTTGACGGGCTTGCACGGTTCGACCGGAGTCCAACTCCGTGCGGCTGCGTTCGGCCAGGAGGCTCGCCAGGTAGAGCGAAGCGGGCAGGTCGTGTCCTTGCTCTTCGTACTCTTGCCGGCCGCGCTGCAAGAGCATGTCCCACTCGAAGTAACCGTCTAGGGTGTTCGACGAGAGCACGTAGAGGGTGCCGTCTTCGACCAGCAAGTTGCCGCTGCGTCCGCCCTTCCAGGGTTGCGACTTGTGGCGCCGTCCACCCCCGAAGCGATCGATCTCGACCCGTTCGCTGTGAGTTGGGATCAACAGGCGATCCTTGAGCACGATGGCACGCGCGCTGGTCGCTTCGTCCCGATCCAAGCGTCCACCGGGATAGCGCCAGGAGAGTTCCGTGGGGGCTTCGCGGTGCAAGCCGCCGGGGGAGCGCAGGGCCAAGACCGGCCAGCTGCCCAGGAAGACCGTGGAGTTGTCCGCGCCCAGCAGAATGTCGATGCCCGAGCGCGCCTGGCCAGCGATGCGCTCGATGCGATCGTGACGCAGGCTCCACAGCTCTTCCCCCGTCTCTAGGTCGAAGCCGAGCAAGTTGCGGCTGTCAAAGGGCGTGACCAAAACCACTCCATCGGCCACCACCGGCGGAGCGTTGCGCCACACGTTGTTGATCGGTTGGGCGCTGAAGTGCGAGCGGCGCGGGGGCACGATCGGGTCGTAGAGGGTCTCCCACAGAATGCGTCCGGAGAACAGATCGAGCACGGCCACGGCGCCCAGTTGGGTGGCCACCACCACACGATCCTTTTCCACGCGCACGGGCGGCGCGCTGAACTCCTTTTCGGAACGGGCGAACATGTTGAGTTCCCGTTGACCGCTGACCAGTTGAGTCGACCACAGCAGCTCGCCGTTGACGAGGTCGAAGCAAGCTGCGTACAGCTCGATGCGGCCGTACATGCGGTACACGGGAACGATGACCCGCGAAGCGGCGATGACGGGAGGGCCCGCGACGCTCATGCGATCGACGAAACTGCCAGACTCCCCATCCCATTCGGGAGGCGGGTGATGGTTCCAAAGCTCGGTGCCTGTCTCCACGTCGTAGGCGTAGAGGCGCCGGTCGGGAATCACCGTGGTGATCGAGATGTTGTGGAACTCTTCGTTCTGAATGTCGGAGATCGGGACCTGGTGAGCGCTGACCACGATGTGCTCGGAGGCCGCCGGGGCGATCATCGTGTCCTCGCGCGAGATGCCCGCAAAGAACTCGTTGCGCCGCTTGCCCAAGAGCAGCCAATCCCGCGAGAGTTCGCTCGACCAACGCAAGGTTCCCGAGTAGGCGTGAATCGCGAAGAGTTGCAATGAATCGGTGACGAACACCAGATCGCCCATGCGCACGGGGAACAGGTTGTTACGACCCAGTTCGAAGGGGCCATTGTCCGGCAGGTGGAAGGGGCGCGGCCAAGCGCTGGCTTCAGGACCCGGGCAACCGCTGGCTCCTTCCCCGTGACCGGGCAAGCGCAAACTACCCCGGGGAGCATCGGGGCCCACACGGTCCGCGTTGATCGGCGAGGTTTCTTGTCCGAGGGTTCGCAGGCAGAGGTTCACGCGACGTTCTTCCCCTGCTTGCAGGGAGCCGGAGCGCAAGCCCAATTCTTCCAGAGCGGCTTCCCAATCCGCCAAGTTCTCACCGTCGAAGACGGGGTAGAACTCGTAGCGAGTGTTGCCCACTCGGCCAGCGACGGCCCGCGCCCAGGCCTGGCGCGCTTCGAGCAAGTTGCCGTGTTCCAGTTCTAAATCCCCAAGGGTCCACCAAGCGGAAAGCGCGGCGTCCGTCACAGGCCAGCGCTCAGCCACGGCAATCACGCCCTGGCGATCTCCGGCTTTGCGGGCCAGGTTCAGAGCGGCTTGGGCACGCTCGTCGTAACGCCGAGAGTAGAGCTTGCGTGCGTCTTCAGGCAAACCGCAGAGTTGTTCCCCGGCCCAACCTGCGGCACCGCGGAAGACTTGGGCTTCTGTCCCCAGACTGTCGTTGACGGGCACCAACTCGCTGCTGTGATCTTCCAAGAGCTGCTGCAACGAATCGATGGCCTCGTTCCAACGTAAGGCCTTCACGTGCTCGCGGGCCTTGCGCATGCGCACTTTGGCCGTGCGCGTGTTCGGAATCGAGAAGCCGCGAATCTCACTGACCGTTCCTTCCTGGATGGCGGGTGCAGCCCAGAGGGAATTCAGTGTGCCCAACGCCGCGAGGGCGAAGATCCAAGAACACAGCATCCGTACCCGCTTGGGGGGCCGGGGCTTGTTGCCGTGTGGATGGCTGGCGTTGTGATTCATGGACATACCAAGTGTCGGATCCGGGGCGCGCGCGTCGTTCCCGGGCTAGACCATTTGAAAGCGCTTTCTAAGGATCCATTCGACGCTTAGCAGGCTGAGCACAACCAGAAGGCTCCACCAGTTGTCCCAGGCGTCGTCGAGGCGGGAAGAAATGGGGTCGCGGCGCTCTTCGCCCCCGGGGAATTCAGGGAAGAGTTCCGGCAAGGCGGCCAGGGAAACGGAGCGTCCACCGCTGATGGAGGCCACGGCTCCCAGCTCTTCCGGATCGGGAGAAGGGTCTGCGTTTTCGCGGGAAGGCAAGATCAACTCGAACTCGGTGGAGGCCACTTGCTCGCCTTCGAAGTCGATCCAAGCTTGATAGAGTCCGGGCCGTCCCAGTTCCATGGAGTGCCGGTAGACCCCATCGCGCCCGGGCACCTTGGTGGCGGAGATCTCGGTCTGCGTGCCGTCGGGATCGCTGAGGACCAGGCCCTGCACGGGCCGGTCGCTGGGGGAGAAGTCCTCGTCGAGCACGCGCGCTTCGAGGGTGATGCGCTCCTCCAAGCTGTAGACGCTGCGCACGCTGTCCAAGTGATAGCGGCGGTCTCCACCCTTCAAGCGACCGAGGGCCAGCCAGCGAATCGTGTTGCGCCAGAAGCGACCGTGGTAACGATCCCCAAAGCGATAGCGCCACATCCAAGTGGAATCGATGGCCAAGAACATGGTGCGGCCTGCGGGGTGATAGCCCACCACGCACAATGGATGTCGTCCATGGGGGCCGCCTTCGGTGGGGTGGCGCAGGAGCACTTGGCTACCGGGCTTGGCGCGTCCCACTTGGGAGTACCAGTACTGTCCGCGCAAGCCTTCGGGGGCTTCCCAAAGTCGGCGGTTGCGTTCCGCGTCCCCGTCCAAGCGCACGACCTGGTGGGGTTGCGCCGGGTTCTCGAGGGTCGGTTTGAATTCGATGGTGCTGTTGCCCTGGTAGGGCAAGCCGCTCTCCGAGTTGAGCACGACAGGCATCAGCTCTTCGAGGGGCGTATCGAGGAAGGACCGCGGGTTGTTGTTCTCGCCCGCCATGAAAAGCACTCCGCCGCCCCGTTCGACGAACTCGATCAAGGACGCTTGGAACTCTTCGCAGCGCGCCGGGTCCGGGGAGATGGCGTCCGGGTCGATGTCGCCCAGCAGAATGACGTCGTAGTTCTCGAGCAGGTCCTTGCGCGCGGTGGGCACCTCAGTCAGGGCTTCCACCCGCGGTGAATGTTCCTGGGGGAAGTCCGGCGTGGCCGACATCAGATACACCTGCATGGAGATGTTCTGGTCCGCGCGCTTCAAGAGCTCCTTGAGGAAGCGGTACTCCCAGCGCGGATAGCCATCCACGTAGAGCACGCGAATCTGCTCGGGGTTGACCCGCACGGAAAACTCGATGGTGTTGTCCTCGGGCACCGTCTCGTCCGGGATCGGTTGGATGTGCACGCGAAAGCGTCGCACCCTGGCGCCCGGTTCAGCCGCCTCCGCTGGGGCCAAGAAGTTCTTGCGCTCGCCCGCTTCGGAAGGCGTTACGAGCTCTTCAGCGATCAAGCGTCCCTGCTTTTGCCCCGGCCCTGAGAGTTCCTCGAGGGTCACGGTGCTGCTCGAGTCTGCGTCGGTGCCCCGGCCGGCGACGCGCACGGTGATGGAGACTTCGTCGCCTTCCAAAACATCGCTAGGCACCTCGGCCAGTTCGACGAACACGTTGCGCTCACGGCGAGTGTCGCCGACCACCACCGTGTGCACGGGGATGCCAGCGGCGCCTGCGGCTCGGGCGGCGTCCAATGGGGAGCGGCCGCCGGTGGAACGACCGTCTGAAATCACGACGATGTCGGTGATGTGTCGTCCGCGGTTTTGAGCGAGGGCTTGGCGCAAGGCGTCTCCGAGGTGCGTGGCGCGTCCGCGTCCTCCCAAAACGTCAAGGCTTGCGATGGGAGCGCTGTCTTCGGCGAAACGCACGAGACGCAACTCGTAGTCGCCAGCTTCTAGCTTGGGACCCAAGGCTTGGGTGACGGCGGCTTGGGCAAGTTCCAAGCGCGAGGTGGCGTTCAAGGACTTGGTGCCCGCCTGGAGTTGGAAGGCCTTCAAGGCTTGGCGCGCGCCCTCGTCTCCGAGGTAGGTGTCCTGCCGCCGCATGGAGGCGGAGTCGTCCATCAGCACCAAGACTTGCGCCGGTCGAACTTCTTCGCTGTGCTGCACCAGCACGGGTCGGAACAGGATGAAAAGCAAGACGCCCAAGGCGCTCATGCGCAGGGCCACCAACAAGCCGCGCATGCCGCGGCCCACGGACTCGCGAGCGTAGGCCACGTAGGCGACGATGGCCACCAGGGGCAGGATCACCATGACCACCACCCACATCTCCGGCATGTCCAAGAGTCGCAGGTTCTCGCGAATCCCGAGACCCACGTCCAGGCTCGAACCGTCTCCGGCGCTGCCGTCCGTTGTTGCTTGCAGCCAGTTGAAAAGGGCCATCATAGAACCAATCTCCGGCGTCCGATCCACGCGGACCACAGGGACTCTGCGATCAAGGCCAAGAGTGCGATGAGAGCCAGGGGACGCCACAGTTCCCCGTGGCCGTTGGGCAATCCGCCAGCGTCTTCTTCGGAAGATTCAGCGTTGAGCAGTTCGAATGCGGAATGGATCCCGGTCAACTCACCGGGCTGCAAGCGTTCCAGAACGCTTTCCTCCCGATCCAATTGCACGGCGAACAGGTGTTGGCCTGCCCCTTCGGTTTCGATGCGATAGAGGCCGACACGGGCGGTGTTGCTTCCTTCGACCGCGGGCAGTTGCCATTGGCCCCGTCGAATCTCTCGGGCTTCCGATTCGATCGCGATGCGCGCGTCGGTGGGAGTCACGAGTTCCATGTTGCGCGGGAAGGCGCTCACTTCAGCGAGCAGGGAACCGCGCGGGGCGATGCGCCTTGAAGGCCGCGCGGGCCGACCTGCATCGCGCACGAGGTCGTAGACGAAGGGCACCAAGGCCGGGCCCCAACTGGGGAAGCCGGTCCAACTGTCTTCCAAGGAACTGGTCCAAAGCAGGACGCGCCCGCGGTCGAAGTCGCGCTCAATCAAGAGCGCCGAGGAAGCACGATCGTCGAGGTTTGCCAAGACGCGCGCGCTCTCCAAAGGGGAGGCGGGCATGAAGTTGTAGAAGGGCGCTTCCGTCAAGAGGGACTTCCAACGGTCCTCCGCGAAGAGCGCCAAAGCCGGATGGGTTTCGTCGAAAGTCGCCACCCGGTAGTAGTTGCTGCGGCGCGAGGCGACGGCCACCAGCTCGCCCAGTTGAGCCGGGGAAAGCCCCGATCCATCCAAGCGGAAGAACTGCTTGTTGAAGGTGTTCGGCATGACTTGATCGCCCAAGCTCATGACGAGCGAGGCTCCGCCGGCCACGTGCTCTTCCAGTTGGGTCAGCACCTCCGGAGCGAGGCTGGCCACGTTCATCAGCCAGACCAGATCGTAACCGCCAAACTCAACGTCACCATTCTCGAGTTCCCGGGGCGTGACTTCCTTGGGGGCGAAAGGTGCGCTCTCGCTGCCGAGGTTTTCTCCGTCGAGGCTTGGCTCTAGGATGACCATCACGCGCGCGGCTGCGTCCTTTTCAAAGTCGATGTGCGGGGCGCCGTTGACCACCAGCACGCTGACCGGTTCGGGAACGAAGAGCACCTCCGCCAGGTGATCGTCCACGGGCAAGCGGTCGCCCTCCAGGTGTGCGATCAGGGCGTGCTCGCCGCTGCGGTCGAAGACCGCCGGAAAGATCGCCTCGCCTTTGCTGCCCGGATCCAGATCGAGCAGTTGGCTGGGACGCCGCACGCCGTTGATCTCGAGGGCCACGCGCAGGCCCACGCGGGGTTCCTGTCCGTGGTTTGCCACTCGAACGCGCAGATCGACGGGGACTCCGACACCGAGCCAGGGACCTTCCACTTCGATGGCCTCGATGCTCAGGTTGGGGGGCCGGCTGTCGCCGTTGGAAAGGTCCTCGACTTGCACCTTCAGGCCCAAGGCCTCAAGTTGGTCGAGCACGGTACCGAGGCCCGACTGCGCGAGATCGCCTTCACTGTCTTCGAGTGCCAAGGCTTGGTCGAAAGTGGAGCGTTGCAGGTCCGAGAGCAACCGGATTTCGACGCGACTCTCTTGGGTGCTGGCGGCTTCCTCTTTTGCGATCTCTAAAACTTGCGCCAAAGCGGAGGGCAAGTCGAAGGACTCATCCGTGGGATCGGTCAGGGCTTCCAAGGCACTGCGCGCCTGGCTCAAGTTGCCATTGGAGAGCACTTCAGCCGTGGAACCGCCGAGGATCAAGAAGCAGCGGTCGCCCCGTTGATCGCTGAGTTCCCCAATCAATTCCCGGGTGCGTTCTACGCTGCGTTCGAAAACCGTGTTGAGTTCGCCCCGGTAGCCGGTGGAGGCGGAGCCGTCCAAGACGATGGCCAAGTCCCGGCGGGTTTCCGTGAGGCCCGCCAGGGGACCATCACTGCCGGAAAAGGGCCGGGCCACGGCAAGGGCCAAAGCCAAGATCGCGAGGGTGCGCAAGAGCAAGAGCAACCAGTCTTCGAAGCGCACGCGACGACGCGTTTGCTTGTAGGCCGCGAGCACAAAGCGCATGGCCGCCCAGGGCATCGGTTGATGCCGTTGGCGGTTGAGCAGGTGAATGATGATCGGCACGCTGGCCAATCCAAGCCCGGCCAAGAGCGCCGGGTTGACGAAGCCTTCGAAGAGGGCGAGGCTCATGATCCGCGACCTCCGCGCGCCCGCGCGCTGCGTTTGGCCAGGTAAGCCGAGAGGATCGTCTCGAGGCTTTGATCGGTGGTGCTTTGCACGAAGTCGATGTTCAAGGCCCGCGCCTGACGGGCGAGCTTTTGGTTGTGTTCTTCGATCTGCTTGATGTACTCGTCGCGAATCGTCTTCGGATCGATCTTCTGCAAACCGCTGTTCTCGAGGCCCACGAAGCGCGTCAACTTGTCGAAGTCGAAGGTGAGTTCCTGGGGATCGAGCACTTGGAAGAGGATTGGCTCGTGGCCAGCGAAGGACAGCCGCCGCACGCCTTCCAGAATCTGATCGATGTCGTCGAAGAAGTCGGAGAAGACCGCGACGATGCCCCTGCGTGAAAGGCGCGAAGCGACCCAACTGAGCACGCTTCCGATTTGCGTGGGCCCACCGGGGACGCTCGCTTCGAGGGTCTCGAGGATCACCTTGCGCTGGGGCGCGCCGTTGCCGGGGGGGACCTTGTGGCGGTCCTTTTCATCGAACACCACCAAGCCCACCGTGTCCCGTTGGGAGAGCGTCAAGTGGCCCATGGCTGCGGCACACCAGCGCGCGTAGTCGAACTTGGTCCACTTGCCGGAGGTGTAGGACATGGACTCCGAGGCGTCCACCAAGAGGTGCAAGGCCAGGTTTGTTTCCTCGACGAATTCCTTGACCACCAGACGGTCGGACTTCGCGAAAACCTTCCAGTCCACGTGCTTGAGTTCATCCCCAGGGACGTACTCGCGGTGTTGTTGGAACTCTACCGAGGAACCCCGGTGGGGGGATCGATGTTGGCCCGCTTGGAATCCCTCAACAACAGTTCGCGCCACCAGGGAGAGGTGCGAAAGGCTGTCGAGAACTTTGGGGTCGAGAGCTGTGGAGCGCGACGTCACGTGAATCCTTGCGGATCAGCTCGCCGAGGAGGTGATGCCCGGCAAGCCCGCGCCGACACCGGCTCCGGCTTGCACTTCGTTCAGCAAACGATCGATCAATTGATCCGAGGTGATGCCTTCCGCCGCAGCGGAGAAATTCGTGACGATGCGGTGACGCAGCACCGGGTGGGCGACGCTCTTGACGTCCTCAACAGAAACGTGGTTGCGACCGGCGAGGGCCGCTTGCGCCTTCGCGCCGAGAATCAGGAACTGACTGGCGCGCGGACCCGCACCCCAGGTGACCCACTCCTTAAGGAAGGGCAAGGGATCGGTCGACCGCACCCGCGTACCACGCGTTAAGGCGAGGCAGTAATCGTAGACGTGGTCCGCGACGGGAATCGAGCGCACGGCCTCTTGGATCTCCAGGAGTTCTTCCGCACCCAACACGCTCGTGGGGTCTGCGACCTTGGCGCCAGTGGTGCGGCGCAGGATCTCACGCTCTTCATCGAGGGTCGGGTAACCCACGTGCACTTCAAACATGAAGCGATCGAGTTGGGCTTCGGGCAGGGGATAGGTGCCCTCCTGCTCGATGGGGTTCTGAGTGGCCAACACGAAGAACGGATTCGGCAGGGGGTGGGTCTTGCCAGCCGAGGTCACCTGGCGTTCCACCATGGCTTCCAGCAAAGCCGCTTGGGTCTTGGGGGGCGTGCGGTTGATCTCGTCGGCGAGCACCACGCTGGCGAACAGGGGGCCGGGTTCGAAGCGGAAGGTGCGCGCGCTGGATTCCGGGTCGATGTGCAGCAATTCCGTTCCGGTGATGTCCCCGGGCATCATGTCCGGGGTGAACTGGATGCGGTTGAAGGGCAGGTCCATGGTCTTCGCCAGGCTGGAGATCATCAGCGTCTTGGCGAGCCCGGGGACTCCGACCAAGAGGCAGTGCCCACGGGTCAAGATGGCGATGAGCAGTTGATCGAGGACCTTGTCCTGGCCAACGATGACGCGGTGGAGCTCCTCCTTCATGTTCGCGTGAACTTCCCGGAGGCGGGCCAAACTGGCTTCGGACATGGGCTGCTAAGTGGGGGTGACGGTGTGGGGACGAGATAGTGGAGAAGAGCAGGACGGATCAGGTCGCGAGTCTTTCCCTTGGAGGGGTTGAGCCCTCTGGCTGGGTTGATCGCAGTGAGATCCTAGGGGTCACGGAAGCGGGACTCCATCACAGAACCCTATAGGCGCTGAGGGCATGCCATGGGACAGGAGAAAAGAGGGAGCCCTTCCGCGAAGTGCAGTGGGGGTCCAGAGTACGGCCCTGATCGTCACCTGCGAGCGCTCGAACGCAAATCTCACGTGATGGGGGCCGAATTCGGAGTCCGGAGGGGGCGGGACGGAATGGGAGAGAGCGGAAGGCCTGGACAAAAGTCCCATGCAAAGGTTCCGTAGGGAGCGGAACTCAGGCGGCTTCGCCAGCGCTGCTGTGTTCGTGGACGAGGGACTCGGGGTCTCCGCAAAGTTCATTCGCGCGCAGGAGCTCAGCGGGGCTCAGGAAGAAGCGCTTGACCGCGTGACTCGCCCAACGCATTCCAAGGTGTGCCAGGGCGGTGTCGAGCTTGGGACCTTCCAATCCGGCGCGATTCGCTTCCGAGTGCAGCCAACGTTCCACCCCGGGGACTCCTTGCAATGCTCGAAGGACCTCCCTTCTGGAGGCGTCTTGATCATCGAGAATTCGTAGGAGTCTGCGCCGCTGGGTCTTGTTGGATGCTGTCGTCATGTCGCCGAGGTTGTCGGTCGAAGCGGCGAAGGCTTGAGTGCCTTGGGGGGGGCCGTGGGAGGCGCTCTCGGCAATTGTTCGAGAGCCGAGAAAAGGCCGAGATTTCGCTAATATCCCTATCTTGGCGCAGATGATCGGGAGTTTGGAAAAGACCTCCCGTGCTCCTGGAAAAAGACGCCCGGGCCGGGAAATCCTTGCCTGCTATTTGCAGCGGAAGTGGAAAAGGGCCCCGGCGGCGAGCAGGTACAAGTCCGGGCCTCGGGCGAAAAGGCCGCCGGGAGCGAAGTCGGAGGTCATGCGCAAGGGCTGAAATTGTTCCAGATATAGTTCCCGATTCCGGTCGAGCCGGTACAGCCCGCGGTCCGTGGCGAACAACACGCGCTGCCCTTCGAGCAGGGCGCTGGCGATCGGTAGCTCCTCCCTGGAAAGGTAGATCGAATCCCGGCGAGCGCCTGTTTGCATGTCGTGGGAAGACAGGGTGCGACGGGCCCCGGCGCGCCCCAGCACCAGCACTTCCCTGGAATTGCCACCGAGCAGAACGCTGCTCTCCCCGCGGGCCAGGGGCGGATCTTGCAACAGAGGAATCGGTTGGGTGTTCTCGCGCGGGGCGAAGTCCAAGGCCGCTCGCAAGCCGTAGAGTTCCAAGCCATCCGCTGGTGCCCACAAGAGCACCGGCTCGGCCTGATCGCCACCTTCCCAAGCATTCGGCCCCAGGGCGCTCTGCCATCCGGGGCTGGAATCCTCGCGTCGATCGTTGGCAAAGCTCGTCACCAAACGACCATCCGCCAGATCCAGCAGGAAGCCGGCCCCGAGGTTCGTGCCCACGAAGAGCATGCGGCCCGTGGCGCGCAGGGGTTGCCCCGGGGTGCGGATCAAGTTGGCGCCCATCAGGCGCAGGGCGTTGGCGGAGGTGATGTCCGTGCCGCGGCACAGCATGCGTTTCCAGCGGGGCACGCCGCTGCCGGCGTCCAAGGCCAGGAGCCAAGTCTGTGCTTCTCCCGGAGCGTTGGCGCTCTCGATGCCGTCCGCTTCCGTGGTCACCCAACGTCGCGCTTGAACAAAGAGCGTGCCTTCCACCAGGATCGTTCCCGGTTGAAACTCCCACATGCCCGGTTCGAGCAACTGCTCCAGTGGGAGGTGCTTGCCACCTTCCAAGAACAGCCCGCTGCCCCCAAGACTCCAAACGGCGACCGGCAACTCGCTGTGATGGGGTGGCCGAATGCGTTGCAGCAAGTTCGAGGTTTGGCCATCGGCGCGACCCGAGAGGATGAAGACATCCTGGTAGAGGCTAGCGGGGTCCTTTCCGGTTTCCCCGGTGAGCGGATAGAACGGCCAATCGCGGCCGGTGCGCGTGACGGAGCGCGGAATCGGTTGGGTGAGTTCGAGGCCCAAACGCCAAGGCTCGAAGATGCGGTCTTCCTCTTCGCCACCGATCAACCAACAGGTGCCAGTGGTTTGAACCAGGACGGCACCCGCATTCAAGAAAGCCAGCCCCGGCTGTCCTTCGATGCGCGCCATGGAGCGCGGCTTTGTGCGTAGGGGCAGGGTCAAGGGGTGACCTTTGAGGGGCTCGTAGTTCGCGGCCCCCGGCCATTGGGAGTCGCGCGTTTGAGGGGCTCGAAGCAGGCGATCCAAGAGTTGCTGACGGCTATCGATCGCGCCTTGCAGTTTCGAATCGGCCAAGAGGGCCACTTGCATGCGCGCGCGCTCGAGCCAGACCCAAGCGGATCGTGGTTGGCCCCGTTCGAGTGCTTGCTCGAAGAGCCACAGGTCCGCACGCAGGGCTTCCAGGCTGCAGGGGAACTCACGCTCGAGGGCGCGCAAGCCTGCGGCCCGCGCCTGGCTCGGAACACGTCCGCTGAGCAACCAGGGAGCGCCGCGTTCCTGCGCGAGTGGTCGAAAGTGTTCTTGCCAGGCTTGGCGCTCGGCGGGTTCCAATCCAGCGAGCCTGCGCAAGACCGCGTTCTCCACGGCTTCTGTGCGGCGTTGGAAACTGTTGTCGCGATCCGGCCAGCGCTCGGCGATGGCCGCTCCGAAGCTTGGCGGTTGTGCTTCGCCTGCCGCCAATTGGATGCCAACGGGGACGCTGGCCCCCGGTTCGCTCTGGGCGAGGGCGGAACGCCAGGCTTCAAAGGCGGCGGTCCAATGGCCGGCGCTGGCCGCTCCCGGTTGCAAGGCGAGCAGCAGTTCCCTGTCGCCACGGGCTAGGGCAGCGCTCGAGTCCTCCGCCGTGGGCAGGTACACCGCGTTGCGCTTGGCCTTGCCCGGCGCGGACAATTGCGCGCTGGCTGGAGGGCACAAACGGGCGACGAGCGCGAGCACGCAAAGCGCGGGCATCTGAACGAGGAGTCGAATCAAAACAGTTCACCCACGCAGGTCAGGGCTTTTCCGTGGGGCTGGGCTGACTGACCGGGGGCAAGGGCGCGAGTCCGCGCTCTTCGATCTCCAACTTTTGCTCTTCGGTGCGCTGGCGACGCAGACGTTCCAAGTAGATGTCGTTGCCCAAGGCGTCCAGTTGGCGTTTGAGTCCCTTCATCTCTTTCACGTCGCGCTCGAAACGGTCTTGCAAATCCGTTTCGTGCCCGATCAGGCGTTGCTCTTCCTTGCGCGATGCCTTCAGACCCAGGGTGCCAATTTGGGCCAACAGAATCAGCGGAACCCACACGGGCATCCAGTACAGAAAGACTTCCAAGGAGCGCATCAAGTAGCGCTTGAGGAAGGGATTGTTGGCCTCGAGGTTCCCTTTCTCCGAAACAAAACCAGCGGCCTGCAGGGGCAGGTCGCTCGTCTTGTTGTCGGGCCGGCGCTGTTTCGCCAAAGGATTCTCCTCCGGCCTTATCTGAGGAAGGAGGCGGCGTAGATGGCTTGCGAACCGAGTTCTTCTTCGATGCGCAGGAGCTGGTTGTACTTGGCGACGCGGTCCGTGCGGCAGGGCGCGCCGGTCTTGATTTGGCCACAGGAAGCGGCCACGGCCAGGTCAGCGATGGTGGTGTCTTCGGTCTCGCCGGAACGGTGACTCATGACGGCGGTGAAGCCGCTGCGATGGGCCAAGTCGATGGCGTTTAGGGTTTCGGTCAAGGTGCCGATCTGGTTGACCTTGATCAGAATCGAGTTGGCGGACTTCTCTTGGATGCCGCGGGTCAAGCGTTGCACGTTGGTCACGAACAAGTCGTCGCCCACCAGCTGGACCTTGTCGCCCAAGCTCTTCGTGAGGGCTTGCCAGCCGCTCCAGTCGTCTTCGTCGAGTCCGTCTTCGATGGAGAAGATCGGATACTTCTCGCACAGTGAGCCGTAGTAGTTCGACAAGTCCGCGGCGGAGATCTGCTTGCCCTCCATGGTGTACCGGCCGTCCTTGTGGAACTCCGAAGAGGCCGCATCGATCGCCAAGCGGATGTCCTTGCCCGGTTGGAAACCGGCCTTCTCGATGGCGCTCAGGATCAAGGTGATGGCCGCCTCGTTGGATTCCAAGTCGGGGGCGAAGCCACCCTCGTCACCGACGGCGGTGCTCAAACCCTTCTCGCGGCAAACGGACTTGAGGGCGTGGAAGACTTCGATGCCCATGCGCAGGCCTTCGCTAAAGCTGGAAGCGCCGAAGGGCATCACCATGAACTCTTGCAAGTCCACGTTGTTGTCCGCGTGCTCGCCGCCGTTGAGGATGTTCATCATCGGCACGGGCAGGGTGCGCGCGTTGGCGCCGCCGACATACCGGTAGAGGGGCAGGCCCGCCTCTTCCGCCGCGGCCTTGGCGACTGCCAAGGAAACGCCGAGGATCGAGTTGGCCCCCAGACGTTGTTTGTTGGGTGTGCCGTCCAGATCGATCATGGCCTGGTCGACCGCTGCTTGGTCGTTGGCGTCCATGCCGATCAACTCTTCGAAGATCTCGTCGTTGACGGCGGAAACGGCTTTCAAGGTTCCCTTGCCGCCGTAGCGTTCGCCGCCATCGCGCAGCTCGTGGGCCTCGTGGGCGCCGGTGCTGGCGCCCGAGGGCACGGCGGCCCGTCCGAGGGCGCCGCCCTCGAGCTCGACCTCGACTTCAACTGTAGGATTCCCGCGAGAGTCGATGATCTCCCGCCCGTGGATGCTGACGATTTCATTCATGAGGACCGCGATCCTACCGTTCGATGGGACGGTCCTCTACGCTGCTGAGGTCGATTTTGAGCTCGGTCCCCATTCCTTTGGCCCAATCCCTGTCACGATGAAACAGCTTCTCTACGGTCTCTTCTCCCTCGCCGGGGCCTTCGGCCTCTGGACGCTGCTGGCTGCGGCCCAACCTTTGGGGCCAGACACTCTCCCGGCCGTCCTGGTGGAAGGCACCACCATGCTCGACTTGAACCTCGCGAAGGGCACGGGCATTGGATTTGCAGGCTTGGCCGCGGACACCCCGGTCGCGATCCTCGAGGTGAGCGGCGCTTGGCTGTTGCTTGAGTTCCCGACTCAGACCGGTGGGCCCACTTGGGTCAATTCGGCCGGCATCGTTTCCTGCAAAGTTCGACGATAGGAGCCTTCCGGAGCCTGAATCACAGAATGCGGCCACGCGCGGCTCGGCGATTGCCGGCCTTCCCGATTCTGGTGCGCTCCAAACGCCAGCGATCTAGTCGATCCTCCCGAAGAAAGGTACAACTCTGGCATGTGCCCCGGATGCCAACCCCCGGTCCGCGACGAAACGCTATGAAGCCTGTCCAAATGATCCCCAACATGCTGACCCTCGCCAACTGTGGCTGCGGTCTCTTGGCAATTTCCAAGGGGGTCGATGCGCTCGCCTACAGGGGGGGCGACGAGACGTTCTTTTATCACAAGATGGAAGCCGCCTGCTTTCTGATCTTCCTGGGCATGGTCTTCGACGCGCTCGATGGCAAGGTCGCCCGGCTGACGCGCAGCTTCAGTGATTTTGGAGCGCAGCTCGATTCCTTCGCCGACGCCTTGACCTTCTGTGCGGCGCCCGCGTTGCTCGCCAAGGTCCTGATCGAACACGAGGGGGCGTTCTTGAACTACGCGGGTTCTCCGCGCTTGCACTTCGCCGCCGCCGCCGCCTTCACCTTGATGGGCATCTTGCGTCTGGCGCGCTTCAACTTGGAAACCGAGCACGACGAAGAGGCTCACATGTCCTTCAGCGGCTTGCCCGTGCCCGCCGCAGCGGGCGCCATCACGTCGACCTTGCTGATGTACCTGATCCTGCGCGTGCCGGCCCTCGAGCAAGCGGAAGGCACGGTCACGCCCGTGGGGGAAATGGTCGGCTTCTTCGGTGCTCCGAACTGGACGCCGATCATGAACGCCATGCCCTACTTCTTGACCGTCGCCCTGCCCTTGATTGGACTGGTGATGGTGAGCCGCATTCCCTACGTGCACGTGGCGTCCATGATGTCGAGGAGTGGCGGGAAGTTCGTGTCGCTGGTGGGCTTTGTGTTCCTCGCCTTTGGTCTGTACCTAGCGCCCGTTCCCTTCTGCTTTGTGGTCTTCAACGGCTTTGTGCTGTTCGGCTTGATGCGCGCTGGCCTTGGTTTCCGCAAGCGCAAGTCCACGGTTTCCCCCGCGAGCGACGCCTAGCCATGAGCCCCCGGAGCCAACGGGCTTTCGTGGCCTTGGGGAGCAACTTGGGGGACTCCCCAGAACTTCTGCGCAGTGCCTTGGTGCAGTTGGCAGAGCTCCCGGACACAACACTCGTGGCCCAATCGAGTCTGCAGCGTACAGCGCCCGTGGGCGGCCCGGCGGGACAGTCGGACTACTTGAACGCGGTCGCCGAATTGAGCACGCAGCTCGCACCCCCAGAACTGTTGCGCGCCTTGCAAGCCATCGAAACGAGTCACGGTCGTGATCGAGCGCGGGAGGAACGCTGGGGACCTCGACGCTTGGATTTGGATCTCCTGCTGGTGGGGGACGACAGAGTGCTTAGCGCTGAATTGGAGCTGCCCCACCCGCGCATGGAAGAGCGCTCCTTCGTGTTGGAGCCCTTGGCCGAGTTGTGTCCAGAATTGTTGCTGCCCAAGTGTCAACAAACCGTGCGCGAGCGTTGCGCGGTGCTGCGTCAGGAAGTCAGCGCATGATCGAACGTCTAGAAGCTCCCGCAGACGCTCGCGCCTGGTGCGCGCAGCAACGTGCGGCGGGCAAGACCATCGGCTTTGTGCCGACCATGGGAGCCTTGCATGCGGGCCATCTCTCCCTCGTGCAGCAGGCGCTGCAAGAGAACGATGTGGTTTGCGTCAGCGTCTTCGTGAATCCTTTGCAGTTCGATGAAAGTGCGGACCTGATCGCCTACCCGCGCGACTGGGACGGGGACGTGGCGCTCTTGCAGGCCTGCGGTTGCCAGATGGTCTTCACGGGCACCCTTGCGCAGTTCTTTCCCGATGAGCTCGATGGGCAAGGCAAGTTTCCGGCCAGCGCGCTCAAGGACCCGGGCCCCGGTGCCCTCGGTTTGGAAGGCTCCACCCGCGATGGTCACTTCGAAGGGGTCGCCACGATCGTCGAACGACTCTTCGAAGTGGTGCAACCGACCCGCGCCTACTTTGGACAGAAGGACTTTCAACAGACCCTGGTGGCGCGCTATCTGGTGCGCGCGGGCGACACGCCCCGGGTGGTGATCTGCCCAATCTCCCGGGAAGAATCAGGCTTGGCTCGCTCCTCACGCAACGAACGCTTGAGCGCCGAAGAGCGCGCAGGCGCCGTGTTCCTCTCGCAAGCCCTCGCGCGCTGCGCGCAAGCTTGGCAAGCGGGGGAGCGCAGGGCCGCGCAACTCGAAGCCATCTTGCAAAGCTCGATTCTCAATTCGGGTCGCGCCTTCGACTACGCCGCCGTTCGCAACCCCGCAGCGTGGAGTGTTGAGATGCCTGAAGGTGAGCTTGCCGAAGCGGTCGCCGTGGTGGCGGCGCGGGTCGGACCGGTGCGCCTCTTGGACAATCACCTTTTGGCGGATCCCTTCCCGCAGCCGCCCGTCGGCGCTTGCTCGCAGGCCAAGCAATCGTGAACGACTTCGGTGCCCGGCAGAGCGCTCCCGGGGAGTGGACCGTCCAAGCCCCGGCCAAGATCAACCTTTGGCTGAAGATTCATGGAGCCCGTCCGGACGGCTACCACGACTTGTCCACGGTCATGCTGGCCCTCGATTGCCAGGACATCCTGCGCGGCCGCTGCACGAACTCGGACAGCATCGAACTGCGCGTGGAAGGCCCGCAAGCTTCCGCCGACATCCCCACGGACGAACGCAACCTGGTTTGGAAATCCCTGGCTGCCCTGCGCGCTCTCGCCCGGGAACGCGGCGCCGCGCAGGTCCCGGGCTTTGAGGTCGTCCTGCACAAAAACATCCCAAGCCAAGCGGGAATGGGCGGCGGAAGCTCGGACGCTGCCGCCGCCTTGGTTTTGGGAGAGCGCTTGCTAGGACTCGCTGGGGGAGACGAGTGGAAACGCCAACTGCTGGGCGGCCTCGGCGCCGACTGCAGCTTCTTCCAAGAAGTGGGCAGCTCCGGCCTGGCCTTCTGTGAAGGCATCGGCGATTCGGTCACGCCCTGGAACGGAGTGCCGCCCGACTGGCAGATCCTCTTCGTGGTGCCCGAGGTGACTTGCCCGACGGGCCCCGTTTTCTCGGCCTTGCCTCGAGTCCAAGCCGTGGCGGGGGAGTTGCCCTTTGAAAGCGTCGAGCAACTGAACGCTCTGTCCCTTCGCGAGCTGCGCGCCGCCTGCGCCACGGACTTGGAACCTGCGGCCCTCGCAGCCGTCCCCGCGCTCATGGAATGGCGCGAGCTGCTCGACAGCCTGGGCCTGCAACACATGCGGCTCAGCGGCAGCGGCTCGGCCTTCTTTGGGGTGCACAAAAGCGCAGCATCCGCGCGTGAGGATTTAGTCCTGTTGTCGAAGGCCGTCGAAGCAAAAGACTGGAAAGCACGGGCGATCGGCGTCGCCCAGCCGGCCGCCCGCTAGGCCTCAAAAATCTGCACGAGGTTTTTTGCCCCAGTGCGCCGGGATGTTTCGGATGTGGCCCCTACGGGGGCTTATTACTTGCTAAACATCACTGAGATACGCGTCAAATTAGTTCACGGAACGAGCGACAAGCTGTGTGGCTTCGCGAGCATCACTTTAGAAGGTGCGATCGTTATCCGTGACATCAAAATCATCTGCGGCGAGGGCGGCATGTTCGTCGCCATGCCCAGTCGAAAGCTGTGCGATCGTTGTCCACGCTGCAGCGGAAAAAACCACGTGCGCAGCCGCTATTGCGGAGACTGTGGCAGCCGCCTGGCCCGCGACCGAGCGCACCAAGACGACCGGGCCCGACCGCGGCTCTACGCCGACATAGCGCACCCGATCAACCAATCCTCGCGCAAGTACTTCGAGCGCGCGATCCTCGACGCCTACGAAGAAGAACTCAAAGCCTCCAAAACCGAAGGCTACGTGGCCACCGAGTTCGACGACATGGACTACCACGCCTGGTCCGCGAGCATGGCGGATTAGGGAGCGAGTGGGGACAGCCTGCGCGCAGGCTCCGCGTTTGTGCTGGCTGCTGCCCGGCTTCGTTCCATTTGCGAATGGGTTTGTGGGAACTCAGAAGGGGACCGAGCTTCAGTCGTCCTCCTCATGCCGCAGTAGGTCGCGCAGTTCCTCCGGATCTTTGGACAAATCTTGGTGAGTCAGAGCTAGCTGCGCTTGCGCTGCTGACCCGTGCCTAGCGAGCGTAACCAGAGCAAGCTGCATGGCGTCACTGCCGGGAGAGAGTCTCTGAATGCTCTTCGCGAGGCTGCCAAGGACAACCTCCCGTTCGCGGAATGGCATGACTTGTCGGTCCAACCGACCGGTCATGCGTCGCGCTGTCTCGAGCACACTCGCACTGGCTTGTGCTTCGGAAGCCAGCTCGAGTTGGCTTTGCGCCGTGAGCAACTCTCCGAGTTCACGACAGTGCTTTGCATCGGCCAGGGCCTTGCTGAGATTCCGAATGGCCGTGGAATCCTCCGATAGTAAAACAGAGGCCACCTGTGCCAAAGCCAGCTCATCACCGGTGCCGATCAGGGCCGCCCAGGCAGAGCGCGCGAGGTATCCACCGTACACGCCTCGGACTGGCCCGGTGGCGATTTCCAGGAGTTCCCCATTGAGTAGAGAGTCGCCATCCAGGCTCATCTCTTCCATTCCACCTCGGGCCTGGCCGAGCCCAGCTAGGCTCTCGGAAATCAAGCGGCGTTTCTGGTCCAAATCCTTCGACCTGGCAACGAGTCCCCAGGCTTTTGGCCCGGACATCCCGTCGGAGAAGAACTCCATGTTCTCGAGGACGAGCTCGATGTGCTGCTCGCTCGGTTCTTGGATGGACTCGAGCAGAAAGGAGTAGAGCAGCTCCGGATCACCGGAGTTTGAATCCAATCCCTGATTCAGCTCTAGGCTGCTCGCTAGCAGTGAGCCCAATGCCTCAGACTCACCTCGCAAACCCAGGGCGAAGATCGCCGCGGTCGTTTGCTTCCGATGGGAGCGGATCGGGTACTGGCTTTCGAGCAGCGCTTGGGGCCGGCAGAGGCTTTTCACCAGCTCAGTCCCGCCCGCGTCCCAATCCTTCGCCCAGACCGTTCCGAGGATCAGCGCGGTGTTCATCGAATCTGTCTGCCCAAGGGCAGCGAGGGCGCCTGCAAAGTCGTTCACTCGATAGCCACCCGCTTGGATCTTTGCGGCGAGCGCACTGAGGTCCAGGCCCTCGCCGTTCAAGCTGTGCAGGTCGAAGCGAAACTCCATGGGCCCCAGGCTTCGAATGTCCTCTAGCAAATCCATGGCCCGGTCGCGCACTTGTTCTTCCCGAAGCGAAGCGCTTGCCCCGACAGTTGTGTTCTCCAGGGGGATTCGATTGGCCGTTGGAGTCCGAGCCAGAGCGTTCACGAATTCAGCGCCGGGGGCATGGGGGCTGGGCACCTTGAGCGCTGTCTTCTGATCCTTACCAAAAACTCCGCTCGCCCAAACCGCGAAGAGCGCGGCCAACAGGCCGAGTGCGATTGCCATTCTGCGGATCGTCATTGGTCGTGCCTTTCTGCTTCTCACGAGAGTCTCGCCAAGTCGAGTTCCCAGGTTCTACACGGTCTCGCGATCTCTGTGGCCAACGAATTCATCTCGGGGGTTAAGATCGGGCCCCATCCATGGATCCTTGGCCGGCGAGATGTCCCTTCCAAAATCGAAGAGATCGCGGTTCAGCTTCCCTTGTTGCAGGAGGTTCGTGTGCTCCATGGGAAAGACTTCGCAGTACTCTGGAGTCGCAGCGTTTTGGAACTACCACGGCCTGAATAGGTGCCGCAAGGATTGCCGGGCCGGGAGGGTCCGGTGCACAGACGGCCAACGGATTCATTCCTAGGAGGAATGCACGATGCCCTCGTTTTCAACCCAACTCGTCCCGGGGGCCAAGCGCCCCTACGACTCCTGGACCTTTGTTGTCGTTCCCGAGAAGATCGTGGCCAGCTTCGGCTCGAAGCGGCCGCTCGTGCGCGGCACGCTCAATGGCGTGAGCTTTCGGGGCACCGTCAGCAAGGGGGAGGGGGTCTACCGCATGCCGGTGCCCCAGGCTCTGCAATCCAAGGCCAAGGTCGCGTGCGGTGACCAGGTCCCTGTGTTCATGGAAGTGGATCCCGATCCGCGCCCGGTGGACGTTCCGGAGGAGCTGCAGGAACTGCTCGACGCCGACGCGGAGCTTGCCAAGCGATTTGCCGGCCTGCCTCCGGCCCATCGCCGTGCCTGGGCCGCCTACGTGGCCGATGCGAAGCGCCCGCAGACTCGCGAGCGACGGGTGGCGCAAGCTCCTGACGGGATTCGCAGCAAGAGCTTTCCTGGGGCCTGACCCGGGGGACGTGGAACTCCCATGGAACGCGGCCCCCTCCTCGGCCTGTGAATCGAAAAGCTCCGAATCCAAATTCCGTTCCGACACCATGGGAGCAGCGCTCGCACCGAAAGACTTGCCTTCGGTGGGAGCGCTGCTCCTAGAGTGTCCAAGGACACCGCTTCCCGGGGCCTTACGGCTCAACCGTCAGCGCAACACCGTTGCTCGTGTTGAATCCAGTTCCGCAGGGATAGTTCATCTCGCGATAAACCACTTGGAAGTATTGGGTGCTGCCCACGGGGAAGGCACCGCGCGAAAGGATGTTTTGGCCCCAACCGGCGAGGCCGCCGGAGTCGGAGTAACGCACTCCGAAGGAAACCATGCTGCCGCCGACGCAGCTCAAGCCATCCCCGAAGTAAACCCCAGAGCCGCCGTTGAAGTTGGCGGTTCCCGAGATCAAGAGGCCCGGGCGATTGGAGGACATGCCGTCGAGGGTGAAGCGCAGGTTGTCCGTAGCCAAGGACGCTCCACCAGAGCCGACCAAGCGCGCTCCGGGACCGACGCTGTTGCCACAGCCGCGCTCGAAGCCGCCGAAGTTGCCGCAGGGACAGACGAGTCCGCTGCCGTCACCGAAACAGAAGGGCGAGCCCGTGTCCGCTTCGTAGTGCACGGTGCCGTTCCAGACACGGGGTGCGAAGGTCGTTGAGAAGGGGTAGGCGATGCCGATGCCTTCGCTGACGGTCATGTGAATGTTGGTGGCGGCGATGCCCGTGCCGGGACCGTTGGTGTACTTCAGGACGGCGCTGTTGGAGACCGCCACGTAGATGCCCAGACTTTGTCCGGCGGGGATCGAGAGACCCAGGTTGGCTTGCAGCGGCGTTGGGAGATCGATGCCGTTGCTCACCACGGTTCCGTTGGCGATGAGCGTCCAGGCAGCCGCGGTCGCTTCGTTGCCGACGTAGCTGTTCGCTGTCGTGTAGATCTCGTAGTTCACCGTTCCGCTGCTGAAGTTGCAGTCCAGGTCGGTGATGACGCAGTTGCGAATGGCTGCGATGTCGAACATGTTGCCCGTGGACCCGTTGTCCGAGGCAAAGGTCGTGGTCAGGCTTAAGGTGTTGCCCGCTTGGAGGGAGCTCGCCAAAAGTGCGAGGACTGTCCAGCATTGAAGTGCGCGTTTCGTGGAAGGGAAGGAGGTTTCTCTGGGGGTTGCGGGAACGGCAAGAGGGGTTGGAGTCGTGGACCGTTGACTCATTTGAATTTACCTAAGTGGGGGTAGCTGACCCCTTGGACCGCGCAAAGAAGACCGCGCGTGCCGGGTCAGGAAATCGTTCAAGCGCCGGATGGACAGGCGAGATGGGGGCATCTCGGGCTCCTGGCTCAGCGCGTGGGTCCGAGGTCATCAGGCAGGAGGTATCCGAGGTCGCGCAGGGCCGAGGGGGCAGATTTCGTCCCGGCCTGTCGCGCCTGTCTCCCTCAGGAGAGTTCGGAAGCTGGCATAGAAGGGTCCCAGGCACCATGATGGCGGCTCACCCAGCCGAATTCCCGAATCTGCTCGCCCACCAAAACCCACGGGGTTTCTCTCACCCATGGCCATCGTCGTCTCTCTGCTGGAGTCCAGCGTCCCTGATCTGCGGGCCGCCGTGACTCGCAATCTGCCCATGGCAGATCTCATCGAATTGCGACTTGATCGCATCGGCAATCCGGGGGAGCAGGTTCTGCGCGAGCTGATCAAGGGTTGCAGCAAGCCGGTGATCGTGACCGTGCACGGCAAGGAGGGCTTCGGCGAGTACGAGGGCAGCCTCGAAGAACGCTTCGAGCTCTTGCACACGGCGGCTCGCTCGGGGGCCGCCTTCGTGGACATCGATTGGCGTTGGTCCCTGGACTTGGGCGAGATGGAAGGCACTTGCCATCGAATCGTGTCGCGCCATGAACACTCCGGCACTCCCGAGGACTTGGGACGTATGCACGAGGAACAGATTGCTGTGCTCTATGAAGGAGACGTGGTCAAGCTCGTGACCCATGCACAGACCACGGAAGACGGCGTGCGCTTGCTGCGTTACTTGCGTGAAAAGGGAACGGGCTTGATCGCCTTCTGCTCCGGAGCGGCGGGCAGCTTCACGCGCTTGCTCGCACCAATCTTCGGGTCGCCCTTCACCTACGCGGGACCCAAGAGCGGAACGGGCGTGGTGACCGCGCCGGGGCAGTGGCCGGTCAACGAGATGCTGGGGGCCATGCCCCCCGGGGGAATTGGGCCCGAGACTGCGATCTTCGGTGTGGTTGGAAATCCGATCGGCCACTCCTGGTCACCGCTCTTGCACAACATGGCCATGAAGGCGGCGCACTTGGATGCGATCTACTTGGCCTTCGAGCCCGCGAGCTTGGAGGGCTTCTTGGAGATTGCCAACGACGAGAATTACCGGGGCTTCTCGATCACGGCGCCCTTCAAAGCAGAGGCCCTGCGCTTGGCGAAGTCCGCCGAGCGCTCCGCCGAAGCGGCCGGGGCAGCGAACACCCTGGTGCGCGACACAGACGGCGGATGGCTCGCTTCCAACAGCGACGTGACGGCCCTGCGCGAAGTGCTCGAGGCCTCCTTGCACATTCATGAACAGCGGGGCTTGCACACGCCCGCAGTGGCCAACGCTCACGTGTTGGTTTTGGGAGCCGGAGGTGCAGCGCGAGCCGCTGCCCAAGCGACCCGCGAAATTGGTGCACACCTCTTGATCAGCGCGCGGCGTGACGAAGCAGCAGCTGCCTTGGCGAAAGAATTCCTCGGCCAACACATCCCCTGGAGCGAGCGCGGCAAGGCCACCTACCAAGTGCTCTTGAATTGCACGCCAGCGGGAAGTCTGTCCCAACCAGACGAGCTGCCCATGCCCGCCGATCAGTTGCCCGAAGGCCGCATCGTGATCGACGCCAACTACAGGCCCCTGCGCACGCCGCTTTTGGTCGCCGCACAAGAGCGCGGCAACACGCCGGTGCCCGGGGGCGAGTGGTTCGTGCGCCAGGCGGCGGAGCAATTCCAACGCTTCACCCACCAAGAACCAGACATGGCCTTGATGCGCGCCACCTTCCAACACGCCTACGACGGCGACCGCCAGAAGAGTCGTGGCTGATCCGGTCGAGGGGCTCCAGGACCAAGCCATCGTGACCCTGGTGGGTCTGCGCGGGGCGGGCAAGACCACGGTCGGGACCCTCTTGGCGCAATGCATGGGGGCCGAGTTTCAGGACTTGGATTTGGAGTTGGCCCGTCGCTTCGCCGCCGCCGGAGAGTCCACCGGCGAACTGCTCTCGCGGGTCGGCGAAGAGTCCTTTCGGGAGTTTGAAGCTCAAGCCCTGGCCGCCTGCCTCGAACACCCGGGGCCCCTCGTGCTCGCCACCGGTGGCGGGGCGCTGCTGCGCCCGGCCAATCGCGCGTCCCTCACGGAACATAGCTATTGCGTTTGGCTACAAGCGGATCCTGGCGAGCTCTCCCGTCGGATTGCCGCAGAGGACCTCGCAGGCGGGGCTTCCGGGGGCAGCACACGTCCCTCGTTGACTGGCTTGGAACCCGCTGAGGAGATGAAACGACTGGCCCGGGAGCGCGCCGCACACTACGCCGCCGTGGCGGACTTGGCCTGCGAGACCGAAGGTCGGGCTCCTGAAATCATCGCGGCCGAAATCTTCTCAAAGCTTCCCCGATGAACGTGAGCAGTTCCAACGTTGTGTCTGTCGAAGGAATAGAAAGGGTCGTGTCTGCTTCGCGTTTCACCCGAGCGTCTTGCTAGCATGGTCTCCGTCGCCCCAACCACTCGAATACCGATGAGTCATAGAAGCCAGGCCAGTTCGTCGCGTCAGCGAGCGATGCTCGTGCCCATGGGCTTGATCATCGCCGCGCTCTGCTGGCGTCCCACGCCGGCCGTGGCGGCCAGCGCCGGACCAGGAGCCAGCACCAACCCGGCGGCCGCGCGACTCACGGTCAGTCCGAAAGCGAGCTGGTTGCCGCAGGACCTGGAGCGCACGGGCCTGCGCCAAGCCGAACTCAGCGCGGATCCCGACGAACTCTGGCAAACCAACTCACGGCTTTGCCTGCGGGTCCTGCTTTTGCGTGTGGGCCGGGAAGTCCCTGCCACGGTCAGTGCCGCGCGCCGTTCCGAACGCCTTGTTCAACGGGAGGCGGCCCTGCTCTGGCTGCGCGAGAAACTTGCAGCGGACGCCCGCGTGGCACGCCTCTGGGAATCCGTGGTGCGTTCGCGCTTGGCCCAACCGGAGAATTCCGTGCAATGGTGCGCCACCGTTCGCACCCTCGGCCGCTTAGGGGACACCTCCTTCGGGCTCAAGATCGCAGAAGAGTTGGGATCGGACGATCCCTTGCGCGCCCACACCGCGCGCCTGGCGCTCTTCGACTTGTACCTGCGCTGGTTCCAGTCCGGTGAAGAGTTCTACACCTTCTGGCCCGCAGCCCAGGCCTCTTGCGAAGAGGGGGTCTACATCACCACGGCCCGGGCCAAGGACGATGAAGCGCGCCAGCTATTGATTCAGTTGCTCGAGCACGAACCCGCCCGTGCCAGCGGCCTCTTGAGTCATCCGGATCCACGCTTGCGGGCCGCAGCCATTGGCGCGTTGAGCCTTTCCCAAGGGGAGGCCGTCGAGCCCGCTACCGAAAGGCTGCTCGAACACATGATCACCGAGGTGGATGGTCTGGCCTTCCACGCCACGATCAACGCGTTGTTGCAAACCCAGGGCAGCGCGCCCAGTTCGGACCCCTTGGTGGCGCGCATCCGCGAGATCCTCTTGATGCGACTCGCTCAAGGGCAAGTGGAATTGCAAGCGCCTCTGGCCGATGCCCTGCGGCGCTTGCCGTGGAGCACGCAAGCGCAGGGCGAGGACAGCTTGAACGTCGCGATCGGCGCGCTCGTGAGTCAACTGCAGAAGCTGGCCAACCCGGAACGCCTGACGGACCACGACACCCTGGTGATGTGCTTGTCTTCCCTGCGTTCCATTTGCGACCGCGCGGCCCGCGAAGGCTTGGACGTGGAGACTTCCCTCGCAGCGGTGGGCCCCATGCTGCTCGCCATGATCGAGGAGTCCCGCGAAGCCGACGCCGTGCGCATCGCCGCGGCGGAGTTCTTGCGCTACGTGGGCAACGGAACGGGGGTCGAGTTGGCCGTCCGAGTTTTGGAAGCTGCGGACACGTCCTCAGAGTTGCGCTACAACTTGTTGGGCGCCATCGGGGAGATCGCAGCCAAGATGGAGGAGTCCGATCCGGCCATCGATCTGGTGCTGCGCACCATGGCGGTCCACGTTCAAGGGGAAGACCCCATCTTGCGCAGGCGATCGCTCAAGTACCTGGGGGCACCGGCCTTCGCCCCGTACTTGGCCAAGGCCGATCCGCGCGCCTTCATCGTGGCCCTCGCGAAGGAGACCGTTCCCGAGTTGCAGATTCAGCTGTTGGACTTGGTGGCCGCCCTGGGATCAGAGGCTGAATTGCAAAGTCTGGTGGCCCTGCCCAACTTCGACGCGATCTGCGGCAGCAGTCCCGCGGCCCTCAATCGCATGGCGATGAGCATTCGCAAGCTGGCGGGGAACAATGCACCGGAGTTGGTGGCTGGCGTCGGTCGCTTGCTCGCGGTCGCCGAAGAGGACACTCACGTGCTGCGCTTGCGCGAGGCCTTGACCGCCCTGGCTGCCTTGCCGGTTGATGCGCTTTCCAAGCTCGAACCGAGTGATCACCACCGGGTCGTGATGTGGTCCATGGAGTTGCGCGGTGCCGCCGGTTCGGTGCCAGGCGGTCGCGACTTTCTCGATCGCTTGTTGGGGCAGCACTTGGCCGCCTGCAGCGCCATGCCAGAGCTCGAGCGTTCACCGGAACTGGCCCACGTGCGCGCCCTGTTCCTCTCGGACTTGATCGCCCTCGACCCCGGAACGATCGAACCGCAAAAGGTCGCGGAAGCCTACGCACAGGCCCTGGCTCTTTGCGTGGAGATCTCGGATGGCCCACGACACAAACTGGTCCTGCGAGACCGTGCGCGCTACCTGCTCGATCGCAAGGAGTTGGAGGCGGCGGCGGGGGACTACTTGGCGCTTTTCAAGACCGAGCTACCCAACCTCGAACAGCAGCTCGGCAAGCAATCCAAGCTTTTGAATCAACGGGACCTGCGTCAGGCGGGTGCACTCTTTGCGCGGTCGAACTCAACGGAGACCGAGCAAGGGAACCCGCGCGCCGGGGTGGCCCTGCGTTCCGCTCTCGTGCTTGTGCATCAATCCATTTGGAAGGTCGAGCCCGTGGCCGTGCGTGCCCAGGACCTGCGGGACTTGGCGGGCCGAGCCATGCTGCTCAAGGATTCCAAAGCGGTGGCGCGCGCCCTCGAAGTCTTCCAGGACCTCCCTGCGATTCCGACTCCGCCTGCTGAGGGTGATCCTGTTGCTAGCCCTGCGCCTTTGCCTGAGGGCAGCCTGTGGACGGGGCTCTTGGACGACCCGAGCATGCACTTGGACTTCGTGGGTTTCCGCAAACGCCTGCGGGACCACCTAGCCGCCCTTTCGGTCGCGAAAGCGGAGAGCCCTGCGGAGGCGGCGGCTGTGAAGCCCAAGGGGGAGACGGTGGACGACTCCAAGACGAAGGACCCGAAGTCCAGCAAGTCTGCATCCGCCGGGAAGAACATCGAGGAAGAGCAGCTTGAGACGGACAATTCGGAGCCGCCAACCAAGAAGAGCGACGGAAAGAACACTCCCAAGAAAGAAAGCCAGACAGGGGGTTGATCTCTCGAGAGCCCTGCGCCATTATCTCGCTCAACGGCGCGGGGTGGAGCAGTCAGGCAGCTCGTCGGGCTCATAACCCGGAGGTCGTAGGTTCGAATCCTACCCCCGCTACCACCGTTCAAATGAAGGAGCCCCTCTTGTCCAAGACAAGAGGGGCTCCTTCATTTGAACGGTGGTAGCGGGGGTAGGATTTTGACGGTTTTGTTTTTAGCGCCTGCGGCGCCGAGCGGAGGAACCGCTCGGACACGTGTCGGGGTGAGGGGGGTTCGCTGGGTGTGAGGTGCGGGGGGTTGTCAGTAGGTGGTGTTTGGGGGTTGGGTGGGAGGGCTTGCGGGTAGGAGGGGGGTGGGGTATTCCTGAATGGACATGAGCATGGAGATTGAGAGGCGGAAGGGGGTTGTTCGGGGGGCGAGGGCGACTCGCGCGGGGTGGTGCGGTGGTTTGTTGGTTGCGCTTTGGGGGGCGTGGTTGGTGGGGATGGTGAGGGGGCAGGGGGAGTTGGTGCAGTGCGGTTCGACGGAGATTCCGCTTTGGCGCATTCATCTCGGGGGGCTCCTGGCCTGCCCGCGTTCTTGGACGTCCGCGGGGGGATTCGGTGTGCTGAAGCGATGACGCTGATGGACGCCTGCCTCGAAGCGGGGATGAGCGGGTTTCGGATCGTGGGGATTGGGACAGAGGAGCGCTAGTCGTTGAATGGTGGCCTGCCGCGCTTGGTGGGTCGGCAGCAAGGGAAATAGAGGCTTGCGGTACCTAGTTAAGCTAGGTAATGTTGAATGCCTAGTTTGACTAGGTATGAAGGCCCGCCTTGCGCGCGGGAATGCTTCAAGCCCTGCCCTTTGGAACCCGACGCGAGTCGCACGAAAATGAAATCCACCGAGAACCAGAAGCTGCCCAAGGGCACCCTTGAACTGCTGATCCTGCGCGGCGTGGGCCGTGGGCCGCAACATGGGTACGCCTTGGCCCGTTGGATTGAAGAGCGCTCGGAGGGGGTGCTGTTGATTGAAGAAGGGAGTTTGTATCCCGCGGTGCACCGGCTCGAGCGTGCGGGGTTCTTGAGCGGCGAGTGGGGACTGGCGGAGAGTGGTCGGCGGGCGAAGGTTTACTCGCTGACGAGCAAAGGACGCAAAGAGTTGAAAGCGCGGACGGCACGTTGGCAGGAATTGAGTGGAGCGATCTCCCTGGTCTTGCGCTCGAACCAGGCGGCGGAGTTCGCGTGAGCTGGCGATCGAGTGGCTCTGGGGAGCAGCACGGGGGCGCGGCGAGGTTCTCGCCTGCTGCTGGCTCCGAAATTGAGGAGGAGCTGCAGTTTCATATGGACCTGATGGTCGAGCGGCTCTTGGCGGAGGGCTGCGAACAAGCAGAAGCAGAAGCGGAAGCACGCAGGCGCTTCGGCAACCCCGAGGTGATTGCGGAGGAGTGTGAGGAGTTGCGCGTGGGCTCCCTGCGCATGGCATCGCGCGTGCTGGGGCTGCTCCTGCTGGTCATGACGGGATTCCTTGCGGCGGAGAATTCGTGGCTCGCGTTGATCGGCCTGGCGCTTCCCGCACTGGCTGGGGGAGTGTGCGCGCTGAGGGCCGCGAGCGGGGCGCCGGGCAGCGGCTTGATGATCCGTATGGGACGTTGGCTGCTCGGCCTGCAGATGCTTTCAGTGCTCGTGATCTTCGGCTTCAGCGCACAGGATTGGGTGCACACCTTTTGGAGCATTCAGTACCCCTTGCTCGGTTTGTGTTTCGGAGCGGGACCCTTGTTGGTGGACGTTTGGCCGGAGGATCGAAGGCTTCATGGCCGATCCAGGTCGCGCTGGAACGGAGCAGCTCTCGCACTGGCAGCTGCCCTGACTCTCGGGTCCTTGCCCGTGCTGTTGGCCCTCAGTCCAATCGATCCCCATCCCGTCGGTCGCAGCGTAGGCTTTTCCCTGGGCTCGCTCGTTGAGGTGGCGCAGTATGGCTTCGGTGGGGAGGTCCCATCCAACATGCAGCCACAGCCCGGCCTGGAAACGGAACGGGGTTTGGGCATTCCACCCCGGGACGTGACCGTGCCCATGGCGCTCAGTCTGTTCGCGGCGCTGGCCTGGAGTGTGTTTGCGGCCCTGGCTTTGCTGAGTCGGGCGTTCAACGGTGAGGTCGCGCGCACTAGGTTCCTGCTCGTTGCTCCTGTGCTTTTGACCCTACTCGTGATCACCCTGCAGCTAAGTTTTGGACTGCGCCGAGCCGTTTGGAGCAACAAACCCTGGTTCGTCGGGGCCTATGGGCCAGGGCTCCTGATCGCTGGCGTGGCCGTGCTCGTTCTGTTCGCGCTCCTGCGACGTGCGCGAGTGGTGCGGGAATAAGGTGTCGGCGACTTGATCACTGGCCAAGCACAGCCCCGGCAGTCGTTGCTCCGAGTGGATGCTTGGGGCCAAGCATTCGATTCGATTTCCAAGTGCAATGAGCGGGCGCCCGAGAGCTCGCTTTTCGCCAGAGCACGAACTCCAACTCACCAAGCAACCCAAGGGACGTTTCAACCATGACCTCACCCGCGATCGCCTCAGATTCCTCCGCCGTCGTAGGCAGGGCTCGAAGAGACCGGCTGCTAAAATTGGGCAGTTGGGTTCTGTACGCCTATCCCGCGCTCCTCGTCGCGTCCTTGTACGGGACTTGGTTCGTCGCTTGGTTGGTGCTGGGGGCACAGCCCCGTCCGAGTTTGGATGATCCCAAGTCCATTGGCCTGCTTGTTGACGTGCCCTACGCCCTGACCATGGGGATGCTGATGCTGGCTCCCGGTGCGCTTTTGATTGGAGTGGGCCGGGCGCTGTTCGCGCTGGTCGGACTCTTCGAACGCGATGCCCAGGGGGCTCCTCGCAAGTCGGCCACGGCCCGAGTGACTCGATTCTCGCTCTTCCTCCTCCTGTGGTGTGCGGTCCTTTGGTTGTTGCGCTATGACCCCTGGTCCGTCGGGAACTGGTTCATGGACTAGCAGCGGATCAAGTCCAGGCATTCGGTTTTGGCCGGTTGGATTGCTGGGTCTCGAGCAGAGTGAACCCGTTGAGGGCGATGGCCTTGAAACACGGTGGCGGGCAGGATGTGCGACGCAACAGAAGCAGCGGACGGCACGGAATGCTGTCCCTTGAGGTGCACGGTTCCCTGGGGGGGCTTCGCAAGGTAGGTTGGTTCCTCAATCCACTCGGGTTGTTCGGATCCCCGCGGGCCAGCTGCATGCCATGACGACCAACTCCCAACCAAGCGTTCCCGGACCCAACGGAAAAGGAACGGAAGCGGACGCCGCTGCGGGCGTGACCTTGCCGGAGAGTCTTGCGTTGCTTTTTGAGCTGTCCATGGACATGCTCTGCGTAGCGGGGGTGGATGGCTACTTCAAGTTGGTTAACCCTGCCTTTAGCCGGGTCTTGGGGTACACCCAAGAGGAGCTGCTGACGCGGCCCTTCGCGGAGTACGTGCACTCGGATGACGTGCTGCGTACCTCGGATGAGATCAGCCGGCTTGGCGGTGTCGGGACGACGGTGGCCTTCGAGAACCGCTACCTGCGCAAGGACGGCAAGTACGTTTGGCTGCAATGGAGTGCGCGCTCCACGCAAGACGGAATGATGTACTGCGTGGCCCGCGAAGTGACGGACCAGCGCCGCCTGACGAGCCTCTTGGCGGAGACCCAACGTTCCGCGCACATCGGTGGTTGGGAACTCGATTTCCGTACCCAAGAGCTGTACTGGACGGAGGAAACGCACCGCATCCACGAGACGACGCCGGAGGATTTCGAACCGACGCTGGAGTCCGCAGTGCAGTTCTACTCCGAGGAGAGCTTGCCGCTGATCTCCGCTGCCGTGGAGCGCGGCCAGGCAACCGGGGAGCCCTGGGACTTGGAGCTAAGAATGATCACCGCCGTGGGGCGCGAGATCCACGTTCGCGCCGTCGGAAGGGTGGACATCGAGGGGGGCGAGGCCATCCGCGCCTATGGCTCCTTTCAAGACATAACGGCGCGCAAGGAGCTGGAAACCCGTCTCCTGCACAGTCAGAAACTTGAAGGCATCGGCCGCTTGGCGGGGGGCGTGGCCCACGACTTCAACAACCTCCTGACGGTGATTCTTGGAAACGCCGAACTGCTCCAGAACCTCTCCAATCTGCCTCCCGCTGCCCAGCAGGCGGCGGGTGCGGTCAGGCAGGCGGCGCTTCAAGCCTCGCACGTTACCGGTCAACTGCTGACCTTCGCTCGCAAGCAGATCCGCGACCCGCGCATTCTCGATCTCGGCCAAAAGGTCGAGGAAATGGCGCCGGTGCTCGACCGCCTGCTGGGGGTTGGTGTGGAGTTGACCACGAAGGTCGCGGACGGGCCGCGCACGGTGCTGATGGATCCTGGGCACTTCGATCAAGTGCTGGTGAACCTGGCGGTCAATGCGAGTGACGCGATGAGCGAGGGTGGTCATCTGCATATTGAAGTGGGCTTTTGCCAGGGCGCTGGTGTGGCTGGCCAGGAGCTTCCCAAGGGTGAGCTGGTGGAACTCATCGTGCGCGACACGGGGGACGGCATTGCCGCCCATGTTCTGCCCCACGTCTTCGAGCCGTTCTTCACCACCAAACCCTTGGGCAAGGGAACGGGACTCGGTTTGGCGACCTGCCATGGGATCGTCGAGCAGCAAGGGGGCGAGATTCAGGTGAAGTCCACGCCCGGCAAGGGACGGCGTTCCACGTGTACTTCCCCTGCGTGCGAGACTCCAACTCGGAGCACCGTCTGCCACCGGATTCGGAATCCGATGGGTGCCGAGGAACGGAAACCCTGTTGCTCGTGGAGGACGAACCCATGGTCCGCAACGTGGCCGAGTTGGCCCTCAAACGACTGGGCTATCGCGTGCTCTCCGCGAGCGACGGTCCCTCTGCGGTGCAGTTGGCCGAGAGCACCATCGAGCCGATTCACGGCATCATCACGGATGTGGTGCTGCCGGGCATGGGGGGACGCGAAGTGGTCGACGCCTTGCACAAACGGCTCGGTCCCCTGCCGACCCTCTACGTTTCCGGTTACACCGGGGACCGCATTGACGAAGAGGGCATCAAGAGCGAGGGCTCGTACTTTCTGCAGAAGCCGTTCATGGCCATGGACCTGGGTCGCAGCGTGCGACGCATGCTCGGCGAGCGAAAGTAGGCCCAGGGCTTATGGGCCCTCAAACGAACTGCAGACCCGGCTCGCAAGCCGATCCCGTCCAACTAAGCCAGGACCAGCAGCAAGTAGGCGACCGCCAATCCGATCTGAACGATGGCGAAGGGCAGGGCTTTCTTCACGAAGCCCGCAAAGGAAAGGGTGAGGCCCTGCTTGTGCATGATCGTGACCGCCACCAGGGTCGAGGCCGAACCGATCGGTGTCAGGTTGCCGCCTAAGTTGGCGCCGAAGACCACGGCCCACCAAAAGGGAGACTGTGGATTGGAGGCCAGTTCCGGGTCCGCCGAGAGGATCTTGGCCAGCATAGCGGCCAGGGGGATGTTGTCCGTGACGGAGGAGGCGGCTGCGCCCGAAGCGAGGATCAATCCGCTGCCGGTGGTCTCACCCAATGCGATGATCTGAGAAAGTCCCTGGCCGATCAAATCCAGGACCTGGGCATGCTCCATCACGTTGATCACGACGAAGAGCGACCCGAAGAACCCGAGCAGGTCCCAGTCGATGGCGGAGTAGAACTTGTCGGCCACGGCTTTGTAGCGCACGAGCATGATCAAGCCGAAGCTGAGCGCCACGTAACCCAACCCAAGGTCCTTGATGTAGGGCAGGATCGAAGCGGTGGCGATCACGCCGACAAACAGCAGGAGCATCAACGTGCCAAAGAGGAAAAAGCCCTTGGACTCGATGCCGTCGTTCTCGTCGAATCCCTCCACCAGCAAGCGAGCCTCTGCGCGCTCCTCTTCGTTGGCAAAGCCCCGAATGCCAAAGATCTTCATGCCCATGACCAAGGTGATGATGGTCGCCACGCAGACGTATGGACTCGACTTCTGAAAGAACTCCATAAAGCTGATGCCCGCGGCGGTGCCGACGATGATGTTCGGCACCGAGGAAATCAGAGTCAGCAGACCGCCCACATTGGTCAGCAGCCCCTCGATCAACAGGAAACCCAGCAGCAGGTTCTCGCGCTTGAGCCTGCGCAAGGAAACCCCCGAGAGGGAGCCCACGATGATCATGGCCGTGACGTTGTTGAGCACCGCCGAGAAGACGACGGTCATCAAACCGTACAGAACCAGCAGCAGGCGCGGGTTGCCTCCGGACAGCTTCGTCAAGCGAATCGCGATCCAAGTGAACAACCCCGATTTGCTTGTCACGTCCACGAACAGGCTCGAACCGAAGATGATCGCGATCACGTTCCAATCGATGGCCGGGATGTACACCGGCATCTGAATCTCGTGGCCGCCCACCAGCACGCTGCCCAGGGGCAAGAGCTGAAAGTAGTCGCCGACCATCAGGCTGATGATCGCGAAGATCCCGGCGATGACTGACTTCTTCGCGTGCAACTTCTCCTCGAGAGCCAGGCACAGAATCAAGCCGATCAAGATCGCGAGACAGATGTACGTCGTGCTGGCGGGCACCGCGTGGGAGGTGGCCTGCGCGCCGGCGGCCTGCGCGTCTTCGAAGAGCGCGCCGAAGCGGGCGGGCAGGGGCATCGTTGAGTTCCACATGAGTTACAGCAGCAATAGGGGAGTCTGCCGCAACTCCACGGCGAGGGGGTAGGCCAGGCCGTGCATGGCCAATTGATCGTCGTCTTTGGTGTGCATGACGAGCAGTTCGACCGCGTGGTGGTTGATCATGCGGCGGTACTCTCCGAGCCGGTGACCAAAGCCCACGTCCGAATCGATGCGTACCGGGATGCCCGCTTTCTGCACGGCGCGCGCCACGCTCTCGATGTACTCGCGGGGCTCCTTGAGCAAGCGCTCGAGCAACGCCTCGCGGGCATCTTGCGTGTCGATCGTTTCGATCTTCGAGATCGCGTCGATGTAGCGCTCGGCGGTTTGACTGTCTTCGATGTGCGCGATGCACAGGTTGCCCTGGGGCTCGGTCATGCGCAGGGCCCAGTCCACCAAGCTGTGGTCCCCGGTCAGGTGGCCGCCCATGGCGAGCACTTGGCTGGTGGCCTGCAACACGTGGCGCGCCGCCTTCGGATCCTTCGGGTGCGGGACGACCAGCACTGGGCAGGGGGCTACCTGGGTCAGCACATCCACGTGCTCCCCGAGTGAGTAGGGGTAGTGCCAAGAGGACGAGAAGAGCCCGCGGTAGGTGCACACCATGTCTGGCTTGTGGCTCTTGATGGACTCGAGCAGGCCGCCCAGGTCGCGCCCCTCGGCCGCGGGGGTTTGGCTCCAGCTAACTTCCTTGCCAAGCACGGAGAGGAAACGCTGCAAGCGGCCCATGAACTTGTCGGCGACCTGTGGCTCGAGGTCCGTGACCAGGTGCACGCGACTCACGGGGACGCTGGTTGGGTGATAGACCTCCTTGGAGGCAGAGCGAAAGACGCTCTCGAATTGGTCGACGCGGGTCATGCAGTGGGGGGGACGAAGGCACTCGATTCGGGCAGACTCTACCGCAGCCAGTGGCCGGGGACAAAATCGGCCGGGGATCGGGGCCGACATCGCCGGTCGCTTCAACTGCTGGAAGGGGGCGCAGCGCGGATCGCGGCAAGAATCGGGCGCTGGCCTTTCTTCCCTCCCAGGCGATCCATTAGGGTACCCGCCCTTCGAGCAAGCCCCCAAGCACCCCATGCCCTTACCCGTTTTCACCGGTGATCTGGTCCAAGCCCTCGATGGCTTGGAGGATGATCAGACCGTCTACCTGGACCCCCGCACGGGGGCGATCGTGCGCCTTTCCTCGGAGGACGAGTCCTATTTGAGCTTCGAGGTCGACGACGAAACCCCCGGTTGGCAGGCGGAGCACGTGGATTTGGTGCGCGACATTCTGCGCGGACACCGCTGGCTGGCGCTGCCTTCCCAATTCGATGTGGACGAGCTCTCGGTCATGAAGAGATTCATCGCGGACATGATGAACAACATCAACAAGCAGAAGCTCAAGGTCGAGCTCGGCCGAGAAATGGCTTATTCGCGCTTCCACGCGGCCCTACGCCAGCTGCGCATCGAAGATGAGTGGGAGAGCTTCCGCGCAGAGTCCCTGGTGGAGGTGGCGGTGGCCTGGCTGCGAGCGAACCGCGTGCCCTACACCACAGATTCTGACGGTTGAGTCGCCGGGAGGGATTCCCGTGGGGCGCACAAGTCGTATGCTTGTCGCCCTCATGGAGATCTCCAACAAGACCAATCGTCCTCTCAAGGTCAACCTTCCCGGCGGCAAGCGCCTGCACCTCGCACCCCGCGGCAAAGCCAAAATCACCCCGAAGACGGCGGAGTTCCCCGCTGTCTTGAAGATGGTCGAGGCCGGTGATGTCGAGATTCTGGACGGTGGACGTACCAAGGGATCCAGCAGCAGCGGGAGCGGCGCTGCTGGCGGCGGCGTCGGCGGCTCGCAAAACACGGGCGGCTCCGGCAGCATTCGCAAAACCGGCGACCGTTAGCCCCCGACTTCGTCCGGGCCCCAGCCAGCCAGAACACTCCCGGGCCTCCGTCGTCCGGTGATTCAACACAATGACTCCCGGGCCTCCCGGATCCACCGATGATTGCGCTCTCGAATATTGCGAAGCACTACGGGCGACAAGCCTTGCTGCTCGACGCCTCCTTTCAGCTCAACCCCGGTGAGAAAGTCGGTTTGCTCGGGCCCAACGGTTCGGGCAAGACCACGCTCTTCCGTTTGATGATGGGGGAGGAACAGCCCGACGGTGGTCAGGTCAACGTTCCGAAGGCCACCACCCTGGCCTACTTCCGCCAAGACGCTGGCGAGATGAGCGGGCGCACGGTGCTTGATGAAGCCATCCTCGGCAGCGGGCGCCTGGGGGATCTGCACATGGAGATCGCTGAGCTGGAAGCCGCCATGGCTGACCCCGAGCGCTTGGACGAAATGGAGTCGATCCTCGAGCGCTTCGGCGAAGTGCAAGGGGAGTACCAACAACGGGGCGGCTACGAGCTCGAGGCGCGCACCCAGGAAGTGCTGCACGGCTTGGGCTTCCAAGACGACCAAATCCAAGGGGACGTGGGCGCGCTCTCCGGTGGTTGGCGCATGCGCGTTTCGATTGCGAAGGTGCTGATCGGGGAAGCGGATGTTCTGCTGCTCGACGAGCCCACCAACCACCTGGACATCGAGTCGATCCTCTGGTTGGAGGAGTACCTCAAAGCCTCCAAGGCGGCGGTTTTGATCACTTGCCACGACCGCGAGTTCATGAACCGCGTGGTGACGCGCCTCGTTGAAATCGACGGCGGGGACTTGATCAGCTACACCGGCGATTACGACTACTACGACAACGAGCGCGCTTCCCGTGCCGTGCGTCAGGAAGCCGCCTTCAGCCGTCAGAAGGCCATGCTCAAGAAGGAAGAGCGCTTCATCGAACGCTTCGAGAAGAACGCCGCCAAGGCCTCCCAGGTCCAGAGCCGGGTCAAGAAGCTGGAGAAGATCGAGAAGCTCGAACCGCCCAAGACGCGCGTTCTGGTGCCCTTCGACTTCCGGCCACCGCCCCGTTCGGGCAACGACATCGTGGCGCTCAAGGGTGTTCACAAGCGGTACGGTGAGCGGGTGATCTACGACAACTTCAACTTTGAGATTCACCGCGGGGAACGCTGGTGCGTGATGGGCTCCAACGGCGCCGGCAAGACGACGCTCTTGAAGTTGATCGTGGGTGCCGCCCAGGCGGACTCCGGTGTGGTCAAGCTTGGCGCTAGTCTCAAGCTGGGCTACTTCGCGCAGTCCTCGCTCGAGCTGCTCGATAGCACCAAGACGGTGTACGGACAGATCGACGAGCTGTTCCCCCTGGCCACGGTGGCCAGCAAACGCAATCTCTTGGGGGCCTTCGACTTCCCAGGGGACGAGATTGAGAAACCGATCAACGTGCTCTCCGGTGGAGAACGTTCGAGGCTCGTGTTGGCCCAGATGCTGTACGACCCGCCCAACTTTCTGGTGCTCGACGAGCCCACCAACCACTTGGATTTGGTGACCAAAGAAATGCTGGTGAAGACCCTCAGCAAGTTCGACGGCACCATGATCTTTGTCTCCCACGATCGCACCTTCCTGCGCGGCCTAGCGAACAAAGTGCTCGACTTAACGGGCGGTGGTGAAGAGCGCGCCCGTGAGCCCTTGGTGTATCACGGGGACTACGGGTCATGGGTGGAACGCACGGGGCACGAAGCGCCGGGAGTTTGGCACTAAAGACCCGGCCGACCAGGGGACTCGATGGTTCTTGTTCGAGACTCCGCCGGCCAGTGGCTCTGGGCGCGAGCTTCCCCCGGGCGCTTTTCAATGACTCGGGGTCCGCAAAGGTGGGTTTCTGAATGGGCCTGGCCAGCCAAACGATTCGGGCAATAGTTCCGAGATAGATCCCCCTCGAGGTTCATCCGCAGATATTCTTCCCGCCCCTCTATGCGCCTCCCTCGGCGCAGCCATTGCTTTCGCGCCCGATCGCTCCCAGCGGCCCGGCGCGAATGTCTTTTTTTGGTGCAGCTCAGTGGACGAAGGATCCGCTCGCTTTCCCCCCTCAATCTGTGTTCGATCTCATCCGCAAATCCAATTTCAGCCCCGGGGCTGATCTCCTATCGGGTTTGACCGTGGCCTTGGCCCTGGTCCCCGAAGCCATCGCCTTCGCTTTCGTCGCTGGGGTGGACCCCATCGTCGGCTTGCACGCGGCCTTCATCGTCGGTCTGATCACCGCGATCTTCGGCGGCCGGCCAGGCATGATCTCCGGCGCGACCGGCGCCATCGCGATTGTGCTGGTGGCTCTCGTGGCTGAGCACGGCGTCCCGTACTTGTTCGCAGCGGTGGTCATGATGGGCCTCTTGCAGGTCTTGGCGGGTGTCTTTCACTTGGGCAAGTTCATTCGCATGGTGCCGCACCCTGTGATGCTTGGATTTGTGAACGGCTTGGCGATCGTGATCTTCCTGGCTCAGCTGGGCCAGTTCAAGACGATCGGCGCCGACGGCGATATGGATTGGATGCAGGGCACGCCGCTCTACACCATGCTCGGCTTGGTGCTCGCCACTATGGCCATCATCATCCTCTTGCCCAAACTGACCCGGGCCGTGCCCGCGTCCCTGGCGGCGATCGTGGTCGTGACCTTGGCCGTTTCCGGACTGGGTCTCGAGACCCCGAGCATCGTGGATTACTTGCGCACCATGACCGGGAACATGGAAGCTTCCCTCAAGGGTGGCCTGCCGCAGTTCTCCATTCCCAGCGTGCCGCTGACTTGGGAAACCCTGCGCATCATCACTCCGTACGCCGTGGTCCTGGCCGCGGTCGGGTTGATCGAGTCGCTCTTGACCTTGACCCTGGTGGACGAGTTGACCGAGACCCGCGGCCGCGGCAACAAAGAGTGCATCGCCCAGGGCGCCGCCAACTTGACCTGCGGCTTCTTTGGAGCGATGGGCGGCTGCGCCATGATCGGCCAAAGCATGATCAACATCAATTCCGGCGGACGCGGCCGGCTCTCGGGCATCACCGCCGCTGTGGTGCTCTTGGCCTTTGTGTTGGTGGCCTCCCCGGTGATCGAGATGGTTCCCGTGGCGGCTCTAGTCGGCGTGATGTTCATGGTGGTGCTGGGGACCTTCGAGTGGTCCAGCTTGAACATCGTGAACAAGGTGCCGGTCTCGGACGTCTTCGTGGTGGTTCTGGTCTCCGCGGTGACGGTCTTCACGGACTTGGCCATGGCCGTCTTCGTGGGCGTGATCGTTTCCGCCTTGGTCTTCGCTTGGAAGCACGCGAAGGTGATTCACGCCTTCACCCACTGGGAGCAGGACGGCACGAAGGTCTACTCCCTGCGCGGTCCCCTGTTCTTCGGCTCCGCCAAGAGCTTCAGCGAGCTCTTCGATCCGCGCAATGATCCGGACAACGTGGTGGTGGAGTTCGAGCACGCCCGTGTTTCGGACCACTCGGCGATCGAGGCCATCGACAACCTGGCAGACCGCTACCTCAAGCTAGGCAAGACCCTGCACCTGCGCTACCTAAGCCCGGACTGCCTGCAACTCCTGCATAAGGCCCGCAAGCTCGTGGAAGTCAACGTGATCCAGGACCCCTTCTACCACGTGGCCGACGACGCCCTGGGTTAGGCCGAGGGCGGCTTGCTCCAAGACCCTGGTCTCGCCGCGAAAGAATTCCGCCAGCGCCGCTGCTCATTCGTCCATGTCCGCAAGCTCGACGCCGCTGCGCTCGGCCAGGTCGGCGGCCCGTTCACGGTCGCGCCAACCGATGCCCCGGGTGACTTGGGCGAGCGCGTAGGCGCGGGCCGCGTGGCCGCGGGCCTTCTCCGGTTCGCCCCGTTCGAGGTGCAGCTCCGCCAAGGTCATTCGCAAAAGCGCTTCAGCTTCTGGCATGCCGGAAGCGTCTCGCTCCAGGGCGCCTTCCAGGTAGAGGATCGTGTCTGCCCGCGTGAGCGGGTCTTGGCTCGCGATCCACTGCTCGAAGATGCGCGCCACCGACTTGGCCTGGGCGTGGGCTGCCCAACCGGAGTTGGCTTCCTGTTCGGCGAGTCGGCGATCCAAATGGCTACTGATCCAGCCGAACACCAAGGCGATCAGCAGAGCTCCCGCGAGGGCGCAGGGCCATAGGTTGCGGCGTAGGAAGAGCCCCGCCCGCCCGGGCCAAGCGCTGGAACCCGCGGAGTGCGGTTCCTTGCGCAGGAAGTGCCCGAGGTCCGCGGCGAACTGGTCCGCCGAGGCGTAGCGCTCTCCCGGGTCCGCAGCCAAGGCCTTGCGTAGGATGGGGATCAGTTGCCCGTCGAGCTCTGCTTCCGCCAACGAATCTGTATCGGCGGGAACTCGGCCCACCAACAGTTCGTGCAAGAGCAGCCCCATGGAGTACAGGTCACTGACCGTGGTCAAGCGCTCCCCGCTGCGTTGTTCCGGACTCGCGTAGCCCGGGGTCATGGCTTCTTGCTTGGGCCTTGAGCCGTCGTCCTCGTCCACGCGCTCCGCCACACCGAAGTCGAGCAGCTTCGGGCTGCCCTGGGCGCCGACCATGATGTTGGAAGGCTTGAGATCGCGGTGCACGATCAAGCGTTGGTGCGCGTACTGCAAGGTGCTGAGCACCTTCTGGAAAAGTCGGATGCGTTCTCCAACGGAACGTTGCGTGCTCCATTCGGTGATGCTGACCCCATCGATGTACTCCATCGCTAGGAAGGGCCTGCCATCGGGCAGGGCCCCGGCATCGAGGAAAGCCACAATGCTCTCGTGCTCGAGCTTCGCCAAGAGTTCCCGCTCTTGTTGAAAGCGTGCGGCCCCGCGCTGATTGTCCAAGCCTGGACGCATGACCTTGAGGGCCACCCGCCGGGAGGTTCCCGCACTGCTGCGCTTGGCGCGATAGACGTGCGCCATGCCTCCGGTGGAGAGGTGCGCTTCGATGGTGTACGCACCGCATTGCGTGCCACACAGATCTTCTGCCGGTGCTTCCTCGCGCAAGGCGGCGAAGAGTTGCCCGGCGCCCTCCTCGAATTCGCCGAGGGGTGCGCTGTCCGCCTGGAGCAGCGCCTGAACTTTGGACAGCAGCTCTGGATCGCCGGCAGTCTGCTCACGCAGAACCTGTGCACGCTCCTGCGGCTCGAGGTCGATCACCCGTTCGAAGATTTCCTGGATACGTTGCCAGTGGTTCATTGGGTGGGCTCTTGCATGTAGGTTTGAAGCCAGGCCTTGGCGTAACGGTAGCGGCGCTTCACGGTGCGTTCGGAAATCCCCAAGGCGCTGACCAATTCTTCCGTGGAGGCTTCCCCATAAAAGCGCAGCTGGACCAAGCGTGCGAGTTCTGGGTCGTTGGCTTCGAGGGCAGTCAAGGCCTGGTCGAGGCCGAGAACGAACTCGAGCGGCTCATGCACCAGGGGCTTGCCGGCCAAGGTCGTTCGGCGCCAGGAACCTCCGCGCTTGGCGCTCGCCTTGCGCCGTGCATGATCGGTCAAGATGCGGCGCATGGCTTGGGAAGCGAGGCCTAGAAACTCGTTCCGTTGCAGGCTGCCCGCGTTGCGACTTTTCAAGAGCCTCAGCCAGACCTCGTGCACCAACCCGGTGGCTTGCAGAGTGTGACTGCTTGGCTCCGCACTCATCAGGCTCTGCGCCATGCGGTGCAGTTCGTCGTAGGCGGAGTTCCAGGGAGTTTCGTCGGTCATGGGGGAGCTAGAGTCTCGGGTAGGGAGCGCGCACCCGGGGCCGCCGGGGCCAAGATTCTTCGAAAAGAGTTTTTGCGAGTTGTCTGGCCCCCGTGGTCGGGGCGTCGCGCTCTCTCCACATGAAGCAACCATCCAGCCCCGGCCTTTCCCGTCGTGCAGCCTTCAGTTCCCTAGGAGCGTGGCTTTCGCTTTCCGCCCTGTCCATGAATCCTTTGATGGCCCTGCGCCCGCCGCTAGCATCGAACTCAGCGGGTTGGCGCGGGGGCGCAGCTGCCCCCGCGGGATCTTTCCTGGACGCCGTGCGCGCTGGGGACCTGGAGCGCGTGCAGACGGAACTTGCCTACGACCCAGCCCTCGCCCGTTTGACCGACGAGCGCGGCCGCTCCGCCTTCGTCCTCGCTCAGCTGGCCGGGCACCGCGCGGTGGCCAGCGCCTTGGCGCAGACGGGTTTGGAGTTGGACCTGGTGGAGGTCGCCATGGCTGAGGACTGGAATCGATTCGATGCGCTCAGTGCCGCGACCCCCGAACGACTGGCGGAGGCCCACCCGGTTGGAGGCACGCCGTTGCACGCAGCCGCTCTGGTGGGGAGCACGGGACTCTGGCGCCTGCGCAGCGCGGGTTGCGAGTCCGACGCCCGGCCGCAAGGGGGCAATGGGTACACCGCTGCACGGACAGCACTCGAAGCCCTGCGGGAGTCCTGGGCGGTCATTGGCCTGACGGATCTGTGCAGCAACGGAGCGAACATCAACGCGAGTCAAGCGGCTGGCAGTTCCGTTTTGCACGGTGCGGTCTTGCGCAAGAGCGAGGCGCTGCTGCGGCTCGCCATCCGCAAGGGCAGTGAGGTGAGCGCTCGCAATGCCAAGGGCCAGACCGCCGAGGATCTGGCCCGCGAACTCGGCTGGGCCGCGGGGGCCGAGCTGCTCAAGAATCACAAATCACTGCCCCGGGACAATCGTTCCTCGCGCTTCGCCGTGGATGCCAACCTGGACCCTATTGTGCGTCCCGACATGCAGGGGCTTGCCCGCAAGTTGCAAAGCGAGGTGACGAGCGCTTCGCACTTCAACTTGGCCAAGGTCAAGGAATTCGTGGCGTCGGACGAGCGCCTGGTGTTCTCGATCTCCACCGACGACGAGTTAGCCATCGAAGCTTGCGCGCACATCGGTTCCACGGACGTGATGCAACTGCACTTGGACCATGGCGCGCCCTACTCGCTACCGACCGCGGTTTCCATGGGGGACGCTTCCATGGTTAAGTATTGGCTGGACCGCGACGGGAGCTTGGTGCGCGAGCGAGGCGCCCACGACTATCCGCTCATGTGGTACACGGTGAACCGCAACGGATCGCTGGAGATCGCGGAGCTCTTGCTCGAGCGCGGGGCGGACGTGGACCAAGAGAGCATGGGAACCACCGCCTTGCACTGGTCGGTCAAGCGTCCCCGGCCCGATCGGGTCGCGTGGTTCTTGGAGCACGGTGCGGATCCGGAAGCCGTGGCGTTCAACTGGGACCGGGACGGAACCACACCCTTGCAGTTGGCCGAAGCTGCCGGGAGCGCGGACATCGTGCGACAGCTAAAAGCCGCCGGCGCGCGCCGCTAAGGCAAGGCGCTAACGCAAGAACCTGACCCAACCGGCTCCCCTGTTGGGTTCAAGGCTAAACCCCGGGGAGACTAGATCCCCAAGAACTGAATCGCGAGTCCGCTGGCAGCGATGGCGCTGCCGGCCAGGACTCCGCTGTAGCGTTCGATGCCGTCGAAGCGTGCAAAGCTCAGGCCCTTGGCGCCGATCACTGCCATGCTCACCATGCTTCCGATTGTCACCGCAGCGAAGATGCCCGTGACTTCCGCCACCAGCCACCAGTCGTGGGCGAAAGCGGGGGCCATCAGGACCGGGATCAAGGGCTCGCAGGGGCCCAGAGCAAACACCACAAACAGGCCCCAGAAGGAGGCGCTGCTTTGCGCCTTGGGCGTCTGCAGATGATCGTGCTGATGGCTGTGCCCATGCGCGTGTGGCGCGCCGTCCGCGTGAAGCAGTCGGTGAGCGTGGGAGTGTGTCTTGTTGCGCTGCAAGCGCACCAGAGCCCAAGTCGTGTAGACCAGGCCGAAGGCGATCAAGCCCCAGGCGGCCAGCTCACCGCGCACGGACTCGACGGCTTCTAGGTCGCCCACGGCGGTGCCCAAAGCGATGCCGAGGACGCCGAGCACAATGCTACCTATCACGTGACCGAGCCCGCACACAGCGGTCAGTCCAGCCACCTTGCCCATGGACCAATTGCGCGCGCGTCCGAGGACGACGAAGGGCAAGTAGTGGTCGACGCCGATCAAGGTGTGCAACAGAGCCACGGAGGCCGCGGTACCGAGCAGCACTTCGCGCGTCGTTGCTTCGATCATGGAAAGGTACATTCGATGCGTCCCAACAAATGGGTGATGGGGACAAGGCCGTAGTGGCGACTGTCCGTGCTCGACTCGGCGTTGTCCCCGAGGACGTAGACTCCGTCGCCTTGCACGTAGGCCAAGCGCTTGACGGTGATCAGATGCGCGCGCGTCGGATGGCGCAAGAGCAGCACATCCCCCGGGCACGGAGCCTTCGTAGAGTAGGCGCGCGGGTTGAGCAGCACGCTCTGACCCTCGTGCAAACTGGGTTCCATGGAAGCACCCGCGACTCGATAGCGCCGCAGACGGCGCAGGACCCAAAGGGCCGCGAGCCATGCGTTGCAGGGCGCGAGTCGCCTTGTTTCCGGCTGGCTGTCAGGCACCACGTTCAACTCGCGGGCCACCATGATTCATTTGCACAAACGCCAATCGCCCCAAGCGCAGGGCGCAACCGTGCGTTTGGGGCGATTGGCGAATGGACTCATGAATAGAGCAGGCTAGCTGACCGTGGTGAAGGGCACGTCCTTGCCTTTGGTCGCCCAGAAGATGTTGTGGATCTTCTCGATGTGACCCATCAGTCCGTTGGCGTGCTCGAGGGACAACTCCACTTTGACTGCGGAGCATTCCTTGGCGGCCTTCCAGAAGGTCTCGTGCAAGTCGGGGTAAGCCTCCAAGTGCGGGGGCTTGAAGTAGTCCGTCCAAAGCACGAGCAGTTCTTCCTTGGCCAGGTGAGCTTGCTGCTCCTTGATCGCGGTGTAGCGCGAGAAGGTGTTGTGGTACTTGGCGTAGGCGGCCTTGTTGGAAGCGTCCGGGACTTCGAGGTCCAGGAGTTTCTTCGTCATGGACACGGCGGCTTCGGCGGCGATGCGGGCGGAAGCGGGATCGTATACGCCACAGGGTCCGTCGCAGTGAGCGTGAGCGGTGGGTGCCGGAAGCACCTGGTCGAGAGCGGTGAGAAGTCGGTTAAGCATACGAAGGAGTCCTTTTTAGGGTGAATGTGCCTGGCGCGGCCAGCGCCCGGGCAACCACAAGAATGGATGGCGCGAGAGGGTACGACTGAGCGCCATCCATTTCAATGATGGACGGGGAGTGCTTGGGTGGCGCTCCCCAGAATCGCCTACTTGCCCACTTCTGAGCCCGCCAGAGCGCTCTCGATCATGGCCGTCGTGAGCTTCGAAGGATGACCCTGCCAAAGGAGCTTGCCCTCCGTATTGACCAGGGCGGAACTCGGGTAGTAGCCGACGCCCCAACTCGTCCCACCGGTGAAGCCCGCGCCGACCTTGAGCCTCAGGGCCGTGGACTTCAGGTAGCTCTCGACTTCCTTCGGACTCTCATCGCTGAGGGCCAAGACCACCAAGCCTTGGGATGCGTACTTGTCCTGCAGTCCCTGCAGGTGGGGCCAAGAGCCCCGACACGCGCCTCACCAGGTGGCCCAGAACTCGAGCAGGATCGCTTTGCCTTTTAGGTTCTCCAGGCTCGGGGCTGGGCCTTCGTGGTTGAACCAGGCGCTGGCTTCGATAGCGGGGGCGTCGCTGCCGATGGGAGGCTGCGGCGGAGCGGCGCAGGCCAAGAGGCCCAGGCTGGTCAGCAGCAGGGCTTGGAGGATTCTTTGAAGCATGCTTTTGGTTGAGTGGTTGTGGATTCGACGCTGTCGCGATTCGTGCAGTGTAGCTTGCTGCCCGGGGCTGTTTCTGATTTCCCTGGGCACTGTGTTTGGGGGGCGCGGTGTTTTGGGGGCACTGGGTTTCGCGAGCGCCGTTTGACCTGCTTGCTGCCTTGCGCGAAGTGCGCTTGGACAAGGGCCCTCAGGCACAACGACGACGGCTGTGCCGGACTTGCCTACGCAACAGCCATCGATCCTCGGACCGCGGCTTGGTAAGTTTATCCGATGAAATTGCTGAGCCTGATTCTCGCCCTGGCCCTCTCCGCTTGCGCTGCCACACCCCAGGCCCCTGCCGCGCGCCGGCCCTCGACCGTGCGGGTCGCTGCCTGCCAAATCCTGGTGGAAGGAGATCGCGCAGCGGGCTTCGCAGCCATCGATGCCGCCCTGCAAAGCGCCGCGCAGTTGGGCGCGGACATTGCGGTCTTCCCTGAAACGTGCCTCTATGGCTGGGTGAACCCCGCGGCCCACGAGCTCGCGGATCCGATCCCCGGTGCGGCCTCCGATGAGTTGGCCAAGCTCGCTCGCAAGCACAACATGATGATCGTCGTCGGTCTGGCGGAGAAGCACGCGGGGCAACTCTACGACTCGGCCATTTTGATCGACTCCACGGGTGAAATTCTGCTCAAGCATCGCAAGCTGAACGTCTTGTCCGAATGGATGGATCCGCCCTACACCCGCGGCCCGGACGCCTTGAACTCCGTGGTGGACACGCGGCACGGTCGCATCGGTCTTTTGATTTGTGCGGACACCTTCCACAAGGAAGCGGTTGCGCAGCTGGCGACCAGCAAGCCTGACCTGGTGCTCGTGCCCTATGGTTGGGCGGCGCCGGAGGAGCATTGGCCCGGTCACGGGCAGAGCTTGCACGCTTGGATTGCGAACACAGCGCGCAAAGTGAATGCGCCGGTCGTTGGCGTGGACGCCATCGGTTCCGTGCTGGCGGGTCCCATGCAAGGGCAGATTTACGGGGGGCAAAGCGCGGCGAGCGGTCGGGATGGTCTCTTGCTCGGCGTCTTGGCGGATCGCAAACCGGATGTGCGCGTGTTCGAATTCGAGCGTTAGAGTTCCGCGCAAGAGCCAGGACCCCCGGGCCCCGAACGTCCCACTCCACAGCAACATGTCTTCACTCCAAGAAAACCCAGCCACCCCTTTTGTTCCCGACCTTGACGCTTACTTCGCGCGCATCGGGATTCAAGCACCAAAGGCTCCAACGCTGGACGGCCTGAATCGCATCATCGAGGCCCACGTGCGCAACATCCCCTTCGAGAACTTGGACATCCTCCTGGGCAAAAGCATCTGCGTGCGCCCGGCGGCAATCGAACGCAAGTTGGTGCACGGGGGGCGTGGAGGGTATTGCTTTGAACAGAACGAACTGCTCTTGCAGGTGCTCTGCGCGCTCGGTTACGAAGTCACGCCGATCAGCGCCCGGGTGCGCTTTCAAAAGCCCCGGTCCTTTGTCCCCGCGCGCACTCATCTCTTCCTGCGCGTGGAGATCGACGGGCAGTCCTGGCTCGCGGACGTGGGAGTCGGGGGGCTCTCGCCCACCTGCGCCTTGCGCTTGGAGTTGGACATCCCCCAAGCAACGCCCCACGAAACCAGGCGCATCGTCGCCGCCGGTCAGTGGTCGGGTTTCGAGCAACGCTCTCCCGATGCGCTGCTCTACCACCAAGTTTTGCTGGGGGAGACCTGGGAGGACGTTTGCGAATTCACCCTCGAGAGCATGCACAGCATCGATCGGGAGTTGGGGAACTGGTTCACCAGCGCCCACCCGGATTCGCACTTTGGCAATCGACTGACCGTGGCGCGCTCCACGGAAACGGGACGGGTGACCCTCTTGAATCGTGAGTTCAAACTGCGCTCTGGCGACGGGAACGTGCAAAGCCGCACTCTGGACACGGACGAGGAACTGCTCGAGGTCCTTTCCGAGCACTTCGGTTTGCAGTTCCCCGCGGGCACCCGCTTCGAGGGGGCGGAACTGCACTCCTAACTGCGCTCTGCCGGCGGGGGGAATTACACCTCCGATACAGCGGCCGGAGATTTCGTGGAGCAGCGACTCGGAAAGCCCCCAAGATTCATGGGCGTAAGGAGGGATTTCGAGCTAACTTAAGCCCGGGACGCAAGTCCCGCTTCGGCCGCGGCGGCGCCCCTGATTGTCTCCGAGAACTTGACCGAAGGTTCTGATCCTCTCCCTTTTTAGCCAGGAGATCTTGATGCATCTCGTTCCTCGAATTCTCGTCGCGGCGGCCTTGGTCGTGGCCAGCGCGCCTGGGGCCTTCGCCCAAGATGGCGTGGGCAGCCCCGCTCCCAAACTCGACGCGGTCAAGTGGTACAACACGCCACCCTTGACCATGGAAGCATTCCACGGCAAAGCCGTCCTCGTCGAAGTCTTCCGCACTTGGTGAGGCCCCTGCAACGGGGCCGTGCCTTCGCTCTCGTCGAAGTTCGACAAAGGAGAAGCGAAAGGTGCCCTCGTCATTGGCGTGACCAATGAGAGTTTGGAACTGGTGGACGCTTGGGTTGCCAAGATGAAGCCGACCTACCCGATCGTCGTGGTGCAAGGCGATGGCTTCGATCAGGCCCTCGGGGTCAAGGGTTTCCCGACCGCTGGTGTGGTGGATCCGGCTGGCATTCTGACCTACGCGGGCTACAGCCCCGAAACAGCCTTCAGCGCTGCGGCCAAGGAGGCCACGAAGGGTTCGATCTATCCGAAGTCCTTGGACAAGATTCGCAAGTCTCTGAAGGCTGGCGACCTGTCGAAAGGCTACGGCGACCTGCTCTCCACCCAGGCGGGTGGCAAGGTGTCGGAAGAGGACACGGAATGGTTCAACAACTTCAAGGTTTGGATCGAAGAGACCGTGGCCACCGACGTGCGCTTGGGTGCAGCTGAGTTGGAAGGCGGCAGGATTTACTCCGCAGTGACTTTGGTGGAAGCGGTGGCGGAAGCGGACCCTCCCTTCCCGACGACCGCCGATGCCAAAGCCTTGATGGAAAAGATGACCGCCATGCCCGACTTCAAGAAGGAAATGAAGGGCGGACAACTCTTTGAGCAGGCCGTTGCGCTTGCCAAGGAACAGGCCTACACCGACGCTGTGAAGAAATACGCTTCCATCGGCAAGAAGTACAAGGACACGCTCATCGGGGAAGCCGCCAGCAAAGCTGCGGCGGAACTCGTTGAAAAGGGCATGCCCGGTTACAAGAGCGTCTGCGACCCCTGTCGCAAGGGCAAGAAGGCCTGCGAGAAGCACGCCGAAAGCGTTCGGATCTAAACCAGCGCGCGCCTCGAACACGAGCAGCGACACCATCCCGCTTGGGGTGGTGTCGCTTGCGTTTGAGGGGACGCAAAAGCCACTAGGAGCTCATCAGCCGTTCCTTGATCTCCGGCCACCGGCGACGGCTGACGGGGATGCGGCTCCCGTCCATGAGCACAATCCAGCGGCCACCATCGCTCTTGGGATGCACCTCGGTCACGAAGGCGGGATTCACGAGGGCGCCGCGGTGAACGCGCAGGAATTCCAATTCAGAGAGCTCCTGCTGCATGGCAGCCATGGTCATGCGCACCATGTGACTACGTTGGTTCACGTGCACGTAGAGGTAGTGATCGGCAGCCTCCACCCACACGATGTTGCCGGGGCCGATGAACTGCTCCTTGGAGCCGACACGCAAGCGGAGGGGCTTGTGGGAGGAGTCTTCGACCAGGGGTGTTGCCCCAACCGGTTTGCGGCGCGACTCAATGCGCGAGCGCGCGCGAGCCAAGGACGCCTGGAAACGGCTGTGGCTGAAGGGCTTCACCAAGTAGTCGAGGGCTTCGTATTCGAAGGCCTGCAAGGCGTAGCGGTCAAAGGCGGTCACCAAGATGACGTAGGGGCGATGTTCCACGGGAAATTCCGCGCGCAGCGCCGCGAGGAATTCCATGCCGCCCATGCCCGGCATGCGCACGTCCAAGAAGATCAAGTCCGGCGGGTCCGTGCGGGCCAGGAACAGGGCGCGGCTCGCTTCGGGCACGGACTGCACCAACTGGAAGTCCGACTCGCGCTCCAACTGATTTGCGATGTGACGGCGAGCGAGCGGTTCGTCATCGACGACGAAGCAACGAATCATGATCGGGGCGGCTCCTGAATGTGAGCGGGCAGCAAGAGTTGCAGGCGCGTGCCGCCAGCGCTTCCAGGCAGAAGCGTGAGCTCCGCCCGTTCACCGAAGAGCTCCTTCAACCTCTCGCGCGTGTTGCCCAGCCCGATGCCCTCATCCACGGACTGCGCCGGACCGGGGCCGTCGTCCTCCACAAGTATCTCTAGCTGCTCGCCGGTCTCTTGGATCGAGAGCCGAATGTGTCCGGCGTTGATGTCCGCCTGCAAGCCATGAATGACCGCGTTCTCCACGATGGGCTGAAGAATCCAGCGTGGAACCAAGCGGTCCATCAGGGACTCGTCGATCTGGACTTCAAAGCGTAGGCGCTCCCCAAAGCGGCAGCGCTCGATCTCCACGTAGTTTTCCAAGTGCGTGAGCTCTACGCCGATGGGGGCGAAGGCCTCCTCTTGCTCTTCTAGGGCCGCGCGCAAGGAATCCCCCAAACGTGCGACGACGTCGTTAGCCCGTTGGGGTTCGTTGGAACTCACCAAGGCAGAGACGGAGTTCAGCGTATTGAATAGAAAGTGTGGGCTCATCTGCATGCGCAAAACATCGAGCCGTGAACGGGTCAATAGCTCCTCGGCACGCGTTGCACGCAGTTCTTGGTCCCGCAGTCGATGCGACAGTTGGAAGGCGTGCTGGACACTGACCACCAACCAGTAGTACATGGCTTGGCCAAGGAAGAAGTAGTTGGCGGCGGCGGTCAAGGTGCCACGCCAGCTGAGTTCTGGGCTGAAGAAGATTCGCATGCCGTAGTGGACTGCCGGCCAAAAGGCGATGGTCAAGGCGATCGCGAATACGTAGCAGCCGAGGATGTGCAAGGCCGTGTTGCGCAGCAGGCGATCCCCGCGCAAGGGAAATCGCGATCCGATGCGCAGGATGAGCGGCGCCACAAGCAGCCAGAGCAACGCGCAACTGTAGGAGAGGAAAAAGGCCGGGGCTGGCCGCAGGGGGGCACCAGCGGTCCAATCCAAGATCATGAAGCCAACGCCGAGCACGAGCCCGAGCAGGACAAAGGCCTTCCAATTCCAGAACTGCAAGAGGTTCATGGATGGAGTGTTTTGGCTGGGCGTGGTCAAAGCGGATGGACTCCGGAGCATTCTCCCGGGTGGATCGAAGCGGGGCTCGGTGAGATCATGGGGACGGGAGTCAAGGGTCGTGCGGATTGTCGCAGGCGCAGGGTGATGGATCTAGCGAGTTGAAGTCCATGGGCGGGGAGGGCTTCCTTCGGAATGCAAGCCGAGGCGACCCTGCGCGCTCGACTTCCGTGCAGTGTGGCTTGGCATTCGTCCCTCGAGTGCCATCTCTCGACGCACAGGCAAGAAGCCGTTGATCGGTGAATTGTGGACCCTGCGGGCGTTTCCGCAAGGGGGGGTACAGCCTATGTACGTTCGCCTGCCGTTGACGGCGAGTAGCGCGCCGTTCGCGACATGGGCCCTTCGCGGTGCGCCGTGCGCCCCTAGGATTCAGTTCTTCCCTAACTCCCTATGGGACCCGCCCGCGCTTCCCGAGGGCCCGCTCCCGGCGTGTGACTCGCCTATCACTCAGAGAATGACCATGAACTGTTTCCGCCAGCTGCTTAGCTCGACCACTTGCCTGCTTCTGTTCTGCACTAGCGCCCGTGCGCAAACCTGGGAGTCCTGTTCCGCCCTGGTGACCTACGACGGAGAGTTCCCCGGGGACCAGATCGGCTTCGTGATTCAGAACGCCGGTGACGTGGACGGGGATGGAGCCAACGATCTCGTGATCGGCTCGCCCTTCGCGGACGTGGGGGGCACGGACACCGGCAAGGCTCACGTGATCTCCGGGCGCACGGGCGCGCTCCTGCATGCATTCATTGGACTTCCGGGCTCCAACGCCTCGCACTCCGTGGACGGGGCCGGGGACGTGAACCAGGACGGCTTCGCGGACATCCTCGTGGCGGCGCCCAGCTTGAACAACTCGGTCATGGGCAGCGTTTCGATCTACTCCGGTTTTGACGGCAGTTTGATTCGCACTCACCACGCTGAGAACATCGGGGATGGTTTCGGCTTCGTCGCAGCCGGTGCGGGGGATGTGGACGGAGACGGCGCCAGCGACATCATCGTAGGCGCACCGCGCGTGGATAGCTCTGGCTTCACCAACAACGGTAGGGCCTACGTCTACTCCGGCGCCAGCGGTGCCCTGCTCTATCAGTGGGAAGGCGCATCGAACGCCGCCCGCATGGGAGCTTCCGTGGGCCCGGTGGGCGACCGCAATCATGACGGACGGGCCGACGTCATCGTCTGCGCCCGGGGAGCGGGGGCCATGGGCAACGGGGAAGCCTACGTGCACTCCGGTCTGGACGGCAGCTTGAGTTTGACGGTCACCAACGACGCGAACGGCGTGGACTTCGGCAATCACTTCAGCGGTTTGGCCGGCGACGTGAATGCGGACGGCACACCAGACTTCTATGTGGTGGACTGGAAGCATGGTGCAGGCAATTCGCAACTCGGCAAGGCCTGGGTCTTCTCCGGCGTGGACGGTTCCGAACTGCACACTTTCAGCGGGGATCAAAACGGGGACAACTTCGGTTGGGGCCGCGGCGCCGCCGGCGACTTGGACGGCGACGGGTACGCAGACCTGATTTTCGCCGTCGGGCGTGGCAACCAAGGGGGAGCCAACTCTGGCAGCGTGCGCCTCTTCTCAGGCAAGACGGGAGCCCAGCTGGGCCAGTTCACCGGTGAGTCCTCCGGAATGATGATGGGCTCCGATTCCTGTGCCATGGGGGACGTGGATGGGGACGGCTTCATCGACATTGCGGCCTCGAGTGTGACATGGTCGGCGAATCGTGGCCGCTGCTACATCTTCTCTACGAACCCTGAGCTGCCGCACAACGTGTGCGAGACTTCCTCCAACTCAGTGGGCGACGGGGCGCGCATGTCCTACCGCAAGTCACGCAGCGTGAGCGACAACGAGTTCGAGTTGCACGCGGCGGGAGCCGTGCCCGCTTCCGTGGGCGTGTTCTTCGCCGGTTCCCAGGCGGCCATGGTTCCCTTTGGCGAGGGCCTGCGTTGCGCGGGTGGTACGATCCATCGCATCGGTCAAGCTTTGCTCGTGGATGCAATGGGCAACGCAAGCGTCACCATGGACTTCGTGGGGGGCAACTACGCCAACGGCCCGGGGGCAATCGCTGCCGGAGCGGATTGGTATTTCCAGCTTTGGTATCGGGACTTAAGCGGCGGGCACGCCGGGTTCAACACGACGGATGCCTTGAAAGTCATCTTGTGCCCTTGAGCGCGGACAGGCGCAGGCTCAGCCGGCCCCAGTGGGCGGCGAGCGCCGCCCCGGGGAAGTCCCGCGGCACGTAGGCTGGCCAACAAGAGAGGCCAGCCAGGTCCGGGCGCAGACTTGTGGTGCTCCGCCCTTTGCAGAACGAGGAGCCCGTGTCAGAGTGCCCGTCGACTGTGCGCCGCGCCGATGACCGACCTCACCCAACTGTTCGCTGACTTCGCCGATGGGGATCCCAGTGCGGCGGATCGCATCTTGGCCCTGGTCTACGATGAGTTGCGCCGGCTGGCTGCCCAGAAACTGGCCCGGGAAGAACCGGGGATCACCTTGCAGCCCACGGCCCTGGTGCACGAAGCCTGGTTGCGCATCGGTGGTCAAGAGAACGCGGACTGGCACGATCGACGCTACTTCTTTGGGGCCTGCGGGGAAGCCATGCGGCGCATCCTGGTGGACAACGCCCGGGCCCGTTCCCGGGAGAAGCGCGGAGGTGGCCGCAAAGGAGTGGACCTGGACACGGGCTTGGAAAAAGATGCACCGCAGTCCCTCGACTTGCTGGCGCTGGATGAGGCTCTCTTGAAGTTGGAGGCGGAGCACCCGCGCAAGGCGCGTTTGGTGGAATTGCGCTTCTTTGCGGGCATGGAAATCGAAGAAGCCGCTTTGGCGCTCTCCATCTCGAGGGCCACCGCGGACCGCGACTGGGTCTTCGCCAAGGCCTTTCTGCACCACGAGATTCACAAGGGCGACGAACTGCCCTGATTTTGCGAGAATGCGTGAGGCGTGGGCCTGCACTCCAGCGCAGGGGTAGATGTGCAACCCAGCCTCTCCCCAATGGATCCCATGAACAAACCCTCCCTGGAAGAGATCTTCCACGGGGCGCTCGAACGTTCGAGTGCCGCCCAGCGCGAGGAGTTTCTCGCCATCGCTTGTGGAGGGAATGAAGACTTGCGCCGGCAAGTGCAAGGCTTGCTGCGGGCACACGGGGGCACCGATGGCTTCCTCGAAGCGCCCCTGGTGCAAGCACCGGATCCCCAAGCGGCCGAGGATCCCTCGGCCTTAGAAACCGGCCCGGGCACGCGCATCGGTCCCTACAAGTTGCTGCAAGAAATCGGCGAGGGGGGCATGGGGGTCGTCTACATGGCCGAGCAGGAAGAGCCAGTCCGGCGCAAGGTGGCGCTCAAGGTCATCAAGCTCGGTATGGACACCAAGCAAGTCATCGCACGCTTCGAAGCCGAACGGCAAGCCCTGGCGATGATGGAGCATCCCAACATCGCGCGGGTCTTGGACGCGGGCGCCACCAGCGGCGGGCGTCCTTACTTCGTGATGGAACTCGTGCGCGGCATTCCGATTCACGAGTACTGCGACCGCCATCAGTTGAGCACTGTGCAGCGCATGGAGCTCTTCGTGAAGACTTGCCGCGCGGTGCAACACGCTCACCAAAAGGGCATCATCCACCGGGACATCAAGCCCGGCAACGTCCTCGTGACCTCCCACGACGGAACCCCCGTGGTCAAGATCATCGACTTCGGCGTGGCCAAGGCGACGAACCAACGCTTGACCGAACGCACGCTCTTTACCGAGTTTCAACAGGTGATCGGTACGCCGGAGTACATGAGTCCTGAGCAGGCGGAGATGAGCGGTTTGGACGTGGACACGCGCACGGACATCTACTCCTTGGGCGTGTTGCTCTATCTGCTCTTGACGGGCACGACGCCGATCGACGCCAAGACCTTGCACAGCGCGAGCTACGGGGAAATGACGCGCATGATCCGCGAGGAGGAACCACCGACCCCTTCGACGCGGGTTTCCAAGATGGGCGCGCAAATGGAACAGCTGGCCCGCGAGCACGCTTGCGAAGCGCGTTCGCTGGTGGGCTTGATGCGCGGGGAGCTCGACTGGATCGTGATGCGCGCCATGGCCAAGGATCGCACGCGTCGTTACGACTCGGCCTCTGCTTTGGCGGACGACGTGAGCCGCTACTTGCGTCAAGAGCCCGTACTGGCTGGGCCGCCGAGTTCCCTGTACCGCGCCAAGAAACTGTTCCAGCGCAACCGCGCGATGGTGACCGCCGCTGGCTTGGCGGTCTTGGGCGTGCTGCTAGGTCTCGGCCTGGCCCTCGGGGGCTACATCACCGCGAAGGCTGAAGCAGATCGCTCGGGCAAGATCAGCGCGGCGCTCACAAACATGCTGGCGCTGACCGGAGACCCCGGTGCCCTGGAAGTGAATGCGCAGTCGCTGCTGTTGACCGCCCGGGAAGTCTTCGGTGAAGATCACGTTACGGTGGCGGCGACTCTGGGGGCGCTCGGCAACCAACTGCGCAGCGCCGGGGATGCGCAGGGCGCCAGGGATCTCTTCGCTGAGTCCTTGAAGACCTATACAGCGGCATACGGACCCGACCACCCACGGGTGGGGGCGGCCCAGGCCAGCCTCGGTGTTGTGCTCGGGCAGGCGGGCGATGGGGATGGGGCTATCGCCGCTTTGCAGGAAGCCTTGCGCATCGAAAGCTTGCACCCCGCCAGTCGCAACCTGAGCGCTTGCAACAACAGGCGCGAGCTCGCCAAGCTCCTGAGCAATCGCGGTCAGTATGCCGAAGCCAGCCGTTTGCTGGAAGAGGCCTTGCGCATGATCAAAGCGGTGGCTCCCGACCAGCACTACGAGCGGCTGCAGCTCGTGGAGGAGTGGTTGCGCATGGCCTACTCCAATCCCTTGCGTGGGGACTTGGATCCGATGTACATCGATCTGGTGGAGACCGCTCAGGCCGCCTTTCCGGATGGACACATGGTCCCGGCTCTCGCGCTCTTCAGTCGCGGCATGTACCTAGCCCGCGATGGACGCAAGGAAGCGGGGGAGGAGGTGTTGTGGGAATCCCTCGCAGCGTTTGACGAGCTGGACAATCCGCCTTTGGCGTACATGGTCGCCAACATCGACATGCTCTTTCAGCTGTTGCGCGGAGTCACCGAGCCCACGCGCCGTCGTCAGGCGGATGACTTGCTGTTGCGCTTCTTGGAGGTCGCTGGAACCCTTTGGGGGCCCAACGAAAAGATCCTAGGTCAGAACTACGAGGCATCCGTCGGCCGGTTGGTGGAGGTCGAGCGCTATGGGGATGCGCTGCTGGTGGCGGAGAAGCTGTTCGCATTCGTTCAGCACACAGAAAATCCGAAGGAGCTCGTGGCGCTCAGCGAGCAACTGACTTCCTTGCTTTGGAAGTTCGCGAATGGGCCGGAGCTCAGCGAGCCAGGTCTGCAAGCTGGCTTGCGTCTCTTGCAAGCCCTCCCTCCTCCTGAGGGCGGAACACTGCGCAGGAGCCTCTTGCGCTCGATGTTCCAAACGCATCTCGGTCAAGCCGTGGATTTGACCGCCATCTTGCAGGACGCCCGGGAACGGGTGGACCCCACCGATCAAAGGACGCTCGACATCATGAGCGCCCTCGAACTGCTCGAAGAACGCGGACGTTAGTTCCGCCAATCGCACCCAGGAGTCCCGAAAATGTTGACCTTGCTAACTACCGTTCTACTGACGCTGAGCCCCGCGCCGCCGCAGCCGGTTTCCAATTGCCCGGCTCCCGTCGTTCAAGAGCCGGAACAGCCTTCCTTCGAGCAGCGCCTGGAGTTGCTCGTCGAGCTCATGGAAGCAGAGCGCGTCGCCAATCATATCCCAGGCTTTGCTTTGGCGGTGGTGAAGGGCGACGAGATCGTTCTGTCCAAGGGCTTCGGAGTGGCGGACGTCAAGTCCTCGCGCCCGGTCACTGCGCAAACACTCTTCGCCATCGGCTCGACCACCAAAGCCCTGACAGCGACCGCCTTGGGCATGTTGCAGGACGACGGAGTCTTGGACTTCGATGATCCGATTGCGAAGTACCTTCCTTACTTCGACTTGCAGATCAAGACCGAGGGCGGGGATCAAGGGCCCGTGACCCTGCGGGACCTTATGTGTCACCGCACGGGTTTCACGCGCATGAGTGCCCTATGGGCAGGCGCTGGGGCCAGTCGGCAACTGGTGCTGGAGACGGCCTCCAAGGCGGAGCCTACCGCAGCCTTCCGCAAGCAGTTCCAGTACAACAACGTCATGTTCCTGGCCGCCGGCATGGCGGGAGCCCAGGCGGCCGGTGTGGAGTGGGAGGAGCTGGTGCAGACCCGCATCTTCGACCCCCTCGGCATGAGCTCCAGCAACTTCGCCATTCAAGTCGCTCAAAAGGACCCGCGTCTTTCCCTGGGCTACGAGTGGGAGCCGGAGGCCGAAGAGTACATCGAGAAACGCATGCTGGATCTGGGCGCCATCGCGCCGGCGGGCTCGATCAATTCGAACGTGACCGACATGGCCCAATGGGTGCGCTTCCAGTTGGCCCAAGGCAAGCTCGGCGAGGAACAGCTGATCCGTGAGGAGACGCTTAAGGAGATCCACAGTGCCAACATGGAGATGTCCGAGGACAGTCAGTACGGCCTCGGGTGGATGATTCATGGAAGTGGCGAGGAGCAGGTCATCGAGCACGGGGGCAACATCGACGGCTTCGGCGCCCAGGTGGCGTTCATGCCTTCCAAGAACTTGGGCTACGTGCTGCTCACCAACGTGACAGCGACGCCCTTGCAGGCGAGCTCCATGTCGGTGGTCTTCGACACCCTCTTGAAAGACATCGCGGACTCGGCGGATGCGGTCAAGGACATCGAAGCCTATGTGGGCGACTACGAGGCGAACTTCGCGCCCTTCGACGGAGCCTCCTTCGAGGTCAGCACCCAGGACGGCAAGCTCTTCGTCAACGTCCCTGGACAGATGGACTACGAACTCAAGCACCCGGACGCGGAGGGCAAGTGGTTCTTCAAGATGACGAACGCCATCGCCGTGTCCTTCGACTTCGACTCGTCGGGAACGCCGACGACCCTGAAGATGCATCAAGGCGGAGCGATCATGGAACTGGTGCGCGAAGGAGTCGAGTTGCCCATCGAGATCCCCCTCGCCGATTTGGAGAAGTTCCTCGGCGTGTTCCACGACCCGGCCCTCAAGGAAGACGTGGAGGTGGTGATCGCCAACAACCGCCTGGCCGTGGACATTCCCAGCCAGCGTGTCTACGAATTGCACGCCCCCGACGAGCAAGGCAAACGCCAGCTGCGCATGATCAGTTGGATCGAGGTCTTCTTCAACGAGGACGTGGATGGGGACGTGACGTCGATTACGATGTACGAGAAGGGCTCCGAGCGCGAGTTGGCCCGAGTGCGCGAAGCGAGCGCGTCAACCGAGGCCGAGGAGCTTCCGACCCTCGCGCAGTTCTACGAGGTCCTTCAACAGGGCGGCCGCGCACGGCTCTTGGCCGAGCACGGAACCCTGCGGGCCCGCGGGACCTTTCGCATGCCCCAGTCGGGCATCGAGGGCAGCTACATCTACGAGGCCCGTCAGGAACCGCGCGACTATCGCTTGCAGTTGGACATGGGGGTCTTCGGTGAAACCCAGGTGGGCGTGCGCGGGGACCTGGCCTGGGGCTTCAACCGCGCCCAGGGATACCAGGAATTGACCGGCAAGCGCCGCACGCAAACCCTGCGCGGCCATCCGTCGATCGCCGATGGGGATTGGCGCGAGAGCTTCGACTCCGTGGTGATCAAGGGCAGCGAAGAGCTGAACGGTGTGCAATGCCTGACCGTTTCCCGCAGCGTCAAAGACCTGCCTTCCTCGAAGGCCTATGTGGACCTCGCCACGGGTGAGGTGCTGCGCATCGACGGGTTGTTCGTGCACGGAACCATGCAGATTCCGACCAAGACGACTTTCGAGGACTTCGCAGAGGTCAACGGCGTCAACGTGGCCCATCGCATCACCGAGGGCAACTCAGTGGTTGGCGAGACGATCATGCTGCTGAAGGATCTCGAGGTCGGTATCGAGCTGGCGGAGGACTTCGCTAGCTTTGAGGCCCAGGGAAAAGACAAGGTCGAAGGCGAGCACGAGGACAAGCGCAAGTAGGCGCGCCCTGCCCTCCCAGAGGCCCGGCCGACAAGGGGCGGGGACCTTAGGGGGCTTGGGTTCCGGGAGCGGTCGGCGCTCCCGGAACCCAAGCTCCGTTCACGTAGAGCTCCTCGCCGTCGACCCGCACGGATTCGGTCATCACGAAGACGTCCACGTGCTGGCGCGCCGATCGCTTGCGTATGTTCGGCTTGTTGTAGACGTGATGCTTGGCTCCTAAGGAAAGGTGCACGCCGCACATGCGCTCAAAGGAGCCCACGTCGCTAACGAGTCGATCCAAGCTGAAAGCGCGGTTCATGCCCAGGCCCAGCTCGCGCAACCAAATCTCCCCTTCGTCTTCCCGGATGCTGGCGAGCACAGCGTCGAAGGCTGGATTCGAATCGATCACGTTTGTGACCCGTCCGGCATCGACGACCAGGGTGATCGGACGTTCGGGCTTGTTCACGGTGAAGGTCGTGTCGGCGAAGACTCCGATGCGCACTTGCCCGTTGACTTGCTCTAGATCCCGTGACTCGCTGAAGACTTCGCCGATCGGATACTGGCCGCCCACGTTCTGGAGTTGGCGGTAGTCACCGACGTTGAGGCACGACTCTTCCAAGCCGGCAGGAAAGATCAGTGGCTCTACGCCACTGCCGATGACCACCTGCGTGGCCCGGTCGAGACGCTCCTTCAAAGCTGCGCCAACGCCGCGGTAGTAATCCGGATCGTAGGCCAAAGAGTCCACGTAGACCTGGCCCTCAACCCCAGGCATGCGCGCCAGGTGCGGGTGCTCGATGACCTTGATCGAACGTTGGAAAAGCTCCACGCGAATGCGAAAGGCCGCTAAGCGAAAGCTCGTGGACTGGATCAACACGACCAGGTCCCCGGGCTCCAAGATCTCGAAGGCCGCTAGGATCGTTTGCTGCTGCGTGCAGTCGAAGTCGATGAACGTGGCCTCTGGCAGCGCGCGCCGGTAGGCCTGGGTCAAGCAGCGCGCCAGTTCGCTTTGGGTGTCATGCACCACGATGGCGGCTTCCTCTTCCTGATGGAGGATCGCGTGCTCGAGAATCGAGGCGACATTTTTGGTGGCGCGTTCGATTTCTGCGGGGCCCAGAACGGGCGGAAGGGAGTCGGGGGGAGGAGCGCTCATGGGCTGGCCGGAACCATAGCAGGAATTGAAATGGGGCTGTTCGTCTTTTGCGGCCTCCTGCTGGGGAGCCGGTTTGTGGCCCATGGTTATTCAGGTCCGTGGGCGCAGCGCGTGCCCGGCGCTCGACGCCTCGGATCCTGGGGCTGAGCGGTTCCATTGCGGCCGCTTCCAACGCAGAATGGTCGTGGCCCTGATCCCGAGGTCCCTCCCCAACCCCGATGCCAGACTCGAATGCCTGACACCCGCGCCATTGAAGCCCTCGCTCGTTTGAAGCAAGGCAACCAACGATTCGTCCAAGACAAGCTAGAGTCCGCAACTGGCTTGAAGGCGGGCTGGCGCCAGGGCTTGCTCGATGGACAGCAGCCTTTTGCAGCTGTCTTGGGATGCATCGACTCGCGCGCACCCGTGGAATTGGTCTTCGACGTGGGCTTCGGCGACCTACTCGTGACGCGCGTGGCGGGCAACTACGTTTCTTCCGCCGTGGTGGCGAGCTTGGAATTCTCCGCGGTGGGGCTGGGCGTGCCTTTGGTCGTCGTGCTGGGACACACTCGTTGTGGTGCCGTGCGCCTGACCCTCGATAAGTTGGAGAGTTCCAGCGCCCAGGAGCCCGCACACTTGCAAGAGCTGATCGACCAGATCGGCCCGGCCTTCGACGCCTACCTCAAGAACGCCGACGAAAGTCAGCGCGAAGTGGCCATCGAAAAAGCGGTGGGGCTCAATGTGCGCTCCACCGTTCGCAAGCTGGCCACGGCTTCAACCGCCATCGCCGAGCTGGTGCAAAAACGAGAGCTCCTGATCGTTGGAGCGGAGTATTGCTTGGAAACCGGCAAGGTGCAGTTCTTCACCGACGAAGACTAGCCGGATGGGGTGAGAAGGCCGATCCGGCTAGACCTGCACAAGATGCTTAGGCCCAAGGGGCTTGCCACACCCAACGTCCCAGGCTGGCGAGCAGCAGTCCGGAAATCATCAGGGTCTTTGCGAGTCTCGGGATGCTTCCCCAAAGAGCGGCGGTGCCCTTGGGGGAGATGCAGTAAGCCCCTGCGAGGGGAACCAGCAAGTAGACGAACGGGTGAAAGTCCCAGGCCTCTCGAAACTGTCCGCGCGTGAGAGCGATCGAAGCCCGCGAGATTCCGCACCCGGGACAGTCCATGCCGATGAGTGCTCTCACGGGGCAAGGCAGGAGCGTCAGGTCTGCGCTCGAGATGCCCAACAGCGTCGTCCAAAGGGCGACCCCTACCAGCACCAGCAGGAACATGCCCGCCAGGCTGCGTTGACTAAATGTCGGGGTTTTCACCGTAGAGGTCGTTGATGTCGGACTGCTGAATGGCGAGGGAGAGGACACCCACCGAGCAAATCGACAACAATACGCAGAGCAGAGCGAGATTCTCATTCACCCGGTACCCGTAGCGGTGCTGGATCTCGTTGATGCCCTGGGCCATTTTGTATTCGTAGTAGACCGCGTAGATCCCGCAGGTGATGAAGCTGAGAATCAGGTACGTCAAGAAGCTGTACTCCTCTCGACCGTGCCAGGCGTTCAGGATCTCCATCTGTTTGTACTGCCACCAGAGTCCGTAGAGCCCGCAGGTCACGATGGTCAGGATGACGGCGACGCCAACGGGGATGACGGCTTCCTGGGCGGGGTAGGGCGGGTTGTGGTTCATGCTGGGTTGTTGATGGCACGCGTTCGATGCGCGTGCGTTTGATGGGGATTTCTTGGGAGGCGGGTTCGGTTACTTTCCTGGGGCCCCGTTGCTGGCGGGAGCTAACTCCGCGGGGCTGGGCCTACGAAATTGAACGCCCCGTTGTTTTAATCTCGTGAGTTGGTGAGGCAAGCGCTTCTGGAAATGGCCCCAGTCCTTCTTGTCCCGGGGCGACCAAACCACTTCTGCGAGGGCCAACATGCGCGGGAAGGCCATGTACTCGACCTGTCTCCAGTTCGGCAGGTACTCGCTCCACATCTGTCCTTGGGCGCCCAAGACGTGGCTTTCTTGCTCTGCATTCAGCTCCTCGGAGATCGGTTCAAAGCTGTAGACCTTCTCCAAGGTCAAGAGGCCTCCGATC
>CALCXM010000032.1 GCA_937905825.1 uncultured bacterium
ACGAGGGTCGACTCCCTATTGGCCGTGATGCGGACGGGTTGCGCCCGCTCCTCCCCGGAGGCGCTGGTGGAGACCACGATGGTGTCCCCAGGCGGCAAAAGCATCCTCAGGCTGCCTCCGGGGAGGACCGGGCTGGATCCGAGCTGGGCCCCTCCCTGGAGCACGCGAACTCCGATTTCGTCCCCTAGCCCCTCGTTTTCCAGGTGCAACCAGCCCCCGATGGTGGGCTGCAAGGTGACCGACCTGGGAGAAGATCCCGGGTCCAGGAGAACGGAGCGGGCCGCCCAAGTGTTGCCGAGGGAGTCCGTGGCCAGCACGCTCCAGGACCCCGGGCGCAGACCGGACCAAGCGTAGCGTCCATCCGTTGAAGACGATCGGAGGCCTTGCCTCCTCCAGGATCCATCCTGTTGAAGCACGATCTCGACCTCGCGGGGGGTTCCGGGTTCCAGCCCGCTCAGGATGCAGATCAGCTCGCACCCGAGCTGCAATTGGAGCAGCACGCCGCTGGATCCCGCGGGATGGACGCTCGTTTCCGGCACGCACGCCCCACCCCCTGAGCCCTGGGCTGCCAAGCCGGAAAGGGTCAGCTCGTGATCCCCCGGGAGCAGCGGTCCGATGCGGAACTCGCCGTTCTTGTTGGAACGAACGGATAGGGTGCCGCCCTCACTTCCGACGCGGGAGGCGTTCACATGGATGCCCGAGGCTCCCAGCTGCTCCAGGTCCAAGACGCGACCTTCGATGAACAGGTCCTGAGCCATCGACAAGCGAACCTCCTGCACGGGTTCTCCCTCGACGATCTCGATGCGCTTTGCCATCGAGGGCCCGTCCAAGGTGGGAGGTGCCTGACCGGATGCCGAGAAGCCCCCCCAGGGTCCGGCCCCCGGGCCCACGCTCCAATAGCCCGGTGGAACCTTGTTGAACGCAAACCTGCCGGTCGAGTCCGTCACGTCCTTTCTGTCCGGGCGCCGGATGTTGGCGCCCTCCCAAGGGGAGAAGTAGCCATCCAACTGGGCCAGCCTCTCTTTGGAACTCGAACGTCGAAGCCAGATTTCACGGCCAGAGATGGGTGCGCCCGTTTCGTCGGTCAACTGTCCACGAAAGCTGACCAAGGACTGCAGCCGGTAGTCCATCTGGCGGAACTCACCCGGCTGAAACACGAGCTGTTCCGGCTCAACAATCAGAGGCCCCCCCGCGGGCACGATGGACAAGCTGTAGGGCTCCCCGGGAATCAGCTGAGTGAACCTGCACTCTCCATTTTCATCGCTGACTTGCTTCAGCATCACGCCGGAGACTTCCATCCCTCCAGCGCTCGCCACCGGCAGGTCCGCTTGGATCCGCACCTTTGTCCCCACGCCGGCACCCGATGCGTCATGAATGTTGAGTTGGAAGGTCACCGCCCGCTCGACTTCCATCACGACCGGCTCTGATCGTGACCCTCCCATCCCCTTGGGCCTGAATGGAACCGGGGCGTACCCGGGGGCTTGGACCCAGCGTGTCGAACCCGAGGTGTTCGATAGCTGGAAGTGAAAGCTGCCATCCGGCTCGTGGGTGAGACGTTCGGGAGCCCGAGCGGAGTGTGCATCAGGTTGCGGAGAGTGATGCACCTCAGCCCCCCGAACGACTCCCCCGTTCGACGCATCCAGCAGCTTGCCCCAGAACTCGATGGGGTCCAGCTCGACTCGCAGCTCGCGCTCTTCCCCGTCTTTTAAGGGCAGCATGTGTTGCGCGTGCCTGCGGTAGCTTCCTCCTGCGTGGCTGCCGGTGCCCGAGAATCCGCCCATCTCACCGATCTTCGAGGGAGCGCAGATCACGCGCAGGGCCATGCCTGCTTCCAGGTGCAGTCGAGTTCGCCCTGACGCATCCGTTTGGAGATCGGGGGACGTCAAGCGATCTTGCTCGGCAGCCGCGCGAGCGAGGGGCACGCCGACGCCCTTGTCGACTTCCACTCTGCACCCGGGAATTGGCAACTGGCTCGCACGGTCGATCAGCTGAATCGTGAGCGTTCCAAAGCCATCCACCGTCGCCAGAGGCGGCGAGTTGACGGGAACTCGGAGGTCCGCAACTTGGGGCGTGGCTGACGGCGTGGGGCCAGTGTGCTCGGGATTCGGTAGCGCTCTGCTTGCCGCCTCGAGTTCGAGAGTTTCCACTGGTGCATTCTCCACGACTTGCCCCTTCGTCAAGTGCCGGAGCCCCAGGAAGCTCAATAGAATTGCGGTGGGAACAAGGATCTTCGTTGCGAGAGACATAGCGAGCGCTCCTTTCATGACGCCCAGGAGCACCGTTTGCGCGGTGCCCAGGGCGGGAGTATCGAGGCTGGTCAAAGGCGCCAGCAAAACCGACCATGTCTTTCGATCTCCAAACTCCTCATCGAGTTGACCTCGTAGAAGGTCCAAGCCGCGTGCCAAGCGCCAACGAACCGTGCTCGAGGGCACTGCCATTCGAGCGCCGATCTGCCCAGAGCTGAGGCCCTCGTAGTAGCGCAAGAGTACCGTCTGCCGCAACGGCTCGGGCAGCTTGAGCACGACGCTCGCGAGGTGTTGCTGGGTCTCAACCCGTTCGGCCAGTTCCTCGGCGCTCGGCTCTGATTCGGCTCCACGCTCCGCACGCTGCTCGCGCTCTTTCCGGCGCCCCTGCTTGCGCCGGCGTTGCAAAACCACGTTGCGCACGACGGTGGACAGCCAAGCTCGATGGGAACCCTCCACACTCGGCGGGCTGGCGAGCGCCGTGAGCCAAGTGTCTTGGATGACGTCCTCGACCTCGGGCCCGCCGCCAATCAGATTGGAAGCGAGCCGTCGCACCCAAGTCGAGTGCAGCATCAGTCCTTCGAGATCGGTCGTTTTGGATTGGAGTTGCATAGTCCCCCTAGAGATGCCCCTACGCCGAAGGCTGTTGGCGGCGGGCAGGATTTCTTGTTCGGGGTGGGCCGGGATGGACCTCGATAGGCCCCGCTCGCTTCCCCCGGGCGCACTCCAGCCCCTGACTTGTACTCGACCTGGGCTCTTCGGAGGACCTCGCGAGGGTCTCCGTGCAGGAAGGGTTCCGGCCCCACCCGGCGACGCTCGCCTGGGGTCCGTCCCGTGCCTCCCACTCGCCCGGGCTCCTGGGAGGGCTCTGCGCGCGTCGTTGCAGGCCAGCCCCCTCGGCCTGCCCCGCGAGCCGGGGGCGTCCAGCCGCAGCTTCCCAAATGGAAAAAATGCCCCCCGAGGGCCCCCTCGGGGCAAAAATGCGGGGTGGAACGGGGGATCGGCTCCATTTCCAACCCGGATATGGGCGATAACCCCGGCTACCACGTCCCTTCCCGCGAATCGCAGCTCACGCCCCCAGGCGTCCCCTTGGCTCTGATGCAAAAAATCTCCCTCTCCCAGAAGCTTGGCGCAGGCTTTGGCTTCGTTGTGCTCCTCACTTTGGTCCTCGGAAACCTCGGGCGCAGCAGCCTCTCGTCGGCGAATGAAGCCGTGATGGAAATCCAGCTCGACGGGGATTTGAACGCGATGAGCCAGGAGATCGGAGTTCTGATGCTCCAGCACCGACGTTTCGAGAAGGACATTTTTCTGAACATCGGCGACCGGCAAAAGCAGGTCGAAAAATACCTGCCGAGCCTCACGGCCAAGAGTGAGGAGATCCGGGTTGCCTTCGAGAAGCTGGCTGCGACAGTGGCCAAGGACCCTCGACGCAAGAGAGACATCTCCGGAAAGGTCGCGCGCCTCCCTGGCCTCTACGAGAAGTACCACTCCGGGTTGATGGTTGTGACGACGCGCGCAACTGACGAGGAAGGCTTCACACCCCAAGGGGCAAATGCCGCCATGAAGCCCTACAAGGAGTCGATCCATCGCCTGGAGCAATCGATCGATGAGATCGCAGAGATTGCCAGCACAGCCTTTCGCGAGCGTGTGGAGGTGGCGAGTGAAGAAACGAGTCGCACCAGCTCCCTACTGACCTGGGGATCCCTGGGCGCTTTGGCGCTGGGCATTCTGTTGGCCGTTGCCATCACGCGCGGCATCACTCGTCCTCTGGCCGCCACCATCGGAATGCTGAAGGACATCGCCGAGGGAGAGGGCGACCTCACCAAACGCCTGGACGACAGCCGCACGGATGAACTCGGCGAACTGGCCACCTGGTTCAACCAATTCGTCGCGTTGATCCAGTCGTTGATCAAAGACATCGAAGCGAACTCGAAGAAGCTTGCGGGCTCCTCCAGCGAGCTGTCCGCAACTTCGAGCCAACTTGCCAGTGGAGCCCAGGCGACCACCGACCGCTCCACCTCCGTCGCTGCGGCGGCCGAAGAGATGGCCCTGAACATGCAAGGCATGGCCAAGGGCGCCGAGCAACTGCTCGCGAACGTGGACACGGTTGCCTCGTCCATTCAGGAAATGAATGGGCAGGCCGCGGAAGTCTCCGAAAACGCTCGCAAAGCAGCTCAAGTGGCCGCTGATGCGGCTGTTCTTGCCGGGCAAAGCAACACCAACATCAGCGAACTGGGCACTTCCGCAGACCAGATCGGAAAGGTCATCGAGACGATTCAGTACATCGCCGAGCAGACCAACCTCTTGGCCTTGAACGCCACCATCGAATCGGCGCGAGCCGGAGAAGCCGGCAAGGGCTTTGCCGTGGTCGCCAATGAGGTGAAGGAACTCGCACGCCAAACCGCCGATGCAACCGAAGACATCCGGCAGCGCATCGAGAGCATCCAGGAGTCGACGGGGAACGCCGTGACCTCTATCGAGAAGGTCAGCCAAGTCATCGCCGAGGTGAACGAGGTGTCGGTCACGATTGTCTCCGCGATTGAACACCAAGCCAAGACCACCAAGGAGATCGCCAAGACCGTCGCGGAAGCCTCTGGCTCGGCACGCTCGATCTCTATCGGGGTCTCGGAATCCGCCACGGCGGCTCAAGAGATCACGTCCAACATCGCCGGGGTCGAGGCATCCGCGCGGGATGCGTCCGCGGGCGCAACCCAAATGCAATCCGCGAGCACCGAGCTCTCGAGCATGGGCATTGAACTGCAAAGGCTTGTGGGGCGCTTCAACTTCTAGCCTGGGCCGCCCCTAAGGGCGCGCTGCAAGTGCGACGACTCCGCTCCTGGCCCGGTAAGTCAGGGTGGGGTCGCCCGTGCGATCGTTAGCGGGGCCTGGTATGTGCCCATGAATCCGACCGAGTCGCTGCCCATTGGCCCGGTTGAAACTCGAGCGCTGTCCGGGAGGGATGCGAGTCTGTTCCCGGCCCACGGGGAGGGTCCGTGCCCAATCGAAGGGCGCGCTCGCCCGCTTGGGGAGTTCCCGGGAACGTCAGCCGCGGAGGCCTGCTGACCAAACGGGACCCGCTTCCCCGGAGTTCGATCTGGGGAATTGGCTCCATTCACCTTTGCTGGACGGCCAGGCTCGCGCGACAGTGAGTTTCGCCCAGGGGATCGCGACCAGGGGAACATGCACGGGAACCGGGGATGCGCGCACCCCTCTGCGGGGCGCGCCCTAGCCGAGATCATGGACAGAGCAGATGCACGCTTTGAGCCGCTCCATTCCCACAGATTGGGCTGCTCCGGATGCACTCGAATAGGAACCTCCGGTATCCTCACGCCTGCATGTCCAGCGAGCAAACTCCCCAGGACGCGGGCCAAACCGCGGACAACCCGCCCTGGGCAGAAAGCTTGTCAGCCGTCGTCTTCGCGGCCCTCGCGTGTGAAGGTGCGGATCCATCCGAGGCAGGCTTCCAGGGCTTGCGCGCACTGCGCCGCGCTTCCCAAGGGGCAGAGGAAACCTGGGCGTGTGAGGCAGAAGCGGACTGGATGGGCTTCGCACAATTCTGTCGCGGCGCCTTGGTTGTGGTCCTCGATGCCAAGCAGTTTCGCGATTGGCGGCGAGTGCTCGGAGGTCCGCAAGCGGAAGCGTCGGCCCTGATCGGCTTGGGCGAGATCGCCTCTCTGCTCACACCCGGCCGACTAGCCCGCAATTCGCGGGAGTTGATCAAGAGCTTGAGCGAGTTGGAATCCGACGAGCTTGCCGGGCAGCCGGAAGAGCTACGCCGCGCGCTCTCCCTGCTCTTGCGCGGCTTCCTCGCTCAGAACCAGGACGTGATTCACGCGGTCTCCGTGGGGCTCGCCACCGCCTGGGCGCGCATGTGCGTCACCGAGCCGCGGGGCGCGACAAGCATCGGCCAAGCCTTGCAGTTGTTGCAGTCCGCGCCACTCTGGGCCTATCAAGGTCCCGCTGACGAACCAATTCAACCGGTGCGTTTCGAGTCGGACCCCTTGGAGGCGGACTTCTTGCATCTGGTTCTGGAGAACGCGAACCCGCGCTGGACCTCCGAAGCCAAGGACTGGCACGCGATCGACCCCTTGCCCCCCAACAGGGAGCAGGCCTTGCCCTGGGGTCCCGAGGAAGAATTGACGTTGGAGGCGGCCTTCACCCAACACCTCCCTGCGCTCTTTGCGGAAGAGCACGGCGCCGATGGCAAGTATCGCGCAAGCCAACACGACGTCGCCAAACAGGTCGCGGCCAACTTCGGGCGCAGCCAGGAAGCGCAGACGCAGTTGCTGCTGGTGCACGCTCCAACAGGAACCGGCAAGACCTTGGCCTACTTGGTGCCCGCCCTGCTGTGGGCCAAGCGTCACGACATTCGCGTCGGCATCGCCACCTACACCCGCGCGCTTCAAGAGCAAGCCATCGATCGGGAAGTGCCGCGCGCCATCGAACTGCTGCGACGCTCCGGGCTGATCCAAGCCCCACGGGTCTCCATGCTCAAGGGTCGCGAGAACTACCTGTGTTGGCGCACCTTGAAACTGCACATTCCGCCCTTCGAAGCCTCCGGTGAACAGTGGCTCGCCTACTGCCAACTGCTCGCGTTTTCCCTGCACGACAGCACGGGAGATTTGGACCGCCTGCCGCGCCGTTCGCCCTTGGAGTTGGGGCACAACGACACCTATAGGGCGACCCTCAATGACCTCCTACGCCAAGTGCGCGCACGCACCTCATGCTGCCGCGTCAAAGAGGACAAGGTCACCTGTGGAGCGGAGGTCGCTCGCTGGCGCGCGGAACGCAGCCACGTGGTGGTGACCAACCACAGCTTTGCCTTGGCACGCCAGGAGTTCTTCCGCCACTTGGTCTTCGATGAGTGCGAACACCTGCACGAACAGGCACACAGCGCCTGGAGCCACTCAGTTGGGCTGGGCGCTGTCTTGCTCTGGCTCAACAAGCTCTACAACCCCGACCAACCCCGGGTCAGCAGTCTGTTCAAGCGCGTGCACAAGCGCATCGTGGCGGGCACGCCTAGTTGGGAAACAGCCCTTGAAGCCCAACAGCAGCAAGAGTCCATGCGCTTCGCATTCATCGAATTGCAGAAGGACGCCCAAGACTTCGATCACTGGCGTCGCGGCCGCGAGCGAGAGTTGGACGCGCGCGAGGATCATTCCCTGTTGCGCGAGTACGTGGAAAGCGAGCGCGGCAAGAACCTGATCGCGCGCCGACTCAAGTTCACGCAGGTCGGTGGAAAACTGGACGAGAAACTAGCGGAACTCAGCGCGCGCCTAGAAGGTTTGGGCAAGGGTCGCATGGCACGCCTGCGGCGCGCGATTGATCAAGCTCGCACGGAGCTCGACGAATTTCTCGCTGGCATCGCAGCCTGGTTGCCAGTGCAAGAAGGCAAGCCCACGTTCAATGCGCGCACCTTCAACGACATCGAGCAGGACTCCCGCGCTGGGCTCGTGCTCTCCGCCCGCGTGCTCTTGCCCAACGAGTACTTGGGACGTTTCTACTACCCGCAACTCGCCACGGCCTCCTTCCTTTCGGCGACGACCTACCTGCAAGGTGGCTTTGAGGCCGCCGCTGCCTACCTAGGCCTCGACCGCTCGGTGGCCTTCAACGACGACGAACCCGAGCGGCTGTGCACCCTGCACACCTACAAGTCACCGGAAGTCTTTGACTACAGCCGAGCACTGCTCGTCGTCCCACGGGATGCGCCTTCGGTCACCCGGGACAAGCAGGGCTTCCTTAGTTACGTCCGGGACTTCATCGCCAACTTGGCGGAGGAGACCAAGGGGCGCATGCTCGTGCTGTTCACGAACGCGGACGACGTGCGTCAGGTTGGCGCGCGCTTGGAAGGTCATTTCCGCGCGCGACGCATCGGGTTTTGGTACCAAAACATGCCCGGCACCTCGAAAGAGGAACTGAGTGAGCTGTTCCGCGAGCGCGTGGACTCGGTCTTGATCGGCGTGGACACCTTCTGGTACGGCGCCGACTTTCCGGGGGAGACCTTGGAGCATCTGGTCATCGTGCGTTTGCCCTACGGCGTTCCCGATCGCTATCACCACGCCCAGTGCGCAGCCATCGGCATCACCGAGCAGCGCCATCAGATTTACATGCCCCGGGCGCTTGCCAAATTTAGGCAAGGCTTTGGGCGCTTGATGCGGCGCGTGAGCGATCGCGGTTGCATCTACGTGCTCGACCATCGCTTAGTGGATCCCCGTCATCGCGCATTCTTGAAGGAACTGCCCGTGGCGCGCGTCGGTGAAGACGCCGCTGGCCTAGCGCGCATGGTGCGCGGGGACACGGAGCGCTGCCTTCATCAAGCTCTGCTGCACGTGGGCCTCAGGAAAGCGCCGGTGGGCTTGCCGGTTGAGCCAGACCATACCGTGAACATTCAGCGCTTCGAGCCCACGCACGAGTCTTTGCCGCCGGCCGAACCCACTCCCATCGACGTCAGTACCGAGGATCTACCTTTTTGAGTCAACCACTTGTTTGGATTGAAGTCCGCGTCCTCGTTCCCAATGGCTGGCAAGAGCTCGTGGCGCAAACCCTGATGTTTGGGCCCTGCACGAGCGCGGCCTTTGGTCGCCCCAATTTGGCTGTGGAGGAGGCGCCTCCGGGATTCGACTACGTGCGCATCTTCATCTCCAAGAACGAAGACACCCGGGCCTTGCGCGACGAGTTGAAAGGCAAGCTCGACGAGATGGCCCGGCTGACGGAAGAACCCGAGCTTCAAGGAATGCAGCTGCGTTTCAACGAGTTGCCCGCGGAGGACTACGCCACCTCTTGGAAGATGAGCTGGAAGCCCTTTCGCGTGGGCCCGATTTGCCTGCTTCCGCCCTGGGACGAGCGCGAAGTGGCCGCCCATGAGAAACGCCTGACGATTCAACCCGGTGGCTCCTTTGGTTCGGGACGTCATGCCACCACGCGCACCTGCGTGCGAGTCTTGACCCAACGAATAAAGGGTGGCGAGCGCGTGCTCGACGCAGGCACCGGCAGTGGAATCCTGTCCGTCGTGAGCGCACTCTTGGGAGCCGAGAGATGCCTGGGCTTCGACATCGACCCCTACTCCGCCGAAGCCGCCGGCGACTTGGCCCGCGACAACCACGTGGAACCCCAATGCACCTTTCGCGTGGGAGGCTTTGAAACCCTGCAGGAGAGCGAAACCGGGTTCGACGTGGTGCTCGGCAACATCTACTCGGACATCATCCAACTGCACGCCAAGGACTTGGCGAAACGGCTCGCCCCGGACGGATGGTTTGCCTTCAGCGGTTGCCCGCACCAACACTTGGAGCCGACTCTTGCCGCCATCAACGCAGCGGGGCTCGTCGTTGACGAGCCCCGGCGTCGCGGTCGATGGCACACCTTCGTGGGGCGCCACAAGTAAGCGAGAGAAGAGCCGGGCTACTTCTTGTCCCTGCGCTCCCTAGCCAACTCCTGGTAGTAGCGCTCCAACTCCCCAAAGCCCAAGAGGCGGAAGCCCCGAGCCATCAACCGGTAGTGCCGTTCGCGCGTGGTCGTCCAGCGGCCGCCACCGAACTGCTCGGTGGAGACGTAGGAGTCAGGACTCGCTAGCCGCATCCGCCCGACGTCCTCTAGCAGGACGTCCACGGACACCGGGCCCAGGTAGATCACGCACAAGCGACCCTCGGCATCGATCAGGAGGCTGGTCGGCATGGGTGCGTCCCGCGACTCTCCGATCACCTCGGTGATCAAGACTCGGATGGCCCCCATCAGGTTTTCGTCCGCGTGCCCAGCTTGGTTTTCCAGACCGAACTTCGCGAGCATCTGCCTGCCAGCTTGATGCATTGAGGGATCCTCGGGCGTCAGCGGGACGACTTGCAACCCGACCTCGCTCAGATCCTCTGCGCGCTCATGGAACTCGCTCAACTCCGCTTTGCAGCCGCCACACCAGGTCGCCCAAAGGTTGATGAGCAGGGGCTTGCCCCCCATATCCCGCACCACCCGATCGGGCGCCCGGAAGGACGGCAGCGGGAAGGGCTCCATGGGTAGCTTGGCGATCAACGGGACGCGCACCACCGGCTTGCCGCCGCGCTCCAACGCCTTGTGAGCCGCCTTGCGGAACTCCGCTCCGCGGGGGACCTCAACGCTTGGCAGTTCCTTTTCGCCCTGAGTGATGCGCAAGGTGCGATCCAAGGGAACGTTTTCAAAGCTCTCGCTCGGTCCATGGGTCCAGTTCACCGTGAGCTTGTCGAGGGTCTCGATTTGCCCGAAACTGAAGTGCAAGCGACGGGAACGCTGGGAGAGGAACGCGTCTCCGCAATACACGCGACGGATGAACTGCTTGCCGCCCGCCTCGATCACAACATTGGCGCCGATCGCATCGGGGTGGCCCTTGGTCGCAACCAGATCGATCGCCAGGTAATGCCCCTTGGAATCGTAGTCGTTGCGAATCGCCCGTAGACGAGGTGCGGTGCGGTTCTTGATGATCATGTCGAGATCACCATCGTTGTCCCAATCCACGGGTGCCATGGAGCGAGCGTCATCGACGAACTCAACCCCCGTAACGGAGGATGTGTTCACGAAGCGACCATTGCCCGTGTTCAAGAATGAGCAGTTTCGTTCGTTGCCACTCCAAGACTGTCCCTGCTCTAGCACGAGCACGCGCATGGCAGCCCACGCCGCCTGGTACTCGTCCTGACTTTCTTTTGGTGCTTCTTCGCCTTTGGGTGATCGCGACGCCACGCGCCGCCAAAAGAAGCTTCACAAGTCATCCGGGTTGCGATTCGAGACGAAGCCATTGGGCACGTACATGTCTTCGTAGCCGTCGTTGTTGAAGTCCAGGAAGCGACTGCCCCAGGACCAACGCCCCATTTCGACACCGGCGTGTTCCGTTTGGTCCTCGAATTGACCGTCTCCGCGGTTCGCGAAGAGCGTGTTCCCGCGAGCTGTGCGCTCGAAGTTGCCCTTGGTGGCCAGGTCCTGGCGCTCCATGAACTTGTCCGATTGGGCCACGGTCCGGCGGCCGGCAGCGGAGAACATGTTGCTGACGAGCACATCCATGTCCCCGTCCAAGTCGAAGTCACTGCAGCTAACCCCCATGCTTGCGGCGGACTCGGCGATTCCCGCGGCGTGGCCAACGTCCTCGAACTTGCCGTCCGTGTTGCGGTAGAGGTTGTTGCGTCCAAAGTCGTTGGCGACGAACAGGTCGAGGTCCCCGTCTGCGTCGAAGTCCTCCCAGATCGCCGCGAAACTGAACTTGGTGTTGTTCTGGCCCAGTCCGACTTCATTGGCCACTTCGCTGAACTTGCGGTCCCCGTCGTTGCGCCAGAAGAGATTCGGCGAGCCATTGTTGGCGTCGAAGAAGGGCACGGGGGAAGCCCCCAGGCTGCCCATGCTCATGTGCCGACAAGCGTAGATATCCAGGTCTCCATCCCCATCGGGATCCGCTGCAGCCATCGAGAAGATGTCGCTGTGGAAATCGTCCTGCAGCCATTCCGTCTCCGTGAACCGCAGATTGCCGTCGTTGTACATCAGCAGGATATTCGAACGGATGGCCATGGCGATGTCTTGATCACCGTCCCCGTCCAAGTCGAGGATCAACGCGCTGCGCGTGGCATCGAGGATGTCCGCCCCAGATTCCCTCGAGACATCCGTGAGCGTTCCGTCCGGATTGTGCAGCAAGAGCCGGTTCGCGAGTCCGCTTTCTTGGCAAACGAAGATGTCGTCGAGTCCATCCCCGTTGATGTCCGCCACGCTCAGCCCGTGGCTGCCGAGGAACGCGGAACCACCGATCATGTCGTAGCGATCCGCGTAGTCGTCCACTCCCTGCTGAAACTGTGTGGCGTAGTACGGCAGGCCGCCGAAGAGGAACTCCGTGACCTCCTCGAACATGTCCTTCTTCGTGTGCACCTCCGTGTACTCGAGAACATATATCCCCTGCATCAATGCTTGCTTGTCGTCGGTCGCCTGCCAGTACACGTCCCATGTGAAGTTCTGCTGGATGCGGCCTCCTTCACGCATGCCATCCAACTGAATGAACACTTCGGTGTGGTAGCCGCCCTCCGCGCGGGGAGCGATCGAAATCACCTTCACGGCCGCGTGGGGGGCCGTGCCCGGCGCGTAGGGACTTGCCAGTTCATCCAGCAACTCCCTGAGCTTCTCAGCTCCGTGGCGGAAGGACGAAGGTGCCCCCATGCGGTAGGCCTGGGTGATGCCGTCGTCGAACTCGAGCACCAAGTTGTTGACGCGCAGGGGAGTGCAGCCCTCAAACTCCTCCGACAGGTAGCCCTTCAACTCCCCGAGGATGCCCTCGTCGTAGGCCGCGTGAAAAAAGCCCTTCATGGCCTCCTTCGCGGCGCCCTGAAAGGCCTCGGTGGTCCAGCCTTCCAACAGGGGATTGACGTGCGCCAACTCCTCCTGCATGTCCTCGGGGATTACGGCGGTCTGGTGCTTGAAGAGGTTTCCAGCCTCGTCCGTGCCTTCCTGCCCGGCGCCCACTTGGGAGAGCGTCGTTAAGGCCAGCGCCGAGAAGGCCAGGAGTCGGCTCCTGGTGGAATGAATAGGGTCCATGGTGGGTTCGTGTGAGCACATTGTCCGGGTGATATCGGGGACCAGAGTACCAGTTCTTGAAAGTTCCTACAGAGACCGACCTCTTCCAGCAGTCCGGACTTGTCGGAGCCGGGGAAGTACGGACAATCCTCCCCACCGTGAACATCCTCTTCCTATCCCAACGCGTCCCTTACCCACCCAATCGGGGGGACAAAATCAGCACCTGGCGGCTCGTGAGTCGCTTCCGCCGGGAGCACGAAGTGCGCGTCTTGGCGTTTGCCCACAACCAGGAAGACTTGGACGCCGCACAGAAGCTGTGCGACATGGGGATTCAGACCACGGCGATCCCGCACAACGAGTTTTGGAAGAAAGTCCAGTCTTTGCCGCTCTTGCTGACCAACACCCCCCTGACCCTGGGAGTTTACGGCTCGAAGAAGCTGCAGAAAAAGGTCGACGACCTGGCCCAGTGGGCGGACCTCGCCTACGCCTTCTCCTCCTCCATGGGGGCCTTCTTCGAGCACCATCCGGAATTGCAACGGGTGCTGCACATCGGCGAACTGGATTCCGACAAGTGGCGGCAGTACTCCGAGCGCACCCGTTTTCCGATGTCAGCGGTCTACCGACGCGAGTGGCGCACCCTGCGCGAGTACGAGCGACGCCTGGCCCACATGGTCACGGAGAACGTGTTGTGCACGCACCTCGAGCAGCGCATCTTCAATCAAGAAATCCCGGGAGCCAGTTCCATCGTCCTGCGCAACGGCGTCGACCTGGAACAGTTCTTCCCGGCCCCCGAGGCGAGCGAGGCGAACCACCTCGTGTTCACCGGGGTCATGAACTACCTGCCCAACGTGGACGGTTGCCTGTGGTTCGCGAAGGACATCTTCCCGCGGATTCAGGAACGCTATCCGGACGCGCGCTTCACGATCATCGGCTCCCACCCGACCCCCGAGATCCAAGCGCTCAACAACCAAGCGGGCATTCACGTCACGGGCTTCGTTGACAGCGTCACCGGCTGGATCCAGAAGGGCGCGGTCGCGGTGACGCCCCTGCGCATCGCTCGCGGCATTCAAAACAAAGTGCTCGAAGCCATGGCCTGTGGTCTGCCCGTGGTGGGCACCACCTCCGCTACCCAGGGAGTCGAAGGTCAAGCCGGACGCGACTACATCGTTGCCGATGACGCCACCCTGTTCATCGACATGGTTTGCGAACTACTCGCCGATCCCGCCCGGGGCCGCGCACTCGGACAAACAGCTCGACAGTTCGTCGAGGACAACTATCACTGGGAGGTGGCCTTCGCCCCCTTGGACGACATCGTTGCGAAGTGCGCAACGAACATACGATTGCAGAAAGAGAACCCCTGATGAGTCACGAAAAGATCGCCGGCGTATTTGACGAGTGGGCCACCAACGGCCGTGGTGAGAAGATGGAAGCGGGGCACGGGGACGTGGTCGAGCAAGTCATTGAGAAGCTCAACATCCGAGCGGGCAACCAAATCCTCGACCTGGGCTGCGGCATTGGCTGGGCCACGCGAATCTTGGCGCAGAAGGGTCCAGGCGTGCAAGCGATCGGAATCGATGCGGCGCCGGCCATGGTCAAGCGCGCTGAAGAACTCTCTCCGCTCACCATTCGCGCGCGCTACGAGATCGGACAGTTCGAGAACCTCGACTTCAAGGATGGCAAGTTCGACCTGGTCTTCTCGATGGAGGCGCTCTACTACGCGACCGATTTGAAGAAGGCTCTCGCTGAGATCTTCCGAGTGATCAAGGCCGGAGGAAGTGCTCAGATCGTGATGGACAACTACGTGGGTCGTCCTACCACGGAAGGCTGGGCCGAGGCCGTGGGCCTGAACATGCATCACCTCGCGGCGCAGGATTGGATCCTCGCCTTTGAGAAGGCCGGCTTTGCCAACGTGCGCTGCGAGTTGGTCGTGGACCGCCGGGGCCCGGACGAGGACATCGAGTTGAAGCCGGGCGGTGCCTTCAAAGACATGGAGGCCTACCGCGCCTTCTGCAACGCGGGCAGCCTATGGGTGCACGCGGAGAAGCCGAGCTAGTCCCGATCCCCAGCGAACGGGGGGGGTCGAGGTCGGTCTTGCTCACGCGTGTGCTGAGCAGGCCATTCCGCTTGCCCCTTTGCGCCCCCTTGGATACGGTTGCGTCCACGGAACCACGCCAAGCTCAAAATGGCGCACGGAACAAGGGTGCCGTTACACGGACACCGGTAGCTCGCTCCAGGTCAACTCGCTCGCGCCCAACAGAACCGAGGAATGGACAGGTTCTTTGAAAGTCGATCATGGGGCCAGCCAATTCACTTGGCTTCACGGATCGCGGGATCATGAGGGCACTCCCGAGTTCGCGGAGTCCACCGGACTTGGCTTGTCGAACGGGAGCCTGAGCAGCGGCGGACTGGAAACCGATCTCTACAAACTCTCCCACAAGATCGAGGTCGATGGGCAAAGTGATCTGATTGCCAGCGCCTACTACGTGACGACGGACAACACCTACTCGGGAAACGACCGATGGATCGCAAGCATCTTTGGTCAGGTGGACTACGAGTTTTCCAGTCGGCTCCACTTCCTGATCGGGACTCGCTACGACGACTACTCCGACTTCGGTGGACGCCTCAGTCCGTGGGCCGGCATCATCTACCATGCAGACGAAGACTCGGCGATCAAGGCGCTCTATGGCCACGCCTTTCGCGCTCCTTCGAACGTTGAGCAAGGCACCATCCCCAGGATCATTGAGGGCGGAGGCGACGACCTGAATGGAACCCGTCGGCGGGACCTCCGACCCCTGCCCAGAATACGCGGGTGGCAAGGGCATGTTCGTGAACGCGAACATGAAGGTCGAAGCTTCCTAGCCACCGAGCATTCAAATAGAAGCGGGGGGCGACTCGGTGATTCCGAGTCGCCCCCCGCTGTTTTTGCCCGGCTTACTCGGGACTAGCTGCCCAGCAGGGAGCACATCTCCACCAACTCTTGGATCGAGTCGGGGAACAGGCCGAAGAAGATCGTCAAGACGCCAATGGCCGTCAAGAGACCTGCGAAGAGCGGCTGGGAGAGTGCCGGGCGTTCGTCATTGGATTCCTTGAGGAACAGGGACTTGGCCACGCTGAAGTAGTAGAAGAGACTCACGACACTGTTCAGGGCCGCGACGATCACAAGCCATCCCAAGCCTTCAGCGACGCCCACCTTGAAGAGCAGGTACTTTCCATAGAAGCCGATGGTCGGCGGCAAGCCGGTCAAGCTCACCAGGAAGGCGACCATGGCGATCGAGATCAAGGGCGACTTCCAACCGAAGCCGCGCATGTCTTCGATGCGATCACTGCCCAAGGCGCTCTCGAAGTAGAGCAGCACGCCGAAGGCACCCAAGTTCATGAAGTAGTAGGCGGTCATGTAGTACATGGCCGCGTCGAAACCCTCGGAGGTCCGCGTGGCCACACCGATCAAGATGTAGCCCGCGTGCGCGATCGAGGAGTAGGCCAACATGCGCTTGAGGCTTTGCTGGCGGAGTGCCGAGAGATTGCCGAGGGTCATGGTGACGGCGGCCAGAACCGCGATCAGCATGCCGAAGCGGTCTCCGTACCACATGATGATTTCATCAACCCCGTCCACCGGAAAGAGGGCACCGACGAAACGCAGGAGCGCGGCAACACCAGCGGCCTTGGAAGCCACGGCCAGGAAGGTCGTCACGGGGGTCGGGGATCCCTCATACACGTCCGGCGTCCAGAAGTGGAAGGGCACCACGCTCATCTTGTAAGCGAAACCCGCCAGGATCATCACCATAGCGACGCCCACCGGCATTGCGCTGAGGTAAAGCTGGGGCACCAGGCCCGTGGGGATGGAGTCGCCAGCCAGGGTCGCCATCTCGGCCAGGTCCAAGGTCCCCGTCATGCCGTAAAGCAAAGAGATGCCGTAGACCATGATGCCAGCGCTCAGGCCGCCGAAGACCACGTACTTCATGGCGGCTTCCGCAGACTTGCGCTGGCCCTTGTGGAAGCCAGCCAAGGCGTAACTCGCCAGACTCAAGAGCTCCAAGCCGAGCACGAGCAACAGCAAGTGATTCGTGCTGACCATGAAGAAGATCCCCACGGAGGCACCCAGCAACAGGAAGTAGTACTCCCCGATGCCATTCTTGCGCTCGTTCTTGTCGCTCAAGATGAACACGCAAACCACAGCGACGGCAGCCACCGTGAACAGCTTGAAGAAGGTTCCAAAGCTGTCGACGATCACCATGCCGAAGTAGGTCTGGCTCGGTTCACCCAAGCGCAGGGCGAGCATGCCGCCCACGACCGCCAAACCCGCGAGGGTCAGGTAGCCCATGCGTCGGGAATCCTTGCCCTTCGTGAGCAAGTCGGCCACCAGGACGATCAGGGCCAGCGCCGTGAGCACAAGCTCCGGCGCCAACGCCTGCATGCCTTCGATGTAGGGGTTCACAGGAATCTCCTTAGTTGCCGCCTGCAGTTAGCAGGGTGACCAGGTGATCAAGGCTCGGGTGCATGACGTCCAAGATCAGGTTCGGGAAGATTCCGAACACGATGCAGAGGATCAAGAGCGGCACCATGCAGAAGATCTCTCGGAAGTTCATGTCCGGGTAGTCCTTGTACTTCTCGTTCAAGGTCCCGAGGAACACGCGCTGGATGGCCCAGAGTAGGAAGGCCGCCGTGATCACCACACCGATGATGCTGATCAGCACCAAGGCCTGGAAGCGGATGTCATCGGACTGGAAAGCGCCGACCAAGGTCAGTGCCTCCGCGATGAAACCCGACATGGTGGGCAGACCCAAACCCGCGAAGAAGCAGATCGTGGTCAAGCCCCAGTACACGGGCATGGGCTGAGACAAGCCGCCGAAGCCATTGAGGTCGCGGTGGTGAGCCCGGTCGTAGATCACGCCGACGACCATGAACATGGCGGCGGAGGAAGTACCGTGGGCGAACATCTGCATGGCCGCGCCTTCCGCGCCCCAGACAGTCATGGCACCGACGCCGAGCAGCACGTAACCCATGTGGCTAACGGACGAGTAAGCGACCATGCGCTTGAAGTCCGTTTGGCCCAGGGCGACGAAGGATCCGTAGACGATGCTGATCACACCCAGGATGGCCAGGATGTAGGCGTTCTCGTAGAACGCCACCGGCATGATCGGGAAGCAGGCTCGCATCATCCCGTAGCCACCGAGCTTCAGCAAGATACCCGCCAGGATCACGGAGATTGGCGTGGGCGCTTGCACGTGAGCGTCAGGCAGCCAGGTGTGGAAGGGGAAGACCGGGACCTTGATGGCGAAGCCGATGAACAGGAACCAGAAGGCCCAAGTCGAGAACTCCATTCCCAGCAGCAAGCCACCGTTGGGCAGACTCGCGCCGGTCAAGAGTCCCTCGGAGGCCGCAGCCACCATCGCCGGAATCGAGAAGGGCGTTTCGGGGGCGATGTCCGTCATCTGCAGGCGCAACGCAATCACGGCGATCAGCAGCAGCACCGAGCCAGCCAGCGTGTACAGGAAGAACTTGATCGCCGCGTACTCGCGACGGGGGCCTCCCCAAATGCCGATCAAGAAGTACATCGGCAGCAGCATGATCTCCCAGAACACATAGAAGAGGAAGTAGTCGAGGCTGATGAAGACCCCGAACACGCCCACTTCGAGCAGCAGCAACAAGGCGTAATAGGCCTTCTGCGACTTCTGGATGCCGAAAGACGCTGGCACGCCCAGGAACAGCAGGATCGAAGTCAGCCAGACCAGGGGCAGGCTGATGCCATCGATGCCCACGTGGTACTGAGCCCCAATACCGGTGATCCAGTCGATTTGCTCAACGTACGCATACGCGCCATCGGCTCCCGCCATGGGGTCGTAGCCGAAGTACAGCTGGGTCGCCAGGATCAGCGGAATGCCTGTGGCAACGAGGGCGACGCCCTTGATCAAGCCGACAGAGTTCTTCGGCAAGCAACAGATGATCAGCATCCCGATGAACGGGATGAAGGTGATCACAGAGAGAATGTTTTCCATCGGTTCGCTATGGAGCGGAAGCGCGGGGAGGGCGGGCGTCAGTTAGAAGAGGAGAAGCCAGGCGACAGTGGCGAGGCCACCGGCAACGGCGAAGGAGACGTACTGCTGGATACGTCCCGTTTGAATCAAGCGCAGAGCGGCACCAAAGCCGTTCGACAGGGCACCGACTAGGTTCACGAGGCCGTCAACAAAGGTCTTGTCGAACCAGGCCATGATCGTGCCAAGGATGCGGTTGAGGCGTCCGACGGTGTTCACAATGCCGTCGATGATCGTCTCGTCGAACCACTTGAACACGTAGGCCACCACCATCGAGAGCCGGATGAACGTCTTGTTCACGAACTCGTCGATGTAGTACTTGTTGAGAACCGTGCGGTAGATCGGCGCGATGGTCGAGGTGAACTTCTCGGGGCTGAAGGCGCGAACCTTCCATTGGTAGGCCATGAAGGCGACCAGGATGCCGAGACCGGCGACGGTCAGGGAGAGGATCAGAGCACTGTGGTGCGCATCGGCACCCACTTTGGTCAGAGCTGCGGCCGACTCAACACCCAAGTAGGTGTTCTGGAGGGTGATGCCCGGGTACATCCCTTCGAAGACGCTCAAGCCATGGTGGGCATCGTAGCCGACCAGGGTTTCGAACCAAGTCGCGTGACTGCCCATAATGTCCATGTTGGCAAGCCAGAACTGGCCACCGAACATCCCGAGGAAGGCCAGCGCGGTCAGCGCGATCGTCATCGGCAAGGGGGACTCATGCGCGTGATCGTGCACGTGCTGGTCCTTCGGCTTGCCAAAGAAGGTCATGATGATCAGGCGGAACATGTAGAACGCCGTGAGCGAAGCCGCCAGGGGCAGGGCCAAGCCAGCGAAGGCGGTGGCCCAGGAAGGCGCCAATTCGTTCGCCATCATCGTGGACTGCACGATCTTGTCCTTCGAGTAGAACCCCGAGAACATCGGCATACCCGCGATCGCCAAGGTGCAAACCAACATGCAGATGAAGGTGATCGGCATCTTCCTGCGCAGCCCGCCCATCTTGCGCATGTCCTGCTCGTGGTGGCAGCCGTGGATCACGGAGCCAGCGGAGAGGAACAAGCAAGCCTTGAAGAAGGCGTGGGTGACCATGTGGAAGAGGCCGGCGACGAGACCGAGGCCGCCCGTTCCGATGGCCGCGACCATGAAGCCGAGCTGACTGATCGTCGAGTAGGCCAGGACACCTTTGATGTCGTAGACCGTCATGCCGATGGTCGCCGCGAAGATCGCGGTCAAGGCGCCCGTGGCGGTCACAACCGTGAGCACCTCCGGGGACAGCATCGGGTAGACGCGGCCGAGCAGGAACACGCCGGCAGCCACCATGGTCGCCGCGTGGATCATGGCGGAGACCGGCGTCGGGCCTTCCATGGCGTCCGGCAGCCAGATGTGCAGGGGGAACTGAGCCGACTTGCCGACGGTTCCGCCGAAGAGGAATAGGCCAGCGGTGTGGTGCCAGGCTTGCCAGCCGTTAGCGGCCACGTCCTCAGTCGTAAACGCCCACAGCTCGTGGAATCCGAACGTGCCGTAGTTGTAGAAGAACATCATGAACCCGATCAGCAGACAGCAGTCGCCGATACGAGTCGTGAGGAATGCTTTCTTGCAAGCCGCCGCCGCGTGGGTGATGCGGTGGCTCTTCGGGTCGTGGCTGAAGTGGCCGATGAGCAGGTAGCTCATGAGGCCCATCACTTCCCAGAAGATGAACAGGAACAGGATGTTGTCGCTGAGAATCAGGCTGAGCATCGCCACCGTGAACAAACTGATGTTCGCGAAGAAGATGTGATAGCGGTGATCGCCCTTCATGTACCCCATCGAGAAGAGGTGCACGAAGAAGGAGACGATGCCGACCACGGCCAGCATGGCGGAACCAAGTCCGTCGTACAGCAGACCGACGGTCAGGTTCTGCATCTTCGCCGCCAGCTCGGGGCTCTGCAGGATCTCAGGCGCGTTGTAGAGCCAGTTCCATGAGAACCCAATGTCTTTGGACTCGTGGAAGAACGACAGGACCGCAGTCTCCGCCTCATGCTCTCCGCCGTGTCCGCCACCACCCATCTGGTGGTTGAGGGCCTTGGCGAACATGTACACGGTGATGCACATGGTGGCGAACATGCCCGTGGTCACGACCCAATCGCCCTTGCGCGGCAGGAAGCGCCCAAGGAAAATCTGGATGATGTACCCGCAGAGCGGAATCAGCGGGACCGCAAGCAGCAGCTTGAAATCGGTCTCGGGATGAAAAGTGAGGTCCATGAACGGTGTCGTCTTGGCTACTCGCGGAGGAGGTCCACGTCCGAGGGTTTGGTCGTACTGAACAGCTGGTAGACGTTGAGCACGATGGCCAGGGCCACCGCAGCTTCCGCCGCAGCCAAGATGATCACGAAGATGGCGAACATGCGGCCATCCATGCCATCCCCGTTGAAGCGGTTGAACGCCACAAAGTTGATGTTCGCGGCATTCAGGATCATCTCAATCCCAAACAGCACGTAGAGAATGTTGCGCCGGGCCGCGATGGTCACGAGGCCCAAGGTGAACAGGATCGCCGAGACAGCGATGTAAGCTCCAAGACCCATCAGGCGTTCTCCTGTTGGCTGGCCACTTCCGGCACGAAGTCGGACATTTTGCGGCGGGCGATGTACACGGCGGCCACGAGAGCCACGGTCAAGAGCACGGCGGCGAGCTCGAAAGGCACCACGTATTGCTCAGGATGAATGAAAGCCACGCCGATCTCTTCCGCGTGGGACTTCGGCTCGGGCAGTTGGTCGATGGGCAGAGCCGCCCACTTCACGGTGGCCGCGACCTTGCCAGCCACCCAGGCAACGCCCAGGCCCATGGTCAAGAGTCCGCCGCCGACGCGCACGAGCTTGCGCTCGGTCATGTCCGGGGGCGAAAGCATCACGCCAAAGAGCAAGAGCGCCAGGATGCCGCCCACGTAGATCAAAATCTGCGCCATGCCGACGAAGTCCGCGCCGAGCAAGATGAAGAGCACGCCAACGCCGCAGAAGGTCGCCATCAAAGAGAAGGCACTGCGAACAATCGAACGCTCCCAAAGGCACATCAGCGCGCCACCAATCGTGAACGAAGCAGCTCCGGCGAACGCAAGACCAGCGGGGCCCGCCGTGGACATGCCCCAGCCGAGCGTCGCCAGAACGGCGAGGCCCAAGATCCCGTAGAACACTTTTTGCTGATCAAGCATCGGAGCTGTCCCCCTCGCCTTCGGTTCCTTTCTCTTCCGTTGCCTGCTCAGCCTTGGCCTCAGCCTTGGCTTTCTTGGCGGCTTCCTTGGCAGCCTTCTTCACTTCCGCTTCCGTCTTGCGGATGCGCGCGTCGCGGCTCATGCCTTTGTAGGAGAGCAGGTCCAGGTTCAGCTCGCTGCGGTCCTCGGTCACGAAGGCGAACTCCGTTCCCATGTGAATGCAGTCCGCCGGGCAGGGGTAGACGCACAGTTCGCAGAACATGCACTTCTGGTAGTCGACGGTGAAGCTGATCCATTCCAACTCCTTGCCGTGGCGCACCGTCTCCATCGTGATGCAGTCGATCGGGCAGGCGCGTTCGCAGGCGTGGCACTCAATGCACTTGTCCTGCTCGAGGTAGTGGATTCCCCGATAGCGCTCGGGGACGACCATCATCTCGTCGGGATATTGGATCGTGATCGGCTTCTGGAAGAAGTAGCGACCCGTGATCTTCATCCCGGCCACCGTGCTCGTCACGGTCTCCCAGATGTTCTTGAAGTAGTCGCCGACCGACAGCGGCTTACGACCTGTAGCTTCTTGACTCATTAAAAGATTGCCTCCCAACATGCGGCACCGAGCACGCAGATGAGGGCCAAGGGGGTGAGGTATTTGTAGCCGATGGTCATGACCTGGTCGATCCGGACACGGGGGAGCGTCCAGCGCACCCACATCATCAGGACGATGCCCGCGATCGATTTCACGATCAGGGTGCTAGCTGCCACCACGTTCGTGATGAAAGCGTTCGGTCCGAACTGCTCGCGCGCCATGTAGGTGAAGGGGCTCTCGAATCCTCCGAAGAAGAAGACCGAGGCGACCAGGCACATCAAGTACATCGCGGCGTACTCCTCCATGAAGAAGAAGGACCAACGGATGCCTGAGTATTCGGTCAGGAAGCCAGCGACCAGTTCGGATTCAGCTTCCGGCAGGTCGAAGGGAGCTCGCTTGGTCTCTGCCAAGGCGGCAATGAAGAACAAGATCGAAGCGGGCAGCATGAAGGGGTTCTTAAAGACGAACCAACCCATGCCGTAGAAATCCCCTTGCAGCTCACTCGCTTCGCGCAGGTTGAAGGTGCCGGCAACGATCAGCGGAACCAACAGGGAGATGCCCAGGGGAATCTCGTAAGCCACCACCTGGGCCGCCTCACGCATGGCGCCGTACAGCGACCACTTCGAGTTCGAGGACCACCCCGCCATGACGACGCCGATGGTCGTCAGTGAGGACATGCCCAGGATGAAGAAGATCCCGAGGTTCACGTCCGCGAAGTAGAAGTCAGGGGCCAGGGGCATCGCGACGAAGGCACCGAAAATGGCACCCAGGACGATGGCCGGCGCCATCATGAAGAGCGCCTTGTCCGCGCCGATCGGGATCAAGTCCTCCTTCATGAGCAACTTGACGCCGTCCGCGATGGGCTGGGCCCAACCGTGCCAACCGCCGGCGTACATCGGGCCATAACGGCACTGGATGTGGCCGGAAACCTTGCGCTCCAACCAGGTGAAGCCCATGGCCATCACGGAGATCAGCGCGATGACGATGCCAACGCTGATGCTGGCCGTCACGATCGGCAAGATCCAACCGGGCACGCCTTCTGGAACGTACTCGGCCAACAGGTGAAACACGACGTTCTCCGAGGGAGCCGCAGCAGCCGCGGTCGTGGCGGCAGTGGTGGTGATGTTGCTCAGCATGACTAGCGGTCTGTCTCCCCGATCACGACGTCCGTGGAGCCGATGATCGCAACGGCGTCCGCCAAGAGGGTTCCAGGCATGATGTCCTCGAGAATCGCCAAGTTGCAGAAGGACGGGCCTCGCACGCGGCAGCGGCTAGAGCCCTTGCCACCGTCGGAGACCAAGTAGTGTCCGAGTTCACCCCGCGGGTTTTCGATGCCCACGTAGGCCTCGCCCGGGGGAACTTTGATCGTCTTGCCCACATCCGCGAGGACCGGGCCCTCTTCGATGTTCGCGAGGCACCAGCGCACGATGCCGAGGGACTCCGTCATCTCCTTCACGCGCACATAGATGCGGTCCCAGCAGTCGCCGAGGGTTCCCATCTCGCCGCGTCCCACGGGAATCTCGAAAGCGCCGGCGTCCCAGGCTTCGCCGTAAAGCATGTACGGCATGTCCTTGCGCAGGTCGAAGTCGATGCCGGAGCCGCGCAGCATGGGGCCGGTCAAACCGAAGTCCAGGGCTTGTGCAGGAGTGATCACGCCCACGTTCGCGGTGCGCATCACGAAGACCTTGTTGACCATCAACAGGTCGTAGTACTCCTGGGCCTTCACTTCGAAGACGTCGCAGAAGTGACCGACCTCGGTCAGCCATCCGGGAGGCGCGTCGTTGAAGACGCCGCCGATGCGCAGGTAGCTGTAGGTCAGGCGGGCGCCGCAGATCTTTTCGAAGATCTGGAGCAGCCACTCGCGCTCGCGGAACGCGTAGAGGAAGGGGGTGAACGCGCCGAGGTCCAAGCCGTAGGTGCCGAAGGCCACGAGCGCCGAAGCGATGCGGTTCAGCTCAACACAAATCGTGCGCAGCATCTGGGCGCGGCGCGGGATTTCGCAACCAAGGAGCTTCTCGACGGCCATCGAGTACCCCAGGTTGTTGTTCATCGACGCCAGGTAGTCGTAGCGATCGGTGTACGGCAGATACTGCAGCCACTCGACGTTCTCGCCGATCTTCTCAGCGCAACGGTGCAGGAAGCCCAGGTGCGGCTGGGCGGCCGTCACCATTTCGCCGTCCGCGCGAATCAGGATCTTCATCACCCCGTGCGTGGCGGGGTGCTGCGGGCCCATGCTGATTTCGAGGTCAGATGTGGCCACGTCCATCATGAACTCCTTCTCACCGCCGGGCAGGATGCGCGGCTCGGGGAAGAAGGTGCTGGATTTTGTGGAGGAGTTCGACATGCGTCGGGTGGATTCGCTGGTGGTGGGTTCCGAAGTGGCTAGGAGGAGGGGCGGCAGGCTTAGATGCAGGAGATGCCCTGGTACTCCTTCGGGAACTCGTAGTCTTTGCGCAACGGGAAGCCGACCCAGTCGTCGGGCAGCAGGATGTTGCGGGGGTCGGGGTGACCGTTGAACGTGATGCCGAACATCTCAGAGCACTCGCGCTCGTGCCAACCGGCGGCGCGGTTGATGCCGGAGATCGTGTCGATGCGCGGGTCGGACTTGGGGATGCTGCACTTGACCATCAGGCGATGGCGATGCTTGACCGAGAGCAGCTGATAGATGACCCAGAAGTTCTCCGCGTCCACGGCCGGGTCCGATGCGCTCAGGTCGGCCAGGATCTCGAAGTGCAGGCGCTCGTCTTTCTTGGCGAGGTCCATGAAAGCGCAGATTTGCGCCGGGTCGACGAGCACGTAGGGATCGCCACCACGGCCCTTGTCCTTCTTGTCCGCAGGATCGGGCAAGCGCGGCAGATTCGCCTCTTGCATGCCTGCGGCGCCCTGCTCTTTCAAACGGTCGTAGATGCCCTGGAAGTCCATGGTGTTGCTGTTGATGAAGCGCGAAGCCTCAGACGGTGATGGCGGGCTTGCGGATAACGGCGGTGGCGCGAATCTTGCGCTGCAAGGCCATCAGACCTTCGAGCAAGGCCTCGGGGCGCGGGGGGCAGCCTGCGATGTAGACGTCCACGGGAACCACGCGGTCAACGCCTTTCACGACGGTGTAGCCGAACTTGAAGTAGGGCCCGCCACCCGTAGCGCAAGCGCCCATGGCGATCACGTACTTGGGGTGCGGCATCTGGTCGTAGAGACGCTTGATGCGCTCCGCCATTTTGAAGTTCACCGTGCCTGCGACGATCATCAAATCCGCCTGACGGGGCGTGGCCCGGAAGGCACCGGCACCGAAACGGTCCAGGTCGTGGTGCGCAGCGCCCACGGCCATCATCTCGATGGCGCAGCAGGCAAGGCCGAAGGTCATCGGCCAAACACTGTTGAGCTTGGCCCAGTTCAGCAACCAGTCGACCTTGGTGGTCAAGAGGTTCTCTTCGAAGGCGTTTTCCAGGATGGGCATGATGCAGTGGGTTCGATACTTGGCTGGTGAGGGCTCCAACCGGTGGTTTTTTGGGCGTGTTCGGTGGTGGCGGGGTGCCTAGGCGGCGTCCCCTTCAGAGTCGTCTTGCGCGGCGTCGCCATGCTTCGCAGCCTCAGCCGGTTTGGTCTCCGCTTCGATCTGCGCCAAGGAGCGCGGCTGCGGGTTCAAGGGGCCAGGCTCGCCGGGGTCGAAGGCGCGGTCTTCATAGCCAAGGACCCAGTCCAGATCTCCCTTGGCCCAGACGTAGGCGAGTCCGAGGAACAGGATCCCGATGAAGATCACGCCTTCCACGAGGGCGAAGACTCCGATTCCACTGCCTTCCGCGGCTCCCGTGTTGTCGAAGGCGTCTCCCAGGACGATGGCCCAGGGGAACAGGAAGGCGATTTCAACGGCGAACACCACGTACACCAAGGCGACGGTGTAGTAGCGGATGTCGAACTTGATCCAAGTCTCGCCAGTCGTCGGCTCCCCACACTCGTAAGTCTCGAGACCCTCTTCCGTGTTTCGCTTCGGCCGGATGAGCGAACCCACGGCCATATTGATGAACACGAAGAGGAACCCTACCGATGAAAACAGCAGGACGTTGAGGTAGTCGAAGTACATACGCTGCGGGGTTCCTGGCTTGGTGCCCAGCCGAGCAAGAAGCTGGCGATGGATCGGTTATCGCTTCAGAACACCCGTTGAAGCCAGTAAAAGCCTACTTGGGCGCCCTGTGTGGAGGGGCGGAAGGATGAGGGGAGAGACGAAGATGGGACGAGCGCTATTGCGCCCCAAATTCGGGGCAGAGTCTATGGAGCCCCCCGGAAGACTGTCAATATTCCTGGCCCTTATGTGGTCACCTTGTTGTGTTCCGGGAAATCGAGTTGCACTCAACCGGCGCCTCGGACCCCCAAGGAACGGCCGGTTCAGCTCAGCTTTTTGCAGGCTCGCACGCGCCGGGAAGGAAATGCGAGAGCAGAAAGCAACGCTCGACGCGGGGCCGAATGGCTTCCAATCCGTCTAGCTTCACGGTCCCCTGAGCATGGAGGAACGAGCCAGGTGGCCTCTGGGCTCGCATGGGGGCCGGTCAATGGCGATGGGTTCTAAATGTGCGGCAAACGCACGCTAAACCCCCCTTGAATTCCAACCCTCAGCAATCCAGCGCCGCAACATGGGCAACAACACAGTTAGATGTCGCTTGAGACCCAAATAATCGCCAGTCAAGTACTTGAGCATCCCGTCCGGACCGTGATGGCCCTGCTTCTGCTCGTCTGCGCCCTGCGTCGACCCCCCCAGGTCCTACCCGAGAGGCCCGTGGGCTGCGATACATAAACGGATGGGCGATTGCAATCTTGCATCGAAGCTCTATCATGGTGGCCCGCCCGATTTCCCTGCGTCGTTGATGCAAAAGCACTTATGGTCGTTCTAAATCCCAAATCCATCGTCACCGGCCCCTCTCGTACCCCGCGCTGGGGACGGACAGTGAGCATCGACCTTGGAACCCTGGACTCCACCCTGGCCATCAGCCGGGACAACCGACTGCCACGTGCAGCCGTGGTCGTCACCTTGGCGGCCCAGGAATTGATGCGGCTCTCCAAGGCCGGCGACAAGGTGGACAACATCTTGGTAGTCGGAACCGACGTCGACCCCACTCGGCACCCCGGTTTCCGGGAAGTCACGGACAACTTGCGCGCGCTGCGCAACAAGTGGTTCCCGCGCGCCAAGCTGAACCTGATCTCGAACGATCCTTGCTTGGGCAAGTCGGAGTCCCGCATCACCATGGGCATCTACGACTTCCCTGTGGTTCGCATGGAATCCGGCACGGCCAAGACCTTCCAGAAGCTCACTGGGCACAAGTCCACCGAGTTTGCGGAGATCATCAAGCACCTCACCACCCTCGAGCGGGTGATCATCCAGGTCTGCTTTGTGCGCGGAGACGCGGACAACTCCACCGATAGCGAGGTCAAGGGTTGGCTCAAGCGCCTGAAGGAGATCGAGCCCGTCGAGATCCTGATGTCTTCCCCGCCCTCCCGCAAGCGCAAGGGCCTGCCCCTCGGAGTTCCCCCTTCGCGTTTGAAAGAGATCGTGGAGATGATCACCGAGGAAGTCGGGACCAAGGTCACAGAAGTCGAATACAACGAGTAGCCGGGACGCTACATTCCGCGGGTGAATAGCTCTTCCGACCCGCGCCCCGCACTCGACGTCGACCACCGCGACAACGGACTCGTCCGGTTCGACGGAGTCGACAAGCTCTTCGGAGAACACGCCGCCCTCTCGGGCCTCAGCTTTGAGGTCCGGGGGGGCGAAGTCTTTGGCCTGCTGGGCCCCAATGGCGCCGGCAAGACCACGGCCCTGCGACTGCTCTGTGGACTCGATAAAGCGAGTGCCGGAACGATCACAGTCGCCGGCCACAACACGGCCACGGCGCCACTCGAAACGCGCCGGGCACTTTCCTACGTGCCCGACGGCGCCCCGCTCTACGACAACCTGAGCCCACGCCAACACCTGGACCTGGTCGGGCGCCTGCACGGACTGCCAGAAAGTGAACTCAAGAGCGAAGGGGACCGCTTGCTGGCCGCCCTCGATTTGGAGGAGCGCGCGAACGACCCCGTCGGTCAGTTCTCTCGAGGCATGCGCCAAAAGGCCGCGCTCGCTTGCGCGCTCTTGCCGCGCCCCAAGCTGCTGGTGTTGGACGAGCCGCTCTCGGGCCTCGACGCGCCCACCACCTCCATGTTCAAGGAAGTGATCCGCAGCTGGGCCAAGCGCGGTGGCGCTGTGCTCTACACGTCGCACCTACTCGACGTGGTCGAACGTGTGTGCGATCGCATGCTCATCTTGAACCATGGCAAGCTCGTCGGACTCGGAACCCTGGATGAACTGCGCACGAGCGCCGGTCACAACGGAACCCTCGAACAGGTCTTCGCCAAGATCGCGCGAGCCGATGACCCCAGCGCCCGGGCCGAGAACCTGCTGGGCGACTTGCAACCGCGCTAGCGGTGGATCAGCCATGAACACATGCAGCAAGCTTGGCAAGCGATCGTTCTCGGCTCCCTCTCTGTCCCTGGCACCCCCTGCCCGACGGACAAAGACCCAGTGCGCAAGTATTCTTCCAGCGCGACTCGTGCAGATCAGCTCCGGGGCTAGCTTCCGAAAAGTGTCACCAGGGACCGAGTTGCTGAGCTTGGCTCACGCCTTCGCAAATTGTTCACGCTAGGAATGCTGCGCCGAATCCAAGCCATGATGAATGCCCGCTTGCGCGCCCACATGGGCGGCGAGCTCGTGCCCTTTGCCGCCCTCTTGGCGCAAGGGTCCCTGGTCGGCGCACTGGCGCTCATGGTTCGCAACAGCCTCGACCCCTGGGGGTTTTCCCTGTTCGCCCTGACGATCAGCGCGGGACTCGTGGCCCTGACTCTACTCGGCGAGTTCGGCAGCCTACTGCGCCGTGACCCCGCAGCGCGCTGGTCAGAGTCCCTGCCCGCGTCCGCCATGGAGCGCCGTTTGGGACACTCCATGGCCATCCTCGCCCTGCTGTCGGTGCTGAGCTGCAGCGTGCTCTTGCCCGCAATCCTGCTCGCCCCGGAGGACATGACCTGGGCCTCACGGGCTCTGCTGCTTGTCGCTGGCATGGCACAAGCGGTGGCCATCGGCTCCCTCTTGCTGCTGGTCCAGGTGCTCTTTGGAGAACGAGTTGAGGGCTTGCTCGTCCTCGTGCAGACACTGCTCGTGGTCACCGCCGTCACGGGAATGCTGAACGCCCCCGCCCTAGCCCCGGCCATTCAGCAGGTTGCCCTCGGGGAAGCTCCCTGGCCGAACCTACTCAGCTGGATGCCCTCGAGTTGGTACGCGGGGCTCGTGACGAGCGCACCAGCGAGCGCGCAGCTGCCCGCCGATTGGGCCGTGGGCATCGGAACCCTGCTGGGCCTTTGCCTGCTCGCCTTCCTGCCGCCAGCACCGAACATCATGGCCCGCGGGACCCAGAGTTTGCTGGCCACACTTCTCTCGCCTCTGCGCTCCCTGACCACACGCTTCTGGCTGCGTAAGGGCGAACGCGGCAGCTTCGACTTGGTCTACGACGCCCTGCCCCTCGAAAAGGATTTCATCCTGCGCACCTACCCGATGATCGGGATCCCGCTCGCCTTCCTGCTTGTGGGAGCCGACGGCGAAGGTGGGGAAGCCATGGACGACTTGCTAGCGCTCTTGCTGTTCACCCCTGCGATCTACTTGCCCGTGCTCTTGGCCCACGTACCGGTCACCAGCAGCCCCGCCGCCAGCTGGATCCTAGAGACGGCCCCGGTACGTCCGATCGACATTGAGAACGGCGCCATCAAGGCCCTCGCGGTGCGCTTCCTGTTGCCCCTCTACGGCGTGTTGACCAGTCTCGCAGTGTTCTTCGGCGGCCTGCACTTCGCGCTGCGACTTGCGCTGCCGGGCTTGCTGTTGACGCTCACTAGCCTGCGCCTCCTGTACCCGCGCTGCACCCTAGGCCTGCCGCTCTCCGCCTCGGCAGATCAAGTGGAGGTCCGCCACGATTGGACGGGGTTCCTGCTGACCCTCGCGGTCGGCCTCACGATCGTCGCCATTGGCGTGCAACGCCTGGTGCACACTCCGCTGCAGATCGCTGGAGTCATCGCAACACTCGCCATCCTCGACCTCTTGGTCAGTCGGACGGGGACCAGCGCGACTTCGGACTCTCAAGCCGAGCCGACTCAATAGGCGGGCCCTGCTCCCTCAGGAACTTGGCAACCTCTTTCAAGTCAAGCAGGGGAGTGCGAAGGCTCGCGTTGGATGACTTCACTTGCCCCCGACCAGCCGCAAGCGCACTTCCCAAAACAAGAACCCCGCTAGCTCCGAAGAACTAGCGGGGTCCCACTGTCTCTATCCAGGTGGCTCACAAGGAGCCGGAATAGTGAATGCTATTCGCCGAGAGCCTTTGCGGTCTTGGCCTTCTCGGCTGAGATCTGGCCCTTCTCTTTCTCGATGACGGTGTCGAGACGCTCGCGCATCAAGCTCTTGCGTGCACCGGTTTCGGCCAGGGCGTCGTCCGCTGCGGAGTTCTCGTCCACTTTGGAAACGAGGTGGGCGAGGAATTCATCCGGGCTCTCGAGACTCATGAGCACGTACATGGTCCCGTTGCTGATTTGATAGCGGCCAACAACCGAACCCACCAGGGTGGTGTCGACCACCTGGCGGATGAACGACTCGTCGTTCATCATTGAGGACATCGAGGACTCATCCGTCAAGTCGCCAGCTTCCTGGGACCAGTTCTCTGAGATGGACTGGATGGTGGCCTTGATCGAGGCGGCCAGCTTGTTGCGGGCATCGACCTCGGCGCGGCCGCGAGCAGACGTCTCACTGCCGATCACTTTGGCGCTGCCCACCTGGGTGTACTTGCCGAAGGCATCGGGGCGGTTCCACCATTCGCGGACGACTTGCGTGCCGCCTTGGCCGTTGTCGAAGGTCTCGCTGTAGCCGGGACCGTTGTTGTCCTTAGGGCCGTCACCGTTGCAGGAGACGATCAGAGTGGAGGCCAGGGCGAGGAGTGCTAGTTTTGCAGTAGTCTTGAAGTGTTTCATCGGACGAGTATCTATGGTCTTGAATTAGGTTTGATTTCTTTGGAGCCTCCGAGCGTAATCTCCATTGGATCAGGGCTCAGACCGCCGTAACGCCTGATACAGAGCAACATGGTGGCGGTCCCCACTCAGAATTCCAGATCTATGTGCGAAAATCCCTCGCGACTGTGCGGAGGGGGTTGGGACCGGCGACTATATCCCTATGGACCCCGACTGCACTGCCCGGAGCACCCCCTTCGCCCCCTGCGGCCTGCGGGTTTTGAAGACCGCAATCATTTTCTTCGTGTGAAGACCTCAGGGACTGCCCTTAACATGGTCCGGGGGCAATCCCCATTCGCACCCACCACGAGAAACCGGCCCACCAGAATCATGCAACGCCCCGCTCGAACTGCACTGAAGTCCCTCGCATCCGCCTCCGTAATGCTGGGGGCCCTGCTTACCTCGGGCTGCGCTTCCCACAAATGCACGCTGGACGACCAGACCCCCATCGCGGGAGCTGCGACTTACTGCGAATGGACCTTGGTGGAGGAGAGCGGCCCCATGCCTCCCTGGAGAACAGGCGCCATGAATAGCGGCACGCGCTTCGTCGGAGAAGGCGTGCACAGGACGAAAGAGCTCGCGCGCGAGGCCGCCCTGCTCAGCATGTGCAAGCAAGTCGCGGCATCCACCGGATACGACGTGAGCTCCGTCGCGGTCTACACCAATAGCGTCTCCGGCGGCCGCGAACGGGAATCCTTTGGCGAGCGAACCACTGGCTCGATCAACGCCACGGTCGCCATCCCGCCCACCGGCACCTGGTGGGATCTGCGCTGGCGGCACGGTTACCAGGAAGGCCTGAAATTCCGGGAGCGCGTTTACCGCTACAAGATCATGGCCCAGATCGAAAACTGATCTAGCCCTGCGAACCGAGCACGTCAGGTGCTCAATCCGATTCGCGAAGATCGAGAAACGCCTGCAAGTCCGGCGCCAACGGACTCACCACTTCCACCGGCTCGCCGTTCACTGACGATGTGAACACGAGCCGGTGGCTGTGTAGGGCCTGCCGGGGAAGTTGGAGGGCGCGCAGATCTTCCGCATCGAGGGTGCCTTCCGCCTGCTTGCAGAAGTAGTTCTCGTCGAGCCCGTAGAGCTTGTCCCCAATGATCGGGTAGCCGATCGCCGAGAGGTGAACTCGGATCTGGTGCTGGCGGCCGGTGTGAATGCGCAGCTTCAAAAGGCTGCAATTGCCGTGAGTAGAAAGCACTTGCCAGTCGGTCTTGCAGGGTAGGCCCTCGGCCGTGACCGTCATCTTGAGGCGCACATCGCTGTACAGAGCGGGGCCGATGGGCAGACCAATTTCCCCGGACGACTCTTCGGGAACTCCGCTGACGATGGCCAGGTAATCCTTCTCCACCTCACGGTCCTCGAACTGCCCGGCGAGGCGCCGGTGCGCCCTCGGGTTTTTGGCGACCAGCACGACCCCACTCGTCTCGCGGTCCAGTCGGTGGCAGAGCCGGGGCGCGATGCCCTGCTCCAAATGGGAGGCCTGATAGCGCGCATGCACCCGCTGAATCAGAGTGTCCGAGTGGTGGCGGCCGCTGGGATGCACGGGCAAAAGCGGCGGCTTGTCCACGGCCAGCACGTCTTCGTCCTCATACAGAATCGATAGTTCCTCCGTGCTCACCTCGGGAACCGGCAGACGCGAGTCCGGCGGGATCACCACCTTCACCCGACCCCCATCCTTGAGCTTGCGACCCGGGCGGCTCTCCTTGATGTACTCGCCGGAGCCATTGGGGGAATCTGGCCGGCTCGGATCCACGTAGGTCCAACCACCTTTGATCAAGCGCTGAATCGAGGACCGCGAACGCCACTTCAAATGGCGCGTCAGGAACTCATCCAGGCGAATGTTGAGCTCCTCGGACTTCAAGCCAAAGGTGCTCGCACTCACCTCCAACTCCACGTGCTCGGGAGGGCGATTCAGGTCGCGGTCTGTCGGGAAGATGCCCATGTCGTTTGCCGTCCTTCAGTCTAATCCGATGTCCCACGAACGGTTGGGGCCAGGCTGTGCTCCCCACGATGCTGGGACCGCGTTTTGAACGGACCCGAATGGCACGGAGAAACCCCACGCCGATCCGCATCGACATGGGGCTCACCCATGGTCTCCATGGAGACAGGTCGGAGGTCATCTCCCCCCGGCCAAGTCGTTTCGCTCGAAAGGCCTAGAGGAAGGTCTTGGAGGGAGCGGAGCTCGATGAGCCCTCTTCCCGGGGCCGACTCGAACCCTCAGCGCTGCGTGCTGGTGGTCGACGAACCGCACGACGGGCGCGACGGGCTCGGTTGGAGCGCGCGTTGCGGCCGCGGAAGTTCGGGTCGTTGCGGCGGGCCGCTTTCAGAACCGTGCGCAGGCGCTCGCGACGTTCGCGGCGGCGCTTGTCCGAGCGCTTCTCGTGCCAGGTATGCGCCTTGAACAGGCGGAAGATACCACTGTAATTGCACTGACGCTTGAAGCGACGGAGCGCGGACTCGAGGGACTCGTTCGGACGAACCTGGACCTTGATCAAAACTCTAGTACTCGGGTGGGACAGTGGTTGAAGACCGCTGCCGGACGTTGCCGCCGATGGATTTCGCTAGGAGTCGTTCCTGGCGAAGTCGGTGGCAAATGGATGCTGGTAGATGAAACGGCTGTTCGGATGAGGCCGGCTGGCGACCCCACAACAGCGTGCGAAACGGGCCGAACAGAATAGCGCTCCGGCCCGCCAGCGGGAAGCCCCCGCTGGAATTCCCTCGAAAGGCTTGCGATGCTGGGACCGTGGGAAGGGATCAAAAAGAGCCGCGTGAATCCAGCCAAGCGCTCCAGGTCCGTCTGCGGGGAACCATCGAGCGCGTCACCTACCATGACGAGGACAGCCTCTACAGCGTCCTAAAGGTCTCCCCAGAAAGCGGTTACGAGCTCGACGACGGATCGCTCTTCCGGCCCACCAAGATCACAGCGGTGGGCAAGGCCCACGGACCCGTTACCGGCTTGCGGGTGGAAATCGCCGGCAAATGGGAGGATCACCGCAGCCACGGCAAGCAACTTAGCTTCGATGAATTCGTGGTCCTGACCCCGACGGACACGGCCGGGCTCGTGCGCTATCTCGCCTCGGATGCCTTTTCCGGCATCGGCGACAAGTTGGCGGGGCGCATCGTCAAGAAGCTCGGCAGCGATGCCCTCGAACAGATGCGAGAGGGCCCCGAGTGCCTCGACGGTATCCGAGGTTTGCGCCCGGAAGTGGCGGAACGCCTAGTGGAGACCGTGCGCAGCGCCCTCGGCTCCCACAAGGCCCAGGCCTTCCTGCGCGGACTCGGCATGGGACCCTGGCAGGCGGCGACGATTATCGAAAAGCTCGGGCTGCACACGGAGGAGCTGGTTCGCGAGGACCCCTACCGCCTCGCGGGAGACATTTTCGGCATCGGATTCGGCACCGCCGATCGGGTGGCGCGCGCTCTCGGCATCCCCGTGGACGACCCGCGCCGCGCCAAGGCCGGGCTGATGCAGGGTTTACGGGACGCTTCCGATGACGGCCACACCTGCCAGCGCCGGGACGAGGCCCTCGCCCGCGCTTCCAAACTGCTTTCCAACGCGATCTCCGAGACGGCCCTCGAGGACGCCTTGGAAGCCTTGGAGGCCAAGCGCGAGGTCGTCGTCGAATGCGTCGGGGGTCCCGAGGACGAGCAGCAGTCGACCCTGGTGGCCCTGCCTGCCCTCGCGCACTGCGAGGCGACTCTAGCGCGCAACCTCGCGACCCTAGCACGTGTCGGCGACACACGAGCCCTGGCGACGGAAGCCCAGCTCGCTGAGGCCGAAAAGCGCGCGAAGATCGAGTTGCATCCGAGCCAACGGGAAGCGGTGCTCGGTCTGCTCTCCACCCCCGTTGGACTTTTGACCGGCGGGCCCGGAGTGGGCAAGACCACCATCGTGCAACTCATCGTCTCCCTGGCCGAAGCCGCCGGCGCGAGCGTCGCCCTCGCGTCCCCCACAGGTCGAGCCGCGAAGCGTCTATCGGAAGCCACCGGTCGCGACGCTTCCACCATCCACCGCATGCTCGGATGGAATCCGGCCCAAGGTGGATTCGAACGCAACGATCAGCAGCCGCTCGAGGAGGACCTGATCATTGTCGACGAGATCTCGATGCTCGATGTCATCTTGGCTCATCACCTGCTGAAAGCCGTGCAACCTCCAGCGCGCTTGATCTTCGTGGGCGACCCGGACCAGTTGCCCTCGGTCGGCGCGGGCAACGTGTTGTCGGACATGATTCGCTCCCAGCGCATTCCGCTCTTCCGCCTGCAGCACATCTACCGTCAAGCCCAGGGCAGCTTGATCATCGAGAACGCGCACCACATCTTGCGCGGGGAAGCGCCGCGTTTTCCGGAGAAGGGCGACAAGCAGTCCGACTTCTACTTCTTCCCCGCTGAAGACGTGGAGAAGTGCGCGGAGCTCGTGATCGACGTGGCCTCTCGACGCATCCCCGAAACCTTCGGCTTCGACTGGACCACCGACGTGCAAGTCATCGCCCCCATGTACCGCGGCCCTTGCGGAGTCGATGCTCTCAACCGCGGGTTGCGCGAAGCTCAAGGAACTGGAGGCCTCGAGATCACCCGGGGCGAACGCATCTGGCGCGTGGGCGACCGGGTCATCCACACCAAGAACGACTACGAGAAGGAAGTCTTCAACGGCGACATGGGCCGCATCTCCTCCATCTCCCGGGAGAACGGCCTGACCGTCACCTACCCGGAACGCGACGTGGACTACACCCTGACCGAGATTTCGGACTTGCGTCCCGCCTTCGCCATCACGGTGCACCGCTCCCAGGGCGCGGAGTTTCCCGTGGTCGTCATCCCGCTCGCCACGCAACACTTCATGATGTTGCAGCGCAACTTGATCTACACCGCGATCACCCGGGCGCGCAGCCTGGTCGTCCTGGTGGGTTCCCGGCGTGCGCTCCAAATGGCCACGGAGAACACGACCCAATCCCAGCGCATGAGCTGCCTCAGCGACAAGCTGCGAGCGGACATCACGTTGTTCGACGGTGAGCGCTAGGGGGCGAGCCTCCAGGAGCTGCTCGAACACTGGCCGCCCCGTGTTCCCTAGGAGGACCCTGGGGGCTGATCCGGGCCGGAGCCCCCCCGCACTGACCCTTGCGAATTCGGAGGACAACTCCTCCTCTTGCAAGAATGCTCGTCGCAACCTCGTCGAATCAGCTGTGAGGCATCCCCAGCGTGATGCCAGAGGGCTCTGTGAGAGAGGCGAAAAAAACTGTTTCGCGGTTCCGAGGCATGACTCGATCTCTACTGTAGCCATCGACGACAACTCTTAGCGCCTCAGGATCCCGGCGTCCCGAGCCATCCATCGCCGCCCTACCGCTCATCCCGCCGGGGATTGTCAAGCCCATCAAGACTGCGTCGATTTGTCCGATCACCATTTGATCGCGAGATATCTAGCGCTCTACGAAACGTCTCAGCGAAACGGAGCAATGGCTCAATCAACTGGAGGAATACGTGATGAAAAAGCACTTCACCTTATCGTGCCTTGTTCTTGGAGGCACCATGCTGATGGCGCCACCAAGCTTTGCGCAAGACACGCGGGCTATGCTGGACGAACTCGCCAAGTCGCCGGCTGGCATCAAGATTTCGTACGGGGAGGAGCCACTGCAATACGGCGAACTCACACTCCCTGACGGCGCCGGACCGCATCCGGTCGTGGTCTTCATACACGGCGGCTGTTGGCTGGCGGAATACGACCTGCCGCACACACGCGCCCTCGCCGGTGCCCTGAGCAAGGAAGGCTTTGCCGTCTGGAATATCGAATACCGCCGGGTCGGCGACGCGGGCGGCGGTTGGCCTGGCACTTTCCTTGACGTGGGGCGTGGCGCTGACCACTTGCGTACACTCGCCGTCGAACACAAGCTCGACCTCGATCATGTGATCGCATCTGGTCACTCGGCCGGCGGCCACCTCGCCCTCTGGCTGGCGGGACGCCACAAGTTGCCAGCAAGCAGTGCACTCCACGCAGCGAAGCCCTTGCGCGTCTCCGCTGTACTCGCCCTCGCACCCGCGAGCCAGCTTGACGAACTCCACAAACGCGGCGTTTGCGGCAACGTGGTCGAAAAGCTTCTGGGCGGCTCCGCCGAGATGTTTCCCGAGCGCTACGACCACGCGATGCCATCGCGCCTCGCGCCCCTCGGTGTTCCTCAGATTCTCATGCTGGGAAAGCGGGACGCCGACTGGAGCTGGAACGGCGAGGCATACCTTAAGGATGCAAAGCTCGCAGGAGATGAGACCGCCGAGGTCGTCATGGCCCCCGAGGCTGGTCACTTTGAGCTGATTGATCCCAAAACCACGACGTGGGCACTCGTCAAGAAAGCGGTACACAAACTCAACAAGCCGAAGCCGGAGCCGAAACAGACGAAGTAATCATGTCTGGTGAACGCAAGCGGCTCGATGAGACAGGCAAGTTGGACTCAGTGCTTACCCGCAAGTAGTCGCTCGCCCCCAGTGTTCGATAGCGGCGAGCTCGCGCGCCTGACAAACGAACACAGCCAGACCCTGCGGCAAGCCGCAAATTCTGACTGCTGTTGGCGTACGGATCTCAATTCCTACTCAAAGGCGCCGAAGTGGCGAATTGGGCGGGTTTCGAGGTCGTTCGCAAAAGCGAACTCGCTTCTTGTAGATCCGGCCAATCCGCGAAACAAGCAATTCTCGCCCGAATTCGGCACCTATTCGGGTTTCTTGCGCTGGACGCGCTTGAAATAGCGTTTCCCGGCCAAGTTCGGCGGTAAACAAGTCATCTCTTCGGCCGCGGAAGGGTCGTCGTGAGCGTAGCGATAGCCCTCCCCGTAACCCGTTTCCTTCATCAGTTGGGTGCTCGCGTTGCGCAAATGCAGGGGCACCGGCTGGGCGGCGGTTTCCGCCACGTCGCGCTCGGCGTTGCCATAGGCCACGTAGATCGCGTTCGATTTTGGAGCGCGCGCCAGGTAGACCGCGCACTGGGCCAGGGCCAGTTTCCCCTCGGGATAACCTAGCTGATGAAAGGCCTCCGACGCATCGAGGGCCATGCGCAGGGCGAAGGGATCCGCAAGGCCGATGTCCTCGCTCGCCATGCGAATCAAACGCCGGCTGATGTACTTGCCATCCTCGCCCGCCTCCATCATGCGCGCGATCCAGTAGAGGGTCGCGTTCTCGTCTGAGTTTCGGATGCTCTTGTGCAGGGCGGAGACCAAGTTGAAGTGTTCCTCGCCGGTTTTGTCGTAGTGCAAGACCTTGCGTTGCAGGACCTCGGCGACGCCCTCGGACTCGAGAGTCGCGCCTGACTTCAAGATGGCCGCGCCGGTTTCAAGCGCGGTCAGGGAGCGGCGCGCGTCTCCGTCGCAGGCGTTGGCGATCTGCATCAACACATCGTCGGAAGCTTCAAAGGCCCGCGCGAGCCCGCGCTCTTCGTCCTCCAAGGCCCGGCGCAAGAGCACCACGAGATCTTCCACCGAAAGAGGCTCGAGCACCAAGGTGCGAACGCGGGACAGCAAGGCGGAGATGATCTCGAAGGAAGGATTCTCCGTCGTCGCGCCGATCAACAGGATGTCACCCCGCTCCACGTAAGGCAGGAAGGCGTCCTGTTGGGCCTTGTTGAAACGATGGATTTCGTCTACGAACAGCAGGCTGCGTCCCCCCGTTCGCGCGCGACGTTCTTCCGCCTTGGCCATGGCCACGCGCAGCTCCTTCACCCCGGACATCACCGCGGAGAACGGCACGAAGGGCAGCTCGGTGCGTGCGGCGATCAGCCGAGCCAGCGTTGTCTTCCCGGTGCCCGGTGGACCCCAAAGGATCAAGCTTTGAGTCAGTCCGCCTTCCAAGAGCGACCACAACACCTTGCCGGGACCGACCAATTGGGATTGGCCAACGTACTCGTCCAAGCTCCGCGGCCGCATGCGATCCGCGAGTGGCGCGTCGGGCAGCGCGGCAGTCAAGGGATCGGCCGAGGGTCCGTCCAAGTCGCCGAAGAGGTTGGAAGCCATCAGTTGGCTCCGGCGCTGAAGAGCAAGAGCGAGGTCGCCACGGTGATGTTCAAGGACTCGACCTTGCCGGCCATGGAGATGGTGACTCCTTCAAAGTCTTTCATCACGTCAGGTTCGAGCCCTGACTCGCCGCCGACCCAGATCGCGAGAGGCGCGCTCCAATTGAACGAGCGCCAATCGGTTCCCCCACGTGTGGCAGCGCAAACTTGGCGATGGCCAGACTCCTTGAGGTGCGTGGCCACCTGCTCGGCGCTTTCGGCGAGCACGACCGGCAAGCGCAGGAGGCTGCCCATGGATCCGCGCAGAGCTTTAGAACCGAAGGGTCGCGCACCACCGGCGACGATCACCAGAGCGTCAAACCCGGCCGCTTCCGCGGAGCGCGCGAGGGCGCCGAGGTTGCCGGGGTCTTGCAGGCCAGCGATGACCAGCAAGCGGGGGGCATCTCTTGTGTTGAGTTCACGAAGGGAACGCGCGCTTGGCTGTTCAGCGAGGGCCAAACACCCGGGGCTTGTGCGCAATCCGCTGACACGACCTAGGAGTTCAGGTTGAACCAAACGCACCGGCAGCCCGGCCTGCAGGAGTTCATTCGCGCGCTGCTCTTGCCCTTCCTCGAACAGAATGGCTTCCATGGTCCAGCCCGCCGCGAGGGCGTCGTCCACCAGGCGCCGGCCCTCCAACACCACGACACCACGTTCCTTGCCCGCGACAGCGGAGCCGACGCGCTTGAGCAGGGCATTCGTCTTGGACCGGATCACAGTCGCATCTTCCATCGCCCCTTTATACCCGGCCGATTGACTGGATAGAGCCCCAGGGGTCCATCAAATCCTCCGCCAGGTATTCAACGGGGTGCGCGGGCTGTCGACATCCCAGGCCCCTTTGCACCAGCCCGGGCTTCATGGGTTACTCGCGGTGATCCCGGGCGACCAGGGTGCCCTTGCTGCTGCGGCAGTAAATGATGCCGTTGACGAGAATGGGCTTCGTCCAGTAGTTGCCCTCGTCGAAAAGCTTGACCTTCGAGAGCTCGTCGTATTTCGTTTCCGTCGCCTTGGTCACGATCAACTCCCCGGTTCCGCCCATCACGATCAGGCGATCGCCCGCAGCGAGGACCGCACCGTTGCCGATGCCGCGTTCCATCCATGCTCGTTCGCCCGCTTCGTCGACGCACTTCAAAACCTCGCCGTCGAAGCCATAGAGGAATCCTTCCACGAGCACGCAGCCCGAGAAGGAAGTGACCATCTCGCGGTTTTCCCATTCGGTCACGAGCTTGCCTTCTTCGATGCGCAAGCGCGCTGCGGACGGCAAGGTCCTGGTGCACACGAAGATGGAGCCGTCGATCAAGACCGGGGTTGCGGCGTTGATCCCGAGGGACTTGCCCGCGAACTCTTTGGTGCAGACTTCGCTGCCATCTTCTTGGTTAACGACTGCGACGCCGAACCCGTTCAAGACGGCGATGAGCGGCTTGCCGTCCTGCTCAAAGGCCAGCGGCGTCCCGTATGCGTGCCCGTAGTCCTTGGAACGCCAGAGAACGTCCCCGGACTCCTTGTCGATCGAGAGGATGCGCCCGCAGTTCAAGATCAGGTCATCCCCCACGAGCAGCGGAGAAGCGCTGAAGCCCCATGTGGGAATCTCCAACTCGTGCATGTTGTCCTCCTCCATCAAGGCGTTGTGCCAAACCACTTCGCCCGTCGCCGCCTTCAGGCAGAAGAGGTTGCCCTCGCGGTTCAAGGAGTAGATCACATCGCCGTCAATCGATGGCGTGTTCACCGTCCCGCCCTCATGGGCCTGGTTCCAGATCTTGCTGGGGTAGCTGTGTTGCCACTTGACCTCACCGCTCATCGGGTCCAAACACCAAACCGAATCCAGCCCCTTCTCGACGTCGTACCCCATGGTGAACAAGCGACCATCACTGATCGAAACGGTCGAGTAACCGAGGCCGGTTTCAACGCGCCAGAGATCCTTCTCCTTGCCCTCAGAGTTCCAATCGCTCTCCGTCGAGGTCCCGCTACGCTTCGGCCCGTCCCACTGGGGCCAGGAGTACGTTTCCCCACCCCGTCCGAAGAGTGCTGGGGCAAGAGCGAGAACAGTGGCGAGGGAAAGGAGTCTCATGAGCTGCGGTGTGTTGGGAACCAGGGATGGGTATTGGCGCGCCAATCCTAGCTTCAAATGCGAGAGGGGGAGCAAGGAGTGACCGTCTCGGCATCCTATTTTCGCGCAAGAGCATCAATCAGTGAATGTACCCCCAGGCACCAGCGAGCACGGCCGGAGCAGCGGGCCTCTGACCTCGGGGAACAGAATCTAGGATCGAGCGCTAGTCCCGGAGCACCCATATGCGCTTCTCGACATCCCCACCCCCGGTAAGAGCCTCGTATGCCTTCGACATGCTTCGGCGCACTCCATCGTCCCGTTCGGACCAGTAGCGACTGGCAAGTTCATCGGAACTTAGGAAGGGTCTGCACAGTCCAAGCTGGAACTTGCTCCTCTCGATAGCTCGCGACTCGCCGCTACTGAACGCAATCAAAGATCGATCCACGACAGTGGTCGTCCCCCACTGGACCAGCAAGCACAAGAGCAGGTAAGACAGAAAGCCCGCAGTTGCGAGTCTGCCTTTGCGTGGGGAAGTCGAGCCCGCGAGTTGATTCAGCGCTTGGCTCAACATCACGGCAGCCGTGACAAAAGGAGCAAGCCCCAGCAACCCAAGTCCGAAGAATAGAATCCCGAGCAGGCTGAAGAGGGACAAACTGATGTTCCAATCCAACAACTCCCGAAGACCGGGGAGGCAGTCTCTAAACTTGAAACCCATCGGCTGACGGCTCTCTCCCGACAACCGGAGCGGGGGGGGTTGGGCCGGGCCTCTAGGGACCATGATTCCGATTCAGAGGGAGAGGCTAGTAGCTCCCACAGAAGATTGCCCGAGTACGTCCATCCACATGATCACCAGAGGTGAAGGCCTCATGGGTTCGTGGAGATGGACGGCCTGCCGCGGGTGGATTCAATGACTCTTGCGTTGCGAGCATGGTTTGAGATTGGAACCGATGGTCCAAGTCGGAGTTTCGGCCGATTCGGGATCGGGCCCAAAGCAGTTGGACTCCGTGCGCGGCTTTGGGATGGGGGAGCTCCTTCGAATTCGCGAGCGGACCCCGGATCCGCAAGGAAGGACGCCCCGCGCCTTGGCCGATTCCCCCGGCCCGGGTACAAGTTGTCCATGGGAGATTTGAAGAAGGGCCGCGTGGTGCGAGTGGACGCGAAAGTGTGCCACGTTGAGTTGGAGGGCCGGATTCTGCAGGCCGCTCCCCGCGGGTTGCTGTTTGAGGGTCTGAAAGCCAAGAACCCGGTGGCCGTTGGCGACTGGGTCATGATCAACGACGAAACGGAACCCGCTTCCTTGCACGAGGTCCTGCCGCGCACGAACTCCCTCTCGCGCACCGCCTCCTCCCACGACCCGCGCGAGCAGGTGCTGGTGGCGAACGCGGACCAGGTCTTGATCTTCTCCTCGATCAACAAGCCGCGCTTCTCCAGCAACCGCACCGACCGCATCCTCGCCGCCTGCGAGTGGAACGACATCGAGCCGATCCTGGTGCTCAACAAGATCGACCTGGACAAGAAGAACATCTTGGCCGAGGTGCGCGCGACCTACGAAGCGGTCCCGGTCAAGATCCTCGAGACCTGCGCCACCGACGGGCGCGGGATGGACGAACTCGAAGAGGTCTTGAAGGGCAAGGTCTCCGTGCTTTACGGCCCCTCGGGTGCGGGCAAGTCCACCAGCCTCAACCAGATTCAGCCCGGGCTCAACTTGAAGGTCGGCAAGATCAGTTCCCATTGGGAGCAGGGCCGCCACACCACGACCTTCTCGCGCCTCTTGCACTTGGACCTGGGCGGTTGGGTGATCGACACCCCCGGCATCCGCGTCTTCCGTTTGCACGGGGTCAAGAAGGCGGACATTCGCGGGTTGTTCCCGGAGTTCGTGCGCTATCAATCGAAGTGCAAGTACCCCAACTGCACCCACGATCATGAGCCGGAGTGCGGAGTGCTCGACGCCCTGGAAGAAGGGTTCGTGCCGGAGACGCGTTACATGAGCTACTTGGAGATGCTCGTGGAAGCGGCCCCGGATGAGTTTGGTGCCGAGGAAGACATCATCGACGAGTACGATCCCGACGCGCCGGATGAGGCTTAGTCCGCCCTGAGTTTAAACCCAGGCCCGATAGGCCCAGGACGCCAGGCTCACGAGCAAGCACGCGCGCAACCAAGGAAGCTTGCGCTGGCGATAGCGGCGATAGACATCCTCTCCGCGCAGGTGCGCAAGCAAAGCGGACGCCGTCAGCACGGGGACCAAGATCACCAAGAGCGGTCCCATCGGTTGGGTGCGCAGCGCCAACCAAACATCCCCTTGGGCCGCGAGCGTCACCGCCGTCGTGATTCCGCAGGCCGGGCAGGGCACGCCCGTCGATTGCAACATCTCGCAGGGCTCGAACCCCAGCTGCTCGTGAGTTCCGAAGCCGCGCGGGTCGGGCTCCAACAGAATCGCGAACAACACAATCGCCGCGCTCGAGATGCAAAGCCCGAGCAGGATCAGATAGTGCGCAGGCCCGCGCCCGACTTTCCTAGGTCGATCCAAGGGCCATGCGTTTTCACCGTCGTCCAGGAGAGGCTCGCTCATCGCAGCCATTCTATGCGGGCCAAGCCAAGTTGGTAGGCAGCGGCCCCAGCAACAACCTCACCGGCTCACGAATGAATTCAGCGACCTAATTGAAGTCGTAGATGTACGACAGACGCACCTTGTTCAGGATCGCGTAACCCAGGTTGTTGAGCAGCTTCAGATCCTGGTCGTCGTGATCCTTGAAGCCGCGAATCTGAGGCTTCTGCATCACGAAGAAACGCCGTGAGAGATGATCGTCGGCTTCGTAGGCACCCGGACGGGCATAGCCTGCGAGCTCGATGTTCAGCATCCCCGTATAGAAAACCCGGATGCGATGCAGCTCAGCCTCCGGAGTGATCGCACGCATGTGGTGATCCCCCGCTTCGTCGAGGAACTCGTGGGCCAAAAGGATTTCGTCCATGTTGACCTGCAAGAGCGGGGTCTGAATCCGCTCGCAGCTCTTGAGGTCCACGAGGGTCGCGTCGCGCACGCGCAGGAAGTACTTGCGGTTCTCGTCCAGGATTTGGCTGAGGCGTGTGTACTTGTTCTCGACGTTCCCTTTGATCAGGAAGGAGTCCGTGAGCAGTAGATCCGAAACGATGGTCAACGGTCGATGGGGTCAGAGTCAGGTGAAGCAGCCATGACAAGCTCGTCGCGGAGCACAGCAGACAAGTAGAAGGATCCAAATACCAGGATCCAACCGCCCCCATCTTCGGCATCCGCGATGGCTTCTCCCAAGGCTTCTCTCGGGTCATTCCAGGCTTCTGGATCGAGATCCGCTTCGAAGGCGGCTTGGGCCAGATCTTGCTCCCCCAACAAGCGACCCTCCGGAGCCGTGGTGCACAGGCATCTCGCGACGCGCCCGGTGAAGGCATTCATCACGGATCTAGCGTCTTTTTCGACACCAAGCGCGACGATTAGCTTCGGCCGGCGCCCGAGATCCGGGTCTCGTTCGAGCTCGTCGAGCACCAAAGTCGCGCTGGCCGCCACGTGGCCGCTGTCGAGGACGACCGGCACGCCGCGCACGAGAAAACGCTCCATGCGACCCGGAAGTCCGGCGGCGAGGACCGCTTCGTCATCCAAGCAAGAGCGCCAAAGGCCCTCACATTCCGGGTAGGTGGCGCTCAGGCTCCCAAGAACATTGAGCACCGTCTCGGCGATCGCCAGGTTGCGCTCCGCGATCGTCCCCTTCTGCGGCACGCTGATCAGCTTTCCGCCGGCGGCCTGGGCGAGGGCTTCAAGAACAGTGAAGGGCTCCTCATCTTCACTCTGTATCCCTGTCACCAGGGTGCCAGAGGTCGAAATCACTGCGCCCTTCTCGCCGGCGATGGCCGCTCGGGTGGAGCCCAGGGTGCTGACGTGCTCCAGCTCCACATTGGTGACCACACTGACCGGGGCCTCCACGGCGCGGGTGGAGTCCAAACGACCGCCTATCCCCACCTCAACGACCGCCCAATCAACCCCATGGTCCCGGAAAATCAGGAACGCGGCGGCGGTCATCAGGTCAAACCAGGTGGCCTCTCCGGAGGCGTCCCCGGCTTCGATTCCGGTCTTGCGGGCGGCCAGGGCCTGCTCGAGAGCGGCCGCCAAGTCGTCCTCCTGCACTTCCTCCCCGTCCACGCGCACGCGCTCCGTCACCCGCTCCACGTGGGGCGAGGCATAAACCCCGACCGAGAGCCCAGCCCGGGCCATTCCGGCCGCGATCAAGGCGCAAACGGAGCCCTTGCCCTTGGTGCCGGCGACGAGAACTCCGTTCCAGGCTTTCTGAGGGTCTCCCAACCGGCCGAGCAGCGCATGGATGGGCTCCAGAGTGCGTTCCATGCCCCCAGAACGGTCCTTGCGCTCCCAATTGATGAGCGTATCTAGCTCCTCCAGCGCCGCGTCCAAGCGATCTTTGCCCATGGGCACAGGGTACCTAGGGCTCATTGCGGTTCTCCTCTTATCTCCACTCATTTCTGTCCGATAAAAGAGGACGGGGCCGCAACGCATGGCCCCCCGTTATTGGACGTATGCATCCATTCCTATGACTGAACTTCACCACCGCATCAAGGTCTTTGTCTATCGCCTCCAACACGGGAAGCCCCACTACCTGCTGCTACGCAAGGCCCTCGGGCTGAATCCCACCTGGGGCGTGCTCGATGGCGAGATCGGTTTTCACGAGCAGATCGAGACGGCCATTCACCGTGAGGTTTGCGATGACATCGGATTGCCTGCAGAGCGCGGACCGATCGACCTCGCCATGCCCAAGCGTTGGGTGATCGGGGAAGAGGAGGTCATCGAGTGGCCCTACGGGTTCCAGACGCCGGGGCCGCGCAAAGAGCTGGTGCTCGACCAGCGTTGGTCCGACTACTGCTGGGCTGAATTTGGGGACGCCTATGCGCGCTTTCAGTTGGAGCTCGATCGGGCGGCGATCACCAGGCTGCACACGATCATTCTCGCGGCTTAGTCGCAAGCGGCTGCGCGCCTAGCTGGCTGTTGAGCAAGCTAGAACGAGCCCTGCAATCCGATCACGAGAGAGAGTCCGAGCTCTTGCACACCCTCCTCGAGGCCAATCGGACTCGCTAGGTAGTCCTCCCGGTCGAGTAGGTTCACAACCCGGAAGAAGGCCTCGAGGTTTCCGCCACCTGCTTCGAACTGCCGACCAACGTACAGGTCTGTGCGCCAGTACGTTCCGAGCTCTGTGTTGTTGAGGTAGCTGCCTACCCCCGGGAATTGCGCCGAAGTGAATCCGTCATAGACCACATTCAGCATGGAGACCGTCAGCCCCAAATCCGCGTCTCGCCAGTCCGTGAAGAGGTTGAGCATCTCGTTGGGGAACGACTGATAGAAAACCTCGTCCTCCGCTGGCTCGGTGATCTTGGCCTCCGCCCAGGTGTAGTTCGCGGCCACGCGCCAATGATCCCACTGATACTCGCCTTGCAGTTCGATCCCGATGGACTCCGCCTCGGCGGCGTTGCCCCATCTGCGTGCGGGTGTCCCGCCGGTTGGAATCCCCCGGATGCCATCCTTGAGTTGACCAAAGAAGGCGGTGAGTCCGTAGCTGGAACGCTCGGCATGTTGCAGCCAGATCAGCTCGTACGTGTCCACCTTCTCTGGCTTCAAGTCATCTCCACCGCCGATAACGATACCCGGGATCGAACTTTGTTCCGTGGTCGAGGGAGCCCTGAACGCGTTGCCGTAGAGCAGCTTGAGCGCGGAGCTGGGAGTTGGGTGGTGGACGACACCCAGGCGCGGGCTGACGTGCGCGCCAAAGTCTGAGTAGTAGTCGTAGCGGCCCCCAAAGAGGAAATGCCAGGAGCGCTCGTCAGTGGCCAAGTCGAATTGCCCGAAACCATTGAGGATGCTGCGCTCTTCACCGGAAGCCGGCAGCGCAGCAGCGGGCAGCAGGCCATTCCCGCTGAAATCGTTGCTCATCCAGTCGTAGCCCAGGCCCCCGACGAACTGCAAGTTCGAGTTCTTGAAGGGCTTCTTGATCTGCACCTGGGCGCCAGCTCGGCGATCTTCGTAGACCTCGCCGGCCACCTGAACCGTGCTCGGGGTAATCGGCCCGGTGGCGTTCACTGGCCGAGACGTCACGCTATCCACGTCGAGAAACCAGGCGCGCGTGACGAGGATGAGGTCCTTCGTCAGTTGATGTTCATTGGAGATCCGAAACAGGTCCTGACTTGCGTGAAAGTCCGACTGAGTTCCGTTTAGGAAGCCGGCCGCGACCGACTCCGCGTACCCCGGAAAACCACTCCCGTCGTAGCTCATGTGGTGCCAAGCCAGCTCGGTCCCCTGGTGACGTAGCTTGGCCATCGTGTTCCAAGAGTCGGTCTCTCGTGCAGCTTCCGAGTCAACGGGAAGTGCGCTCCCGCTATCGGTGTACCGAAACGCCTGGGAGGCATCCGAGACTCGCCGGTTCGATCCGACGAAGGTCAGACGCCAGTCATCGTCCAGCCCGTGACTGACCCGAAAGCTTTCGGAGTGATAGCCGAAGGATCCGGCCTCCACGCGCGACTCGATGACGTCTTGGTCAGGTGAGAAACTCTTGAGGGCAACCACACCGCCAAAAGCATCGGACCCGTAGATGGACGAGCCGGGCCCGCGCACGACCTCGATGGAGTCCAAAGTTTCGAGCGCAACGTCAGGGCTCGACCAGGCCGGCGACCCCAGACCGTAAACGTTGAGGGGAACCCCATCGAGCAACATCGCGTAGCCATTGAATCCAACCGTGCTGGAGAATCCCCGGAAGGTAGGTACCTGAGTTCCTCCGTAGGAGTCCGTCACATAAACCCCTGGAATTCCCCGCAACGCATCCAATGTACGCTGGGCACCGAAGCGCTGCCAAACCTCGCGCTCGACCACCGTCACGGAGGCCCCAGCGTCGAGCACCGTGGCTTCGATCAGCGAAGGAGCGGTCACCACGCGAACGGCGAACAACTCTTCGAAGGGAAGGTCGAACAAATCGACCTCGTCCCCCTGCGGCATGCAGGGGATGATCGCTAGCAGAAGACTGGTTCCGATGGGTAGGGCGATGTTCATGGCACGCTTCGTGTCCTAACTCGTCGCCCAAGTCTAATCAGTTCCGAACCAGAATTGGAACGCTCCGCAGACCTTCTGAAATCCTGCGGAGCGTGTTCCTCCATCTGATTCGTGCGCGCACCGGCTCGAGTCCGGCAAGGATCTCCCTCGAGCTAGACGAAAGGTAAGGAATCGTATTTCGCCCCGAGGATCCCTGCAGCGTCCGCTCCCATCCATTCCAAGGCGGTCGCGTACAAGCGGCGGAAGTCCAAGTTGTAGGCAAGGTCGCCGTTGTCGAGTTCCGTGAGCGACGGGTGCTCGCCGAATAACCCACCTTTGACGGGGGTTCCGAGGGCCAAGGCCACGCCGGCCTTGCCGTGATCCGTCCCGCGCGATCCGTTCTCCTGGGCCCGGCGACCGAACTCGGAGGTCACGAGCACCAGGGTCTCGCGGCCCGCCTGGGAACGCTCCAAATCCGCAAGGAAGCCTTGAAGCGCGTTGTCCAAGATCCCCAGGGCATTGCTGTGATCAAAGCGCTGATCCGCATGAGTGTCAAAGCCTCGGAAGGTCGCAGAGATCACGCGGCTACCCATCCCTGCGTGAATCAGCGCCGCGGCGGCCCGCATGCTTCGCGAGGACTCGTGGGTCGGGTACTCAACGGGGGTTTCGTAGCGCTGGAGCACATCGAGGATCCGCGCGGAGGAGCTCTTGGCATTGGTCATCACGCGCCGCAAACGGTCGAGGGTCGACCCCTTGCCGCCGCGTTCCGTGGCGTCGAGGCTGGCCTCTGCGTCCCCGTCCCCAAGCCAACGGTAGGTGTCCGGGGAGCGGAAGATCACCGGCGGATGGGTCGATGACTGCAGGGAGTAGGGCTCCTCATTCCCAATGTGAATCGAGAGCTCCGGCAAGGTCGAATCGGGAAAGCGCTGCTCGCAGAGACGGCCGAGCCAGCCATCGTTGCCAGCGCGCCCGCGCAGGTCAGCTGTGTGCCAGATCTCCCGGGACTTGAAGTGCGACTTGTTCGGGTTCGGATAGCCGATGCCTTGAAAGACTGCAACCTCGCCCTTGTTGAAGCGTTTGGAGACTTCGGTGAGATCCTTGTGGAAACCGCGATACTCATCGACCTTGTGCAAAGTCTCCGGCTTCCAGGCCGTGCCCTTGCGCAGTTTGTAGTACTCGTCGTCCCCGTAGGGCACGAGCGTCGACAAGCCATCGTTGCCACCGCGGAGTTCTAGGACGACCAGGGTTCGCTCGTTGGAAGATTGTGCGAAAGGCCAAGGGCGGGTTCCGGCGCTGAGGAGGCGCGAGCCTCCAACCATAGCCAGGCCACTCGAAAGAAAGGATCGACGGTTCATGGTTCTGTTCTCCGCTTTAGAGCAGCTGAGCTTCGGGCAGGCTGAGGATCAAGTGGGCCAGGCGTCGCAAGATGTCCTCGGCGACTTCGGGCTGAGAGAGGAACGCGTCCTCGGTAAGACCGGCGGCAACGCGCTCGCCAGTGAAGTAGGTCAAGACACGCTGGTGGGTGTCGGCCGGTGGCGTGATCGCGAGCAGGCTGTCCAGCATCACCTCGACGACCTGCAGGTCCGTAGCGATCTTCGCTCGGTTCAAGCGATGACTCAGGTTCAAGCTCGGTCGATAGGACTTGCCGAGGGCGCGCACGAGCTCGGCGAACTCTTTGGGAATCTTGGTGCGGGTGGCCATCGCCTCGGAGGTCGACTGCATGCTGTCGCCGTCCTCCATGGTCTCTCCCATCGAGTCCCCCATGCTGTCCTCCATCGAGTCCTGCATGTCGTCCTCCATGGAAGCCTCCCGGGAACCTCTCGGCTCGGGCTTGCGCGCAGGGCCTCGCTCGGCAAGCGGGTCCACCTCTTCGCCCAAGGGCAGGAAGGTGTCCTCCAAGTGAATCGTGCCAAGCATCAACCCCATCGTGTTGCCGCGACCAAGCAGCGACCCCGTGTGAATCCAGGCTTCGCCTTCGTCCCAACCTTTCACGCTGGGTGGATCGAACAGCTCCTGGCCCAAGTCCGCAGCGGCCAAGTACAAGAACTGAGAATCCAAGTCCAAGTCAAGCCGGCGGGTGGAGCCGACGAAGTAGTCGACGGGGCTCGCCACCCGAGCAGCCAGAGCTTCCTCGCGGTAGAAGCGTGGGTCGAGCAGCAGCTTGTTCAGGAACGGCTTCAGCTCGTACTTGCTGCGCGCCAGGAAGCCGGCGTACTCCGTGAGCCGCAACTCGTCGGGCTTGACCCCTTCAAAGTAGATTAGCAGGCGGCCGGCGATGTAGCGCGAGCAAGCGGTCTGGCGCAGCAGAATGCCCACCACCTCACGGGCCTTGAATTTGCCCCGCTCACCAAGAATGACCTTGGTGCCCCCGTCATGATCCTTCTTCGAGAAACGATAGTTCCCCAGCTTGTCCCGGAACTCGCCCGTCAACGCCCGGGCCACTTCCTTGATGTCCTGCTCCGTGTACTGGCCTTCCCCGAGGCTGAAGAGTTCCATCAGTTCGCGAGCTAAGTTCTCGTTGGGAGCACTCTTCTTGTTCTTGTCGTTGTCCAAGTACAGGATCATCGCGGGATCTTTGACGATCCCGTTCAACAGCTCGCCGTAGTTGCCCAGAGCACCCTTCCGCAGCTTGCGATGCTGCTCGATCATGTCGTAGGAGCGCTTGACCGTCGAGTGAGCCGTGGCGAACAAGCCATGCCAAAAGAGCGTCATGCGATCGCGTAAGGGATCGTCACCCTCCACCATTCGGTCGATCCACCATTCGGTGTAGAGCTTCAGCTGCGCACGATCGTTCTTGCTGCGAATTGCTTTGGCGCGGCGCTGTTCCTGGCGGCTCACACCCTCGGGCAAATCGTAGTCCTGCATGCTGCCCTGCTCGTAGTACGGAGGCTCCACGAAGCGACCGCCCTTCAGCAGATTCTCCACAACCTCCTCCGGAGCCATGCGCAGGGCACGCTCGATTTCCTTGGGCCGCGCCCCAAAACCGGCGCGATTGAAGAGGTGCTCGACCGTCTCAGCGGTCCACGGAATGCGGGTCTCTTGGACGAGGGAACTTGCCTCCACAGCAGTGGACCCCACGAGGGGTTCTCCGGTGGGCTGCAGGGGGGCGACAAGGCCCCAGACGAGTAGGCTGTATAGCTTCATTTGGTTCTCTTCGTTCGGTGTTTCCAGTGCGCGGGGGACGGGGCGAAACAGGCCCAGCGGCCCCTAGTTTCGCTGATTCCGAGTTCTCTGCTGTAGCCGCTAGTCCCTATCGGCCATTACCCCGTATCTTGCTTTCCACCAATCGACCGTCCACAGCACAATCCTCATCGACTGCCATGAAACGCACCCTGAGCACCCTATCCGTCCTGCTTTTGAGCTTCCTCGCCGCCTGCGCTAGCTACGAATTGCCCGCCGGAACCCCCATTGGAGAGACGATGGAGGCAGACGCGATCTACAACTTCTCCGTGGTCGACGCGACCCCCGCGAACTTCTTCAACCGCACCGTCTTGGTCGAAGCCAAGGTCGTCAGCGTCTGCAAGAAAGCCGGCTGCTGGATGCAGATCGAGGACGAGGGCAAGACCGCTCTGGTGCGCTGGGAGACCGGCTGCGGCGGTCAGTACACGTTTCCGATGGAAGCCATCGGCAAGCGAGTCGTGATCCAAGGCTCCTTCTACCCGAAGGAGTTGACCGAGGACGACCGCGCGCACATGGAAGAAGAAGCGGGCACCAAGCTCGACATTCGCGCCGATCCCTATGAGTTCAACGCTTCCTCCGTCATGATCCTGAACAAGTAAGCGAGCGACGCGCTCCCCCGGGCCGACTCAGGCCCGAGCGCAAGCCCTCCACGAGACCAAGCATCTGTCGTCGATGAAAGGCAACGAATTGGCCCAAGTAGCCCCCCGCAACCTCCGCCAGTTCCTCGACACCCTGCGCGAGAATCGGGAGCTTGTGCAGATCGATGCGCGGGTCTCGTCGGACCTCGAGATCGCCGAGATCCACCGCAGGGTCATCGCCGCTGGTGGTCCCGCCCTGCTCTTCAAGAATGTCGAGGGGGCGGACTTTCCCCTGGTCACCAACCTCTACGGCACCAAGCGGCGCGTGGACCTGGCGTTTGGGTCACGGCCCGGGGAGGTCATCGCGCAGGTGGCCAAGCTTCCGGAAGAGCTCATGCCGCCAAGCGTCAGCGGTCTGTGGCAGAAGCGCGGACTGTTCGGCTCCCTCGCCAAGGTGGGAATGCGACGTTCGATGCGCGGGCCCATCCTGGATCACGTGCAACGCGATCCAAAACTCACGCGCCTGCCCGCGCTCAAGACATGGCAAAGGGATGGAGGACCTTTCATCACCTTGCCGCTGGTCTACACCGAGCACCCCGAGACCGGCGGGCACAACTTAGGCATGTACCGTGCCCAGATTTATGACGACAGATCCTGTGGGGCGCACATTCAAATCCACCGGGGAGCGGGCTTTCACCTGGCCGCCGCTGCCGAGCGCCAGGAAGATCTACCGGTCAACTTGCTGGTGGGTGGACCGCCCGCTTTGACGCTCTCCGCCATCGCTCCCCTGCCCGAGAACGTGCCGGAGCTTTTGCTCACGAGTTTGATGATCGGTGGCAGGCTGCCCCTTTCGAAGAACCCCGTCGGACCTTTGCCCTTGGTCAGCGAAGCGGAGTTCGCGATCGTTGGCACAATCTCGCCGAGCGAACGCAAGCCCGAAGGTCCCTTTGGGGATCACTATGGCTACTACTCGGAAGTGCACGACTTCCCCGTCTTGCGAGCGGACGCTCTGCTGCACCGTCGGGACGCGATCTTGCCCGCAACGGTGGTGGGCAAGCCGCGCCAGGAAGACTTCTTCATCGGGGACTACTTGCAGGAGTTGCTATCGCCGCTCTTCCCCTTGGTGATGCCAGCGGTGCGCGACCTTTGGAGTTACGGGGAGACGGGCTATCACTCCCTGTCGGCAGCCGTTGTTCACGAACGCTACAAGCGCGAAGCGATGGTCAGTGCCTTCCGCATTCTCGGCGAAGGCCAGTTGTCCTTGACCAAGTTTCTCTTGCTGGTGGACAAGCCGATCGACTTGAAGGACTTCCGCGCGGTGCTGCAACACATCCTGGAGCGCGCCGATTTCAGGACCGACCTGTTCATCTTCGCCAACCTCTCCATGGACACGCTCGACTATGCGGGCCCGCGTTTGAACGAAGGCAGCAAGGGAGTCTTGATTGGGATCGGCGAGGCGCGCCGCAAGCTACCTGAGCAGTTCGTTGGCAACCCCCAAGGGGTTCAAGACGTGCGTGTGTTCTGTCCTGGATGCCTGGTCGTTCAGGCGCAAGCGCATGGCGCGGAGCCCGACGCCGGCGCGCGCCTGGCAAAGGACCCAGCCTTCGCGGATTGGCCCATGATCGTGCTGACTGACGACGCGGAACGCGCCACACGCTCGACGGTCAACTTCCTTTGGAGCACCTTCACGCGTTTCGATCCGGCCGCCGACCTTCACGGCCGGGAAACGAACCTCGTGCACAACCAAGCCAGCTTGGAACCGCCGATCGTGATCGATGCGCGCATGAAGGCGCCCTATCCCGAGGAGTTGTTCTGCGACGAGGAGACCTCCGCAAAGGTCTCTGCACGCTGGAAAGAGTACTTCCCCTACACTGATGTGGAGATGGGAGACGCGGAGCGCGGGCATCTCGACTGAGAACTCAGTCACAACCCGCGGCGCCCTCGGTATCTTTGCGAACCTTCAACCAAAATTGGATGCCATGAGACGACGAACCCTACTGCTGATGACCTTGCTGCTTCCCACTCTCCTTGGAGCACGAGAGCCAGGTGCAGAGTTTGACAAGAGTCACGAGAGCTGGAGCACCCTCCTCAAAGCGCACATGGTGGGGAGCAAGGTCAAGTACGCTGCCCTCAAAGAAGACCGCGCAGACCTCGACCTCTACGTGAAGGATCTTGGGACGGTCACCCTCGCGGAGTTCGACAAGTGGTCACGGGGCGACAAGTACGCCTTCTGGATCAATGCCTACAACGCCTTCACGGTGCAACTGATTGTCGACCACTATCCGTTGAAGAGCATCACGGACATCAAGAAGGACGGCAAGGATGCCTGGAACTCGCCGCTCGCTCCATTGGGACATCTGGCTCCAAAGTTGAAGCGCGCGCGCCTGACCTTGAACGACATCGAGAACGAGATCCTACGTCCGACCTACAAGGATCCGCGCATCCACGCGGCGGTCAATTGCGCGGCGATCAGTTGTCCGCCCTTGGCCCCCGAAGCTTTTCGAGCAGAGGACCTAGAGAAGCAGCTCAACCGTCAAACTGACGCTTGGCTCGCGGACAAGACTCGCAACCAGTTCGACAAGAAGGATGGCCGAGTCAAGCTCTCAAAGATCTTTGAGTGGTACGCGGATGACTTCAAACTAGGGGGCAGGGGCCCTGCCATGTGGCTCGCGAAGAACGCTCCTCGTGAGCATCGCGAGTGGCTGGCCACCGGCGACGTGAAGGTCGAGTACCTCGAGTACGACTGGAAGCTCAACGACGCGAGCCGCTGAGTCTTAGTGCGGGGCGATCACTCCCGCGCCAGGAGTGAAGGCCACGGGCGCCTTGCCTTCCAACAGGTGGTAGGTGCCCGCTTCGAGCCCTTCAAGCTCCTGGACCAACCCACTGGGCCAAAGCACGCGCATGCGACCGACCTTGGCTTCGCCGGCCAAGCCGATGTGAATGCGCGAGTCACAGTGGGCCAGGTAGCTCGAGGCTCCGCGCACTTCCCGGCGCAGCTTCGCGGTCTCCACGCGTGCGCCGATTGCGCTGCGGTTGGACTCGATGCCTTCCAGCCAGAGGATCACCGCGCCCGCAGGCTCGGCCTTTGAACGGTTCATCAAGAGCCGCAAGGGGCCGTCGTTGGTGGTAACCGCCAAGTCCAGCCACCCGTCCCCATCAAAGTCGGCGGTCGCCACGGCGCGGGTCACGTCCTTGCGCCGCAGGTCGGCGCCTGATTCGTCGGAGATGTGCGTGAAGCGATGATCCTCCCCAAGCAAGTAAAGAGAGTCTTGCTGGGCAAAGGTGATGGTGTTGCTAACCGAGGCGATGTTGTCTTCCACGTGACCGTTCGCCACGAACAAGTCCTCATCTCCATCGTTGTCCACGTCGAAGAAGTCGAGGCCAAAGCTCAGCCGCTGGCGGGCCGAAGCTCCAACGCCCAGAGCGTAAGATTGATCTCGATAGACGCCGAGGGGTCGCTGCAAGTAGATGTTCGTCGTCTCGTCCTGGAAGTTGGAACAGACGATGTCTTGGGTGCCGTTGCCGTCGACGTCAGAGAAGTCCGCGCCCATGCCCGCCGCCACCGCGCCGGTTTCGTCGTAAGCCACGCCACTCATCGTTGCGCGATCCTTGAAGACAGCCTTGCCGTTATTCATGTAGAGCTGGTTGCGCGTGCTGTCGTTGGCCACATAGATGTCCACGTCACCATCCCAATCCAAATCACCCAAGGCCAAGGCCAAGCCCTTGCCAGGATCTGCGCTGACCCCCGAGGCGGCGCTCCCGTCCTGAAAGGTGCCATCCCCTTGGTTGATCCAAAGGGTATCGGGCAACGCGTCGTAGAGCTTCGGTGAGCAAGTAATCGGTCGGCCGTTCTTCCAACAGGGAGTGGCCTTGTCCTCGTCGAACGCCAAGTACCGCACAACGTAGAGGTCCAGGTCTCCGTCTCCATCCGCATCGAAGAAGCCAGCGCTCGCACCCCATGTATCGCCGCCGGTCAAACCGGCCTTGACTGTCACGTCCTTGAAACCGGCCCCGCTGTTTCGCAACAGTCGCTCGCCGCTCCCCAGACTGGTCAACAGCAAGTCGGTCCAACCGTCGTTGTCGTAGTCGCCACAGGCCACGCCCATGCCGCAGTCGGACCCGCCAACATTCCACGCCTCGCTCACGTCACTGAACTGGCCGCGGCCGTCGTTCATGAACAACTTGTCCCGAGCAGCCGGGTCGCGCGTGGTCTGCCCCGCAACTCCTCCTCCAACCAGGTACAGATCCGGTGCCCCGTCCCGATTGAAATCAGCAATCGCGATCCCGGCTCCCATGACCTCTGGAATCCAACGGTTCTCGGTTCGGTTTGCCGCGTGTGTGAACTCGATACCGCGGGCGCTCGTTTCGTCGCGGAAGCTGATCGGTCCATCGGCTTTTGCCGCAGTGGGCGCCGGGACCGACGTCGCCGTTTGCTCGACCTGGACACTCTCCCCTCCGCAACTGACGACTCCCAAGGATAGAGACACCCATAGACCAAGGCCCTTGCCAATCCGATTCATTCGCCCCGCCTGGCGCTCCGCGCGCGCTGCAAGACATCCGTGAGTTCCGCGTCGCGGTTGGTCAGTCGATAGATCTTCTCTAGGTATCGAAACAGCTCATCGGCGAAACCCTCATCGGCATCCGGCAGGAAGTCGAACACCATCCGTTCGCAACCGGCGATGTCGCCTGCACCGAGTGCTTTGTTCAAGGCGAAGACCCTCGAGGCTCGGCGTTCTTTGTACGCGGTCCCCTGGGAGTACGCATCCTGCAGGCGAGCGACGGTAGCGCTATGCACTTCTGCCTCCTCCAAGCGCCCTAGGGATGCCAGTACGCGACTGAGGGAGCTCAAGACGGGCACCGAATTGGGATTCGCCTTGAGGGCTCCATTCAGCAAGGCCAGCGCCTGGGCTGTCTCGCCGCGGTCGAGATGAATCATCGCACGGTAGGCGATGTCCGCAGTGTGGCCTTGGGAGAGGATCTGCTGCCAAACCCGGTCGTAAGCCGTGACCGCTTGATCGTATTGACCCAGGAAGTAGTGCGCGCGACCCAAGAGCAGGTTGGCCTCGACAGAGGTCCCATGTGCGGTCGATAACGCTTCAATAGCGTCGCGAGCCCCTGCGTAGTTCGCCAATTGCAGATAAGCACGAGTGAGCGTGAAGCGTTCTTCCTCAGTCAGCTCTTGCTTGGCCTCGAAGTACGTTGCGATCCCTTCCCAATCCCCCAGGCCTTGAAGTATGGAGAGGTGGATCTCTTCGATGAACTCCTCACCGGGGTATTGCAGCGCCAGCGCTTTCAGCCGTTGCACGTCGGCAGTCGGAGGAACCCCCCCGCTGTTCATGCCCTCCCTCAGGCTGCGCACAAAACGCACTGCTTCGTCATTCTTCTCGAAACGAGCAACCCGCGGAACAGCCTCGGTGCCCGCCGAGTCACATGCGACGCAGAGACCAAGGCAAAGTGCGATGCCGCCTAGCAGCGGTGTGATGGAGCTCTTCAACCCAGGTCCCTTCCCTATGGTTCTCATTCAGCGGCGACGAGGTCTTGGTACGTCCAAGTATCGATCCGGATGGTAACCCGATGCGTGCTGTCGGGTTGATCAACGATCGACAGATCATAGTCTCCCGGAAGCAGCTTCATGAAGGCAAACGCACCTTCGCGGGCGGTCTTGCCCATGGTCTCCGGGGAAGCGCCATTTGTCACGGGGCTCAAGCGCACCTGCCTTCCGAGCAGAGCTGCTCCCGAGCTGTTTGTCAGTTTGCCCGAGAGTTGTCCCGTCGGCGGGTCCGGTTCCGGGGGCGCGGGAATAGTCCAGTCTGTTAGGTGGATGTCCCGCGAATCGTCCACACCTCCGGTAATTTGGACCGGCTCTCCACCACTTGAAGGCCAAAACCCGAGCGCGTTGGCCTCTGCTTGGCCGGGCGGCTTGCCGGAGAGTGTGTAGTCCCCCGGCACGATGTTCTTGATCTCCCAACGGCCATCATGGCCGCTCTTGCAGCGTCGCACGGGAGCTCCCGAAGCGTTGCCTACCGGATTCAGGAAGATCGAACCGCCGGGGATCCGTGCGGACTCCGAGTCGAGCAAGGCCCCGTGCAGCCCGCCGCCCGGAAGCATGGTGATGACACCCGCATCCAGGGTCTGTTCTTCCACAACGCTCAAGCCTCGAAGCACCTGTTGGTGCAGGTCGCCAGAACGAACGATGAGTTGATAGTCGCCGGCCCGCAGGTTCTGCAGAGTGAAGGTCCCATCACGCCCACTGCGCGCGTCGAGCACCGTCCCCGCGTGGCCCTCTTCTGCGCCCAGCATTTGGGAGAAGGCATCGTCCGTCCAGGCGTTGTCACGGCTCGTGACTCGCCCGCCAACGACCGGCCCGCCGCTTCCGTCGAGCAACACACCGCGGATCGTGCCGCCGCGGTTCATGGCCACGACCACGTCAGCCACGTCGCTCGCGAACTCGATCGTGAAGGGCTCGGAGACGCTGACCGCATACCCCTCAGCGGAGGCCTGCATGCGCCACAGGCCCGGCTTCTCATCCAGTGGAATTGTGAAGCGTCCGCCACCAGGTGATTGGACCTCAATCGGCATACCGCGCGGGATAGCCTGGGTTCCGGCAACTCCCTGCTGCAAGAGCTGAAGATGGAACGAGGCCAGCCCTTTTCCATCCTTCGCGTCGACCACAACCCCGTGGATCAAGCGTTGATCATCAAGGACGATGCTCAAGCCTTCTTGGGGAACCTTCACCTCAGCCCGCACCACCGGTCGATAGCCAGGGCCCTTCGCGACGACGTGGTAGGTCCCGCGCGCAAGGTTTGGAAAGCTAAACGAACCATCGGGCCCGCTCGTGATTCGATTGTTGTTCACATCGCGATAGGACTTGCGATCCACCGCTAGCACATCGATACCTGCGATTCCATTGCCTGCCGCGTCCGTCACACGTCCAGTGCAGAGGGCTGCACCCAGCAGCTTTAGGTTTGCGATGTGTGCTTGGCCAGTTGCATCCGAAAAGATCAAGCTCTGGATCCGGGTGATCTGCCCCATGTTTGGCGCTACTGCGGTCAAGCAGCGAGTCCCATCCGGGACTCCCAGGATCTCGTACTTGCCCTCGCTATCCGTGACCGTGCTCAGGCGGTCATGGCTCGCCTGCGGATCCGCGGCCCGCCACATACCGTCCAGATGAAGCTCAGCCCCCACCACCGGCAGGTCGAGTTCGTTCGTCACCAAACCGCGAATTCGCTTGCCGTACAGCAGCAGAATCGGAGGCTCCGTGGACACGCCAAAGTCAGCGACGGTGACGCCCTCCACAAACCTCATGGAGATTTCACGGTGGTGGACTCGTAGGGCGTGCTGATCTCCGGGCTCCACCCCAACAAAGCGAAAGGCCCCGCTCTGGTCTGTGATTTGCTTGGGAGCGTCATCGATCTCTAGCTGCGCACCGAACACCCGATGGATCCCTTGCAAGCCCCCGGCGATAAAGGTGACTTCACAAGCGGGGATTCCGTTTCCTTCAGCGTCGACGACCAGCCCAACCAGCGCATTGGAATCTAGCTCCGCCAGCTCAGCCTCGGTCAGACCATTGTCTGCGGGCGCCACGACCGTCGGAGCACTCTCCACCTCCTCTCGCTCCCCCGCCTGGGGGGCCGTCACTAGGGGCCCGCCCGGGAGCTCCGATCCTTTGGTGGCGAGCGGGCCGTCGATTGGCTTTGGACCTTCCAAGCCCGAGTTTTGGGCAGGTGAATTCCAAAGAACGAAACCCAAGCCGGCGCCCACAGCGGCGACCAAGAGGAGTAGGAGAACGGTGGATGAACGCATAAGAACTGGTGTCCGGGCCGGGACGATTGTGGTTTGGGGTGGCCCCCGGTAGGTCGCCCGGGGTCTACGGGCTGTGGAATTCTACCCCTCCCAGGTCAACTGGACGCTCCCGACGGGATCAAACACGGAAGCTGCGGAGCTAGGAGTCAGGTTCGAGCCCGTCATACGGGTCCTCTCGAACGAACTCAGGCCGCCAGGTAGAATTACATGGCGGCCTGAGTAGATTTTTTGGCCTCGCCTAAAGCGCGGGTCGATCCCGGGGGCCCAGGCCCAGCAGCCCTTAGGGCATCCAGGTCATGGTCCAGCCGTTGCTGAAGTTGTAGCCCGATCCGGAGCACGTGTTGCTCGGGTCGCGGTACCAGTACTGGTACCTCGTGGGCACGCCAGCTCCGAAGCTCGCCGCCCCGAAGCCTTGTCCGTTGAAGTTGGTGAACACCGTAGTCCCGTCCGCCGCGGTGACTTGCACGTGGGAGCGAATGGACTGGCCAACCGCGCAGATGAGTCCGTCCCCCACCGGGTTTCCGGCGCCGCCATTGACCGTGTTCAGCGCCCGCAAGAGCAGACCGGCTTTCGCGCCGGGGACACCCGCGATTTGAAATTGAACGGAGTCGGCACTCAGGACTGCCTGCCCCGTTGCCACCAGGCTCGTGCCGCCGAGCCCGCTAGTGTTCGCGCAACCTTCGCCGGAGTTGCCATTCGCTCCACAAGGACAAGCACCGCCCGTTCCGTCTCCATAGCAGAAGCCGTTCCCGGGCTCCAAGGTGACCCCGGGCTCTAGGGCGTTCATGGTCCAACCTTCGAAGCTACCGGAGTCACCGACGCCCCAGTCATAGACCTTCAAGGTCCAGTCCCCAGCCAGCGCGCCCATGTTGTCGAGGGTGGTGTTCACGATGCCGTGATCCCCCGAGTTCCACAGGTAGCCGCCGCTATCGAAGGTCTGGTTGTAACTCCCACTGGGAATCGACGCCCCGTTGGCGAGCGTAGGGAGGAACGAGCCCCCGACCACCACGAAGGTGTAGTCGCCGCCGGTGAAGTTTCCGGGGGTCCCGAAGCTGTTGCCGGCGGGGTTGTTGTAGCCAGGACGCAGGAAGAGGTTGTGCTGGACCAAGTTGGGGTCGGTCACCGTCACCTGCAAGTCGCCAGCCCAAGTGTGCAGCAGATTGTGAATCACGACCGACGTGATGCTTCCAACCTCTTGGTTCACCGTCATCGTCGAGACCGCCGGGGCCGAAGGCATGGCACCCTGGCCACCAGGAGCTCCGGTGGGGAAGGTTCCGCCACCAAGGCCCGTCGCCGGCACCAGGGAAGTGGTCGTAGGAGAGGAAACTGAGAATTGAGCCTGGGCTGAAGCGGTGAGCAGCAGGCCTGCGGAAAGAATCGAAAGGAGCTGGAAGGTCCTCATAGCGCTGATGTTGGTCAAGATGGTGTTTGAGAGGGGACGGGGTCCCTCGCGGCGATTTCAGGGATCGGGTGGGGAGCACTGATGCTCCCGACTGGGCAGCGGATCCCCGATCAAGGAAGTATCCCCTCAAATCTGGGGGCGGTCAAACCGGGTGGCGCGGGAATGCGTTCCTTCTTCCATAGGTGGCCCCTAGGAGCCCTTGGACCCCGGAAGAAGTCGTTCTTTTGGGCCCAGCAGCGCGCCCCTGGACCTGGACCCTTTGCTCAGGGCCTTCCGGGCACGGGGCAAGAAAGTGGGCGGTAGCACTCGAAAGCACCACCGCCCATGAGATTTCGAAGCCCGCGCTAGGCGCGGGCTCGACCTAGGGAACTAGTTCCAGACCACGTTCCAAGCGTTCGAGAAGTTGAATCCGACACCGCAGGGGCTGCCGACCGGGTCGCGGTACCAGAACTGGTAGTTCACGCTGGTGCCTGAACCGCCGCTGTTCACGCCGAGGCCGCTAATGGAAGCATCACCCGCGGCGCCAAGGATTTGGACGCTGTAGCGCATGGTCGCGTTCGTGCAGAATGCGCCGTCGCCGAGAGGGTTGTTCAGCGTGACATTCCCCTGGAAGAAGATTCCGGGCTTGCCTGCTGGGCCGCCTGCAACGGCGAGCACGAAGGTGTCCCCACCCGTGTTTGCGCTGCCCGAGCCAGTCAGAGACATACCGACGCCAGTGCTGTTCTGGCACCCTTCAGAGGGGGTGACGTTGCCACAGGCGCAGGAGGCCGCTGAGCCAGCACAGTAGGCCGCGCCAGAGCTGCCGCCGGCGCCGTTGCCGTAGAGCGTCCAGCCCGAGAAAGAACCGGAGTCGCCACCAGCCCAATCGTAGATGTTGAGGGTCCAGTTGCCAGCGGGGCCAGTGATAGAAGCCATCGGCGTATTGTTAATGCCGTTTGTGCCGCTGACCCAAGTGGCGCCGCCAGACGCGAAGGACTGGTTGTAGGTGCCCGCAGCAGGACCGACGGTGCCGCTTGTGGTGGGCAAGCTAGCGCCCGAGCCGTCGCCGACGATGGTGTAGGTACCGCCGTCGAAGTCGCCGGAGTTGCCGAAGTTGCCTGTCGCAAGGTAGCCAGGACGCAGCCAGATCAGGTGCTCGACACCCGTGGGGTCCTCGAGGGTTGCCTGAGTGTCGCCAATCCATGAGTGAGCGAGGCCGTCAATCTGGATCGAGTCGATGCTGGTGACTGCCACACCAACGGCGACAGCCGAGGTTGCCTCGAAGGCGGGCATAATCGTGTCGTAGGTCGCGCCGCCTTCACCGCCAGTTCCGCTGGCAGGAATGGCGGAGCTGCCGCCGGAGACGGAGAACTGCGCGTTAGCGGTGGCCGAAAGGGCAACGCTGAGGCCAGCGAGGGTGATTAGCTTGGGAATGCTCATGGTGTCTACTTGTGACCGAAATGAAGTGGAGGGATCTAAACCAGAGAAGCGTCCGCAGCCAAAGCGGCGCCCGATGACGTGGGAGGCGAACACAACGGACGGCCCCCGGACTATCTCGTTGTTTGCAGTATCCCTCAGGATTTGAAGGTCCGCTGGGATTACTGGGAAGTTGTCTTCTGGCTACCCCCCAGCTGGCCCTAGCAGGGCCTCAAGGCCATTGTCCGCCCCAAGATGAAACCATTGTCCACCCCAAGATGAAACAGAGGTGG
>CALCXM010000033.1 GCA_937905825.1 uncultured bacterium
CTTGGCTTTGACCGCCGCCGTAGCTGCGCTGTCCGCCGCCGCTGCTGTCGTCACGGCCTTGCCAGCCGCCTTGCCGCTGGCCCCCGCCGCCGCCGTAGCTGCGTTCGCCGCCACCGCGGTTGTCATCACGGCCTTGCCAGCCGCCTTGCCGCTGGCCTCCGCCACCGCCGTAGCTGCGCTCGCCGCCGCCAGCGGAGTTGCCCTCACGACCTTGCCAGCCGCCGGTGCGCGCTGCTCCCTGGGAGGCGCCGCCGCCGGAACCCCGTTGGGCTGCACGCTCTTTCCAACTCGGAGCGTCCTTGACCGCGCGCTCGTCGTCCGCTTGATGCTGGGGTACCACGAAGCCCTTGGGATCGACGCTGCCCTTGGCGAAGCGCGCCAGCAGGCCGCGAATCACGAGGGTGGCGTAGGCTCCACGGGGAAGCTCGAAGCTCATGTCACAGGTGTCCCCGTCCTCACCGGTCATCTTCTTCTCGGAGATCTTCAGATGACGGGGGCGGATGAAGAGGCGTCGATCCTCCCCCTTGAGCTGGAATCCGCTGACTCCGCTGATCTTGAATTGGGCCGGGACCAGACCCTCGTCGGCCAGAGCCTCTGCGAGCAGGCGACGCTGCTCGACGTGCTCCACGTCTTCGAGGCCTTCCCCGGGCAAGCGGAAGCAACCGGCAAACGTGATGTCCACGTCCAAGCGGCCGTCCGGGAAGACCTGGGGGCCCTCAAGGGTGTAAGCGACCCGTGCACCGTTGTTGCCACACAGCTTGGCGAAATACGCCGCCACAGCCCGGTTCCAAATGTGCGATTGGAAAGCGTAGAGGTGAATCAGGCGCAAGCGCGAAGACACGTGGAAAAAGGCCCCAGCGAAGTTGGCCGGGTCCTTGCCCAAGAAGTCAAACACGGAGTGGTGCTCGCCGAAGCGACCGGCGATGTCACGGCACTCGGACCAGTTGCCCCAGTTGTTGCGCAGAGCTTCTTTGAAGGCTCCGTGGCGACCGTTGTCGTGTTGCGACTCTGCACAGAGCAGATTGCGCAGGGCGGTTTCGTGGTTGCCGAGCATCAGCTCCTTGGCCACCCAGCCCTGAGAATGCTTCAGGTTACCGAAGCGTTGTTCGTCGAAGTAGTTCGGCACGCCAAGTCGCGCAACCACTTGCTTGTGGGCGATCAGGCGGCGGCTCTCCACGGGAGTCAAGTCCCGCAGGCGCACTTCGAATCCGTTGCCGTAGCTGTTGGCGGAGCTCAAGGATTCCTTGGCACAGCCGACGGCTTCGATTTTGAGTTCGGCGGTGTCGAGGCTCACCTTCTTGCCGCCAGGAAAACTCATGAACTGGACGGTGACGCCTTGACGGTCCTTGAGTCCAGCCATGGAAACGTCACTGACTTTCACATTGGCCAAGTCGGCCAGAGCGGCTGCCGCCTCCATGGAGGTCAGCTTGCGCTTCGTCACTTTGTAGACGTGGTGCTTGCCGGTCTCGGTGAGGTAGTCGTCTTTGAGGAGTTCCGTTACGCGGAAGTCACTGGGCTTTTGTTTTAGTTTCATTGGAATTATGCAGTTTTAAATTATGCGGAAGGTGGACGTCGCTCTCGTCGTTAAGCGCGAGGCAGCGTCTCGTTTCAGGTTTAGGAAAAGAGTCAGTAGGAGGAATTCGTTCCACCGGAACGCCGCGGGGGGCGAACCTTGGTCAGTTGCTTGAGCACGCGTTGAAAATCCTTGGGCAGGGGGGCTTCCACCTGCTGCAGTTGTCCCGAACTGTCCGGAAACGCGATGCGCTCAGCGTGTAGGGTGAGTCTTGCGATCAAGGGCGATTCGCTTCCGCCGCGCTTGGGCCGGTAGCCGCGCTTGATTTCGGAGAGCGCCAGGGAAGTGCGGCGCCCATAGGAGGGGTCGACCACCAGGGGAAAGCCTGTGGCCGAAAGGTGCACGCGGATCTGATGGGTGCGGCCCGTCAGTGGCGAGCAGCGCACGAGGGTGAAGCCCCCAAAGCGTTGCTCTACTCGAACGAGCGTGCGAGAGGCTTTGCCACCGTTCTCATCCACGCGCATGCGCCCAGACTTGCGGTTGTCGGGGCCAATCGGCAGATCGATCAGGGTCTCTTCCCCGTCGGCCAAGGGGTACTCCCCTTCCACAAGCGCCAAGTACGATTTGTGCACGGTGCCTTCCGCGAAGGCTTCGCGCAGGCGACGTTCGGTTTCGATGTTCTTCGCAACGAGCACAGCTCCCGTCGTGTCCTTGTCGATGCGGTGCACCAGTCGCGGGCGAAAGTCCATGCCTTCGGCGGGCTTGCTCGCGTGCTCCACGTCCACTTCGGAACGTTTGAGCGCCAAGTCCAGCAGCGCGCCGGACAAGCAAGCGTTGCCCTTCGCCCAGCGTTCAGGCTCCACCGGCAACCCAGCGGGCTTGTCCACCACCAAGACGTCCTCGTCTTCGTACAGCACATCCAACTCGAGCACCGGTGCGACCGGACGCTTGGGTAGATCCACCCCCTGTTCATCGATGTCGATGGAGACGACCTGATCGGTGCGCAGATGCTTCGAGTGCAAAGTCTTTGCACCATCGAGCAAGACCTTCCCATCGCGGATCAAGCCACGCAGGAAGCCTTTGTTCAGGAGCGGGTAGAGCAGGCACAGGAACTCATCGAGTTCGATGCCGTGTCTCTCCCGCGGCACGACGAGATGGTCGGTCACGGAAACAGGGGACTGAGTTGTGCGAGGGTCCGTTCCGCGTCGCGCGCGTTGGGCTTGGCCTCGGTGGTTATGCTAAGAGTCGGAAGTTGTGCCAAAAGGTGGCAAGCCAGCCGGGATGGTAGGAGCCCCTGGCTGTGGGCCGGCCCCTGGGGAAGGTGATCCGGCGCCGAAGGTTTGCTTGGGCCAGAATTCCCGCTGGAACTCCCGGCCCGAGTGCCCATTTCACGAATGGGCGAAGAAGTCTATCCGAGGAGCACCGACATGGGGGAAAACTGCTCAGATCAATTTGCCCTCAGAACTTGTCCCTCTGAGGGAGCACGGCCTCGAAAACCGGGGCGGAGCGGAGGCAGTGAATGGCCCTTTGTCGGCCGGGCCTCTAGCACGCCCCGTGCCCTGGCTACTGCGCTCCGGGGGCCTGTTTGGCCGGCTCGTCGGCGAGCTCTTCGTAGATGGCGGGCCGCAGCGTCCCCACGTAGGGCAGGTTGCGGTACTCCCCGGCGTAGTCCAGGCCGTACCCGACCACGAACAGGTTATCGACCTCGAAACAGCTGAAATCGGCCTCGCAATCCACACTACGTCGTGAGGGCTTGTCCAAAAACACGGCCGATCGAACCTTCGAGGCCCCGCGCGCCCGGAAGGCCTCGGCCAGGTTGCTCATGGTACGGCCGGTGTCCAGGATGTCGTCCACCAGCAGCAGGTTGCGACCCGCAATTTCCTGGTCCGTGGGGAAGAAGTTCAGGTCAAGCTCACCACTTTCCGTGCCGTCCCGATAGCTGGTGGCAGACACGAAGGCCAATTCCAAGGGAATCGGAATGCGGCGGATGAGGTCCGCGGCGAAGATGCACGATCCCTTCAAGACACAGACCACAGTGAACTTCTCTCCGCGGTAGGCCTCCGTGATTTGGCGGGCGATCTTGTTGATCCCCGCAACAATCATTGTCTCGTCGAGGAGAACTTCCTGGATATCGTCGTGCACAGCAGATTTCGGGTCGGAGTCTGGAGAGGCCGGCGGGCCTTGGAGTATTTGGGCGGCTAACTTACCACTGCCCTGGAACCCTGCCTACCCACTGACGCCGCAGGGCTCGGCCAGGTCACTAGGGAGAATTACCTATACCGTGACAATTCAGAGACACAAGCGCCGCAAAACCGAAAAAATCAATCAATCAATCCCTTGGCCAATGAGCTTTTCAGCGTACCCTATTGCTATCAAGTTTGTATGGAGTCATGCGGACCTTGGGTCGGAGTCGTTCCAAACGATTCTGGCCAGCAAAGAGGACCGCATTCGCTCCATTCCGCAGGCGCCTCACACTCCGACCCTTTTCCCCCAAACTTCAAGTGGTCGGGGTCCCCCGGAGGCATTTCCCCCTAGAGTTTTTGATGGCAAAACGATCCTATAACCGTCGTAGTGATTCCGAACTGATTAACGAGCTGCAGGAGAAGATCAAGAGAGTCGAAGCCCGCATTTCGGCCCGTGATCGCGAGGACGCACCCGTTCTCAAAGAGATGGCCAAGGTCAACCGCGCTCTGAAGAAGTTCGCCCAAGTGGCAACCGATCACGAGCGAAGGGACATTTCGAACATGACGATAGCATTCCTCTCCGGCCTCGAGCGCACCGCTATGGAGCTTCCAGGCAAGAAGCGCAAGAAGACATCGGGCGCAGCCTAGTCCACGGGGCCCGAACCGCTTGGGCGGAGGTTGGCCCGGTTCAGAAACTTCAAGAGGGCGACACTGGTTTACCGGTGGAGCCCTTTTGTCGTATTGCGTAAGGCAGAACTCTTATCTGACAGGGCGCATGCGCTTAGGTAGGAGAACCCACCCTGACCTGGGAGCCCGGTACCATCCGGGGCCAGCCGCTGCACCCCTCCGGGAGATAGGGCGAGCAAACCACCCGTTCCGTCGGGAATAGCGTCTTGAATGGGCGCTTGCAACAAAGAGGTAGTGAAGGCGCCCCCGCTCAGATTGAAGCACATAGCGCGGCCCAGAGAATTCACGATCCAGAGGGATCCCGGCGCTCCCGAAATCAGCCTCCATGCGCCCCGAGTGCCGCGGAACGAAGCGCCCATGGACAACTCCTGGTCCAGCTGCATCGGTCCAGGGAAGCTCCAAAGCCGAGTAAGTGGCGGCCCCGTTTCGCCCTGGGTGTGCACAAGAAGCCAAAGCACTTCGTCCATGGCACAGTGGGCCAGCACCCTGCCCCCCGGGGGCAAACGCCACTCGCGTGGACCCCGAGAGGCACTGCACCAACGCACCCAGGTCTCCCCCACCAGAGCTAAGTCCTGACCGTGTTCGACCCAACCCCGCGCGTCCCCCGCAGGCACCGACCCCAGCAGCCGCCCTCTCTCATCCAATTGAAGCCAGAGGTTTTCGCCACCGATTCTCGCGATCAAGGCGATGCAGTTCGAGCGCGCCACCCCCAAACAACGGGCCCCTTCGCCAAAAGTGCTTGAGGGGTTCGTCCCGGGGAAGGGAGTCAAGCGCTCTAGGCTGCGGGCGACCGTCCCCGGGGACCCTGCGCGCAAGGCCCACAGAGTTGAGTCGGGGGCCGACGCGAGTTCCATCACCCCCGAGAGCTCCCGCTCGCAAACAATGAGGCCCTTGTCGTCGAGAGCGACCACCATGGCCCCATCCCGATCGGCGATCCAGCAATGCACATTCCCCGGGGAACTGCCCCTTCCGGTCCAACCCTGATTCATGGCGCTGTTCAATAGAAAGAACAGGGCACCGCTGCCCAATAGCGCCACCACACTTTGGAGAGCTTGCGTGGATCCTCGAGTCCTCATGCACAACCAGACGTAGCTCCTCGCGGGTGGCCCCGGGAATTGCCCGAAGATTCCGGACCGCGATCCCCCTCGGGGTGGCTGCGAGGAAACTGTCTCGAAAGGATGAGGAAACAGTGCCCCGGGGCCCCAAGAAGCCCCCTGCTTCCAATGACTTAGCACCGCCCCCTGGCTGGCGCAGGCCCTCCCACCGGACTCAGCGAGAATCCGTTCAACGAAATTGTGCTGCGGAGCCTCGCGCCCCGCCAGGAGCGGGCAATCTACGAGGTGTGAATCGATGGCTCAGCAGCTGGCAGGAGAAGGCCTCTCCGCCCGTCCACAGCGTTCCAAGACAGGACCGAATCGCTATACTCCCGGCCCTTCCCTCAACCCCAATTGCCCCGTGAATCAAAGCCCCCTTTACAAACTCCACAGCGAAGCCGGAGCCGCCCTGCGTCCCCCGGAGGAAGCCAGCCCCCTGCTCACCTACGGGGCCGTGCCCGCCGAGTACGCAGCAGCCAACGAAGGAGCTATCCTCTTCGACCGGACCGACCGCGGCTTGGTGCAAATCGACGGATCGGACGCAGCCGACGTACTGCACCGCATCTTGTCAAACACGGTGAAGGACCTCGAGGCGGGTGAGGGCAACCGCAACCTGTTGCTGACGGGCAAGGGCAAGATCCGGTTCGACTTCGACATGCGCAGGGAATCGGAGGGCTTCCGCTTGTCGACCATCCCAGGTGGAGCTCCGGCCCTGCTGCAGGCCATCGACATGTTCATCTTCGCGGAAGATGTGCAGCTGACGGACGCCACGGAAAAGCACGCCCCCTTGTTCCTCGGTGGGCCCCAGGCGGACGCCATTCTCAGCGCCCTGGGTTTGGAGCTACCGAGCGCTCTGCATCAGACTTGCCAAACCGAGCTTGACGGAACAGTGGTGCGCGTGACGCGCCATGCGCCCTTCGGCCTGGCCGGATACAGCGTCGATGGAGGTCCAGCCCTGGCCCCCATTCTCTGGTCGCGCATGCTGGAAGGCGGTGCCGTGCCTTCGGGCCGGGTGGTCAGTGACATCCTGCGAGTCGAAGCCTGTGTCGCTTTGCCAGGCCATGACATCGACGAGAACATCTACCCCCAGGAGGCGCGGCTCGAGGAAGCCTTCAATCTTTCGAAGGGCTGCTACATCGGACAAGAGGTTGTCGCCAAGATCGACACCTACGGGGGACTGAACAAGCGCCTCTACGCGCTCAAGGTCAGCCACGATGATCCCGTGCCCCGGGGCAGCAAGTTGTCGCGCTGGTCGGAGGAGAAGGGCGAGTGGCGTGACCTTGGAGTCGTGACGAGTTGGGCCTACTCCTTCAAGCAAGACACCGGTCAAGTCCTCGCTTACGTCAAGCGTCGCCACCAAGAGCCTGGCACCGTGTTCCGCATCGACGAAGGCCCCGCTGAAGCCACGTTGTTGGAATAGGGCGACTCCAACTGAGCGTGGCGGCCCAAGCCCGCCCGCTCAACCCGATTCAAGTAGAGGGCCTCTCACGGCCCTCTCTGCCAAGATGGGCGAGACACGATGCTAGGCAGGGCCAGCTTCTCCGGGCCAAGTGTTTTCGCCAGTCGTAGGCACTTGTCGTTCCGAGCAACTGCTCCGAGCAACTGTTCCGAGTAGCCGTTCGGAATGGCTCTTCGCGTCAGTCTCCGATCGGCCGGAAGGCGGGAGGCGTGCCGCGGAACTTCGCCAAGCGAATCTTCGCGTGGAGGTCGACGATGTCCCCCACGGGAACATCCCCCTCGATCAGAACGGGAACGCCGGTCCCCTCGTTCATCCAAATCTTGAGGGCGCCCTTGATTCCGAAGATGCCACTGAACTTGCGATTCTCGCCCTCTTCCCCGGGCATGGGTTTGACAATCAACAGCACCTCGCGGCAGCGAAAGGTACCCGCCGGAACTCGGATGTCCGCCACCTGTCCGCTGCGCAGGGTCACGTTCCAAAGGTCGCTCTTCTGCACCATGGTGGTGTTCACCTCGGGCAAGCCGCTGCGGATCATGTTACGAGCCAAATAGACACTGCCGAGGATGTCCAAGGCTTGGGCCGGCACAGCCCTCGGCGTGGGCTCCTTCCAATGGCGGTGCTCCGCGCGCTTGCAGCGGTCGCAGTGATAGTCGTTGTTCCAGGGCAAGGTCGCGATGACGAAGTGTTCCTTGCGTTCGCAACCGGCACAGTGTCCGTTGGCACGGTACTCACTCATCCACTCGCCGTCGCGCTGACCGATCTTGATCTCGCGCTTGCGACTCTCGCTTCCGGTTTGAGTCTCGGAGTTGATCGAGGCAGGCCACACTTGCGGCAAGAAACGCGTGCCGATCGAGTGGTTCAACTTGTACCCAAGCTGTTCGCCGTGAGCTGTGATTCGAATCCAGCCCACGTTTTTTCCACCGGTGCTGAGCTTCTGCCCAGGCAATGGAAGGCCGGACACAAAGGGCTCAACGCCGGACGACATGATCACCACTCCGAGCCCCGTGTCCCCCAGCAATCCGAGGTCCAGTTCGACCTCAAACTCGAGGGACTCCGCGGGCGGAACCCAAATCGGTTCCTGATCCCCGCGATCGATACGTAGGCTCCCCTTCGTGATGCTGGCATCCAGCCCGTCAGCGATGGGCAGAGCTGCATTGACGGGACCATCCGAGTTGGAAGGTCCGCCGAGGGCGAGGCATGAGAGGAGAATTGGAAGGATCAAGATGGTCTCTCGCTTGGGTCCGTGAATCACGGGTATAGGGGAACGGGGACCCCAGGTGTACGCTGCATTCTGTAATTTCGAGGGAGCCCCGCTCCTGGGACGGGATCCCCGTGAAAGTAGGTCATTCCTTCTGCCACTTCGATCCGAATCGTCCGAAGCGCAGGAGGGTTTCGGGAACTCAGGCTCACTAGGAGCCTGTGCCCTGATCCCTAGTTCTTGACGGCCTCGCGTCCTTTGGCGATCAACTGTTCCGCCTCGTCGAAGGCGTAGCGTGCCGGCGGACGCTGTTCCTCGCGGGCCGCATCCAGGATGCGATCGAGTGTTCCCCCGATGCGCGCTCCGATGGCTTCCACCGACTCGCGGTGGCCCTCCAAATGAAAGGTCGCCCCGCGCACGAGAGCTCCGGAATTGATGACGAAGTCGGGCGCGTACAAGATGCCCCGTCCGTGCAAGAGGTCTCCGTGAATCGGCTTGGTCAAGACGTTGTTGGCCGCCCCCGCCACTACCTGGCAACGCAGGCGCGGGATCGAGAGGTCGTGCAGAATGCCCCCCAACGCGCAGGGAGCGAAAACGTCGCACACCGCGTCGTACTCGGAACTCGCGTCGAGCACCTGCATGTCGAGTTCGTGGCCCACGAGGTCCGCCCGTTCCGCGTCGACGTCGACGCCCGAGACCTTGGCGCCCACGGACAGCAGACGCTTGCAGAGCAAGGCGCCGACGGCGCCCAAGCCCTGCACGACGACTGTGCGTGACTTCCAGTCCTCTTCCCCATCCCGGTGGCGAAGGGCCGAGGCGATGCCTGCAAAGACGCCCTCGGCGGTGGCTTCGGCGAGTTGTCCAGGCCCCTCTGGCCCGGGGCGCGTGACGAAGCTCGTGTTCTCGGCGGTCCACCCCAACTCTTCCGCACCGGTGCCCACGTCGGGCCCGGTGTAGTAGCGGCCACTCATGCGCTCAACCACAGTTCCGATGTGGCGGTAGGCAGCCGCGCGATCCATTTGAGGATCATCGAGCAGCACCAATTTGCCTCCTCCGCAAGGAAGTCCAAGCAACACGCACTTGTGGGTCATGGCGCGGCCCAAGCGCATGACGTCCCGCAGTGCTTCGTTTTCCGTGCGATAGGCCCAACGACGCATTCCGCCAAAGGCTGGCCCGCGGGACGTGTCGTGGATCGCCAGGAAGGCCCTTAGGCCCGATTTGCGGTCCGTGAACGCGAGAACTTCTTCAAATCCTCCACGGGCGAGGGCATCCAAGATGTGGATATCCATGGGTGTTGGGAAGCTTAGTGCAAGAGAGGGGGTCGAGGAGGGCGGCGAAGTGTACCCTCCCCCCATGGATTCGTAACAAATGGCCGGGAAGAGCCCGGACATTGACCCGTCTCTCCGCCATGCAGGAAATCAGATCCCCTTTTCGTGCGCGCTTCGGCGCTGCCCTCCACGCCCTCACGCTCCTCTGCCTAGTCTGTTTGGGCAGCTGCGTCACCGTGGAAAAAGACATCCCGCGACCGGGTGATGATGAATACAAGCCCCTGGGACCCGCCACCCGGACGAACCACAGCATCGGCAAGTACCTAGCGGACTTGAACACGTCGATCGCGGCTTGGAACGCCAAGTCCCTGACCGCCTCCAGCAGCGTGGAGATTCGCAAGCACGACCTGCTCGAGGTCAACATCCGGGAGCGCGTCAAGAATCGCTTCGATGAGATCCTGCAGCAGCTGGAAACCGGGCCGACCCGCAACCGCCAGATCGCTGCGGGGGCCGTCGGGTTCGCCGGAGACCCGCGCGCCCTGAGCCCGCTGCTGGCGGCCTTGAAGGACCCAGACGAGCGGGTCGTCGGGAACGCACTCGTGTCCATCGGTTTGCTCGCCATCAAGGAGACGCCCTTGCATGAGGTCGGCAACGTCCTGCGCAATTCGACCAATTCGCGTACCCGCTGGAGTGCTGCCAACGCAGCCTTGGAACTGATCGCTGCGGGCGCGGATCCGGACGGCATCATCGAGCCGGCGCGCTTCGCCTTGACCGACGTGGAAGAACCCGCGGTCCGTAGTCAGGCTGCTTTGGTCTTGGCTCTCGTCGGCGATGTCGAGTCCCTGGATGCCCTCGGAGAGCTGATTTTTGATGAGGTCCCCCTGGTCTCCACGGCCGCGGCGGCTGCGGTCTCCAAGCTGGGTCGGACCGATTCGCACTCCACGGGCAAGGCAGCACGGCTCCTGTTCGCGGCACTCGAGCAGGGCGACCGCAAGCTCAAGCTTCGCGTCCATCCCGCCCTAGTCCAACTCGCGGGCAGGAACTACGATCTCAACATGGACGCCTGGAGGGAGTGGATCGATCTACTCGATTGAACCGCCGATGCCCACGTGGTTGATCCAGCTCTCGTGAACTCAACAAGGCAGCTCGGCCGGCACGCTCTAGGCGTCGCGGCCCAAGCCCCAAGCCATTTGGCCCAATCAACAAGCATGGAGCCTAGCGTGCAAACACCGAAGTCAAGATCACAGTGCTCCAACGACAAGGCTCAACGAAACGACTGCCCAAGGTTGGTGATGACGGACAAAAGGATGGCAAGAGTGCGTGGCCGACAGGGTTCCCTGGGTAGCTTTGTGGCGCCCTTCAAACTTGGAGTCTTGAGCTGCACGCTAATCGCGCTCGGACCCTCCGCTCTCGGATCTCTGCGGGTCAAGCAGGAGCCAGTTCCCCAAGAACAGGACAGCACCCAGGAGCAAACGGCGCCGCCAACCCCGAAGCCCTTCGAATTGCTCCCCCCCGGCAAGCGTCGCGCCATTCAAGGAATGGGAAGCGTGGTAGGCCTTTCGAAGGTGACGTTTCCTAGTCAGCCCGGGGTTCAACAGGATCTCGAATGCAGCTACGCCTTTCCCGATCGCGCACGCTGGCGCATGACCCCCTCTTCCGATGAAGCCGAGGGCAAGCAACAGGGACGCAATGGCATGCGCAGCCGTCCCCAGGGTCGCACGGCCCGTCACCAGATGTTCCGCTTCGGAAATGGCGGCTGGACCATCCTGCCGGGCAACGACACCTCGGAGCAACACGAAGGCGAGGCCCTGCGCATTCACATGCTGCGCTTTGAGCTTCGACGCCTGGCCTTGATTTGGCCCGGGGAGTTGACGTGGACTTCCGAAGAAAACTCCCAGCGCGTGGTTTTGGAGGGCCTTGGGAAACTCGAGGTGCAACTCGACCCAGCAACCCAACGACCGATTCTCATGCGTTCCATCGATCCCGATGGGAGCGTTCGCGAAGAGTTCAAGAACATCCAGTGGAACGCGCCCGACGAAGAGCGCAAGCGGTTCGAACCAGCCAGCTGGGACTTGCACTTTCAGGGCACCCACGTGTGGACGGAGACTTTCCTGCGCTTCACGTGGGGAGGTCGTTTGACAGAAGCCTTCTTCCAGCCGAACGATCGCTTCCAAGGCGGTCGCATGAAAGCGTCGGGCTCTTCCGATGCGGAACGTTTGGAAATCCCGGAGGTCGCGGTTTGGCGCGAGGACCTGAACCCGGAAGCCAAAACCGATTGGGACCAGGCCATCCAACAGGCCCGGCAAGCGATGGAACGCTGGCGCCCGATCCTCGAGGAAGGTGGATTCATGCTCGACGAGTATCCCGTCTTCCGGCTCAGCAAGGACGGAGACCCCCTGCGCCTGGAACTGCGGCTCAAGGACCTCCCAGATTACCCGCCGGAGGGTTGGTTTGCCCAAGGCGGACTCGACGGCCTGCGACGCATGGGAGTCGGCCTCGATCTGGCCTCGAAGAACTCGGTGATCAGCCTGCGGGGCCGAACTCCCAGCGGGCACATCTCCATGGACCCGTACCTGGCGGTTCAATTGCTGGAAAACGGAGTCGGGATCACGCAACTCGTGATGCCCATCGCCCTCGCGCGCTAGAGGCCCGGTCGGCCAGCGGCGATCCCTCGCTCGGCTCCCACGAACCGACTGGCTGCCTCGAGAGACCCCCCAGATCGCTTCCACTATGTGGGGAACCCTGCGGCTGTCCTGCGTGTCCTCCCCGGGAGTCACGGAACTGTCCACCCTCGTTCGAGTGCACCCCACGGCCCTCCTGGCGCGGACCCCGGCAACAGGTAGCCAGCGCGCGCAAAGTCCTCTGACACACGGGTTAAGGTCCGTGTGTTAGAATCTCAGAAAGGCACACACAATGGGCACTGTTCTTGCACTTGCAGGATGAAACGCCCCAGACCCGCCCCGTAGGGTGTCCACTCACCGGACCCCCCAGACACGGCTCGAATCCTCATGGCCCCCCAGCCACGACATCGGAGAACGCTGCTCATGACCACCCGCCATCCCATCCTCGCTTTGGTCTTTTCCCTGACCATCCTGCTCGCGCTCGGGGAGAGCGCCTTTGCCCAACGGGGCGGACGGTCTTCCGGAAGCCAGACATCCGGCTCGAGCCGAGGTTCTAGCGGAGGCTCCAGCAGCGGCGGACGGTCCAGCTCGCGCGGGTCGAGCCCGAGCCGCGCCCCGAGCTACTCGCCCCCCAGTCGCTCCGCGCCGAGCCGCTCCACACCCAGTCGGCCCAGCAGCCCGAGTCGCACTTCAAGCCCGAGCCGCACAGCCCCCACTCCCTCCAGCTCGGGCAGCTCCAGCCGTTCGCGCTACCAGCCCCGGAGCACAACCAGCCCCAGCACAACGCCGAGTCCGGCGCGCATGCCGGCCTACACGCCTCCGGCCCCCGTCCAACCAACCACGATCCCAAGCGCCTACGACTTGTCGCGACGGTCCGAGCTCCCGGCAAGCTCGCCAAGCATCGCCGACGCAACCGTTCGAGTTTCTGAGCGGCCCCTCGGCACGAGCCACGTCTCCACGGTTCCCAGGGCCTACGGATCGCGTGGCGCGCGCTCGGTCAGCGCCAGTGGAGCCAGCCGCCGAGAAGCATTGAGCCGCGGACTTCGGGATTCCAACTCGGTCTCTGGCCATAGCGGTGAGTCCGCCGAAGGCTTGGCCAACACCTACTCCCCAAGTCGCAACAGGGACCGTGGTCGTCGGGGTCATCGCGCCCCAGACATCGACCCGCAGCGCGTCGTGACCGAACCCGGCGCGACCCGTCGCGCAGCAGTCAGTCGCTTGAATGAAGCCCGCAGCACTGAGCGCAGCGCAGCCGAGCTCGACAAGAACAACGCCACGCGCATCGAGAACGCGCGAGCCGGAGTCCAAGCCAAGGAGCAACGGATTCGTCGCATGCGTCGTTCCTACGACGAAGCCACGCGCAAGGACCCGGAGCTGCGCCGGCGCATGGAAAACATCAGCCGCTCGATCAACCGCGCTAGCGCGGCGGGCATTCGCGCCGCCACTGGAGCGACTCGTACTGGAACCGAGACCACTCCTGGAGCCGGGGGAACCGGCGATGAGGGCGCCACGGAGGATCACTACAACGACGGCTACTGGGATGATCCCTACTACGGCTGCAACTCTTGGTACTGGAGCTGCTTCTTCCCTAGCTACTGCAACTGGTGGTTCGGCTCTTGGGGTTGGGGCTGGGGATCTGGCTTCGGCTACTGTCACAGCAAGCCTTACTGGTCCTACTACTCTTATGGCTACTCGCCCTACGGCTACTACGGCTACTACCCGGCCTATGGCTACGTCAACCCCACGGTGATCTACAACTACACCCTAGCGCCCGAGCCCGTGCGCGAGGAAACCGTGGTGTACGTGGAGACTCCGGCCACGCAACTATCTGGTCCCGCCAGCGCCCCGCTCACTCCTGGAGTGCGACGCAGTCCGGATCAAACCTTTGGGGAGCGGGCCGCTACGGAGTACATGGCTCTGGGCGATCTAGCCTTCACCGAAGGACGTTATGGGGACGCGGTGCACTACTACGCAAAGTCGATTCAGTTCGCGCCCCAAGATGGGGTTCTCTACTTAGTGCTCTCCGACGCGCTGTTCGCCACGGGCGATTACCACTACGCGGCCTTCGCCCTGCGCCGAGCCCTGGAATTCAGTCCTGAACTGGCAGCTCTCGGCTTGGACAAGCGCAGCTTCTACGGCCAGCCCAAGGACTTCGACGAGCAGCTCAGCTTGCTGGCCAAATTCGTCCAGGACCACCCCATCGACCGGGACGCCCGGCTCGTGCTGGCGGCCAATTACCTCTTCAGCCTGAGCGCCGAAGAGGCCGTCACGACCCTCGACGGGGCCCCCGGCGGTGCGAATCCCAACTCGAAAGCGAGCCAACTCTTGCTGGCAGCCGGGACCGGGATGCTGGCCCAGTAGGCCGGATCAAAGAAAAAGAAGGGGGGAATCGGCACGTCGGTGGGACTTGCCGGTTCCCTTCTTCTGTTCCGCAGCTCCAAAGCTCGCTATCTTCGTGCCCATGTCCCGACCCATTCGACTCCTGCGCGCAGGTTGCCTGGCAGCCCTCCTCGCCTCCCTGACCGCTTGCTCGAGCGTTGAGTTCAAGCGCGATACGGAGAGCTCCGGCACCTTCAACTCCAGCGGCACCAGCTTCACGTTGTTCGGTGTGGATTTCCCGCGCAGCGCTCTCAACCAAGCCCGCGAGAATGCCTCCGATGCAGGCATGCATCACATGGTGGTGACGGAAGCCAACGTTTGGCCTTACCTAGGCCCCTTGGATTTCCTGCTCGAGATCATCTCGATTCGCTATGCGGAGATCGAGGGTACTTGGGGATACACCGAGGACTAAGCCACAGACGCAGACGCCAACCGAAGATCCAACCGAGGATCTTGTAGGCCGCACCCAGGGTGCCGCGCCAGGTGCCGGTGATCTTGCTCTCGCCGACTCGCGCGCGATAACGAACGGGAACCTCTGTGCAACGCAACTGAGCCACGCGAGCTTTGAGCTGCATCTCCACGGTCCAGCCGTAATCCTCGTCCCCCATCTGCAAGTGCTCGAGGGCCTCCACACGAATCGCGCGGAAGGGTCCGAGGTCCGTGTAGCGCGCGCCGAAGAGCAGCAACATCAAAGTGCAGGCCAGGCGATTGCCAAACCAAGCCTGGGGCAAGAGCGCTTGCATGCCCGCCCCACCAAGGACCCGCGAGCCGATCACCAGGTCGGCCCGGTTCTGCTCCAATGGCGCGAGGATGGAACCAAGGTCTTCGGGGAAGTCCGAGTGGTCCGCGTCCAAGAACACGATCCAGTCCAAGGATCCGAGTGCTTCCAGTGGGAGCTCGCCGTTTTGCACCTGGCAACGCCCGAGCAACAGGTCGATGCCGCTGAGGCAAGCCCGACCGTAGCCCCGGCGCGGCTCGTGAAGCACCCGGGCTCCCGCTTCTCGAGCGACTTGGGCCGTGCGGTCCGTGGAGCCGTTGTCCACCACGAGCACTTCATCCAAGGGCACGCCCTGTCCGCGCACCTTCGCCAAGTCCGCCAACACCAGGGGCAGGGCGGACTCCTCGTTCAAAGCGGGCAGCAGCACAGCCACCCGTGGCCGGCCAGCCTCCGGCACAGTCACTGGCTTGTCCCTGGAATCATCGGGATTGGACCTAATGGCGCCGTAGGACCACGATCCCCGAGGGGGTCAAGGCGGGCTCCGTCAGGGTTCCCGGCGCTGCCAGGAAGAGGCGACCGAAGAAGGTCGGCAGGTCCGGGTTTTGACGGTGAATCCAACCCAAGTACCCGCGCCGCTCCAGGCCACCGGGATCATCGTTGAAACGCGCGGCGATCTCGTTGAAGTCCTCCCCCGCTTTGACCTTGCGCACGACTTCATCGATCAGGGCCTTGGCTTCTGATTGCGTGCGGTTCAATCCTTCGGGGGCTCCCAACGCTTTGAGGTGCGAAACCAAAATCCCGCTGACCTCGATGAAGTTGTCCTCCCAAAGCTCCTTCGGAAAATCGGCGGGGTCCACGCGCCGCAGGATGTGAACTCCAAGGGGCGTCACGATCGGACCGAGGTTTTTGTTGAGGGGCGCCTCGAAGGCCGCGCCCTTGATCATGGTGTCGCGCTCGCCGCGTTCGAACACGCGGAACCTTCCGTTGTTGGCTTTCGAGATGGGATCCACTGAGTGTTGCGAGGCGAGCTCTCCGAAGTCAGCGCCCGCTTCCAGTTGGGCGATCAACTCCTGGGCCTTGTCGATCGATTCTTGACTGGTCCCCTCTAGTTGAATCTGCAGAACCGCCGCGTGGGTCTCGATGCGCTTGAGCAAGTGCACACCACGCTCGTTCACGATCACGGGGCTGACCTCTCCCACCTCCGCATGGAACAGGAACTCGTCGTAGTCCGGCTTGAGCATGCCCAGGGGATAGGTGCCCAAGGATCCTCCGTAGCGACCGGTGCGCGCGGCGGAGTAATGCTTGGCCAAGTCCGCAAAGGTCGCCCCTTGTTCGAGGCGCGTGACCAAGCTCTCCATCAACTCAATGGTCTGCGCTTCGTCACGATTCTGGGCCTGGGGCAAGTCCTTCAGACCATCGTGCCAAAGGAGAATGTGTTGCATCGAGCGCACCTCGGGCTGTTCCTCTTGCAAGTACAGAGGATGGGCCAGCAACGAAACTTGAAGGAGCAGGGCGGAGAGCATCATGTGGGCTGGGTCAGCGGGAATTCGGCCGGGCGCAGAGGCGGCCAGCATGGGGGGAGAATCGGACCTATCGGCAGGGATTCTATAGGGGATTGCCCTTCGGGAGACGAATCTGGGCGAGGGTTCCGCTCCCCGAATCGGCGGGGGCTGGCTGCAGGCTCAAGTCGCCCCCCATTTCGTCGATCACGCGTTTGCAGATGGCGAGCCCTAGGCCCGTGCCATGGGAGCGAGTGGTGAAGTAAGGCTCGAACAGTCGCTCGCGCACTTCTTCTGTCAAACCGCTGCCACTGTCCAAGATCTCGATCAGAATCTGATCACCTTGCTCCGCCAAGTGGATCTTCAGGTGGCCGCCGGAGGGCATAGCCTCCAGGGAATTGGAGATCAGATTGATCAGCACTCGACGTAGTTCCGTCGGGTCCAGGTGAGCCTCTTGCACGTTCCCGAGGACCGCAACCTGGACGCCTAGCTCCTGAGCCCAGGCTGCGTTCAACTCGAGCACCTCTTGCACCAAGGGGCGCAAGTCGGTCGAGCGCGGCTCCAATTGGCGGGCGCCAGCGAAGGCGTAGAAGTCCTGAACGATCTGCCGCAGGTTCTCCACCTGGCGTTGAATCAAGTCGATCGTACGGTCGAAAATCGCGTCAAACTCGGGACTCGATTCATCCCGGGCGCGACGCAGTAGACTGGCGGAAAGACTGATCGGCGTCAGCGGATTCTTGATCTCGTGCGCCACTTGGCGAGCCATCTCGCGCCAGGCCGACTCCTTCTCGGCCTGCACCAGACGTTCGCGGTTGGCAGCGAGTTCTAAGGTCATGATGTTGAAGTCCTGGGCCAGCTCACCGAGCTCATCGGTCGACTGAACTTCGATGCGCGCATCCAGGTTGCCCGCGGCCACTTGGCGTGTGTGCTCGCGCAGGTTCAACAGGGGCCGCGTGGTGCGGCGCGCGATAAACATCGTCCAAGACACCACCACCAAGAGCGCGAACAACGTGGCTTTGACCAAAGCGCGGTTGAGTTCCGTCACGGTCGCGTAGATGTCGGTGTTGTCGATACCGATGCCGACGATCCAACCGAGTCCACCGGCCGCCTCCGACTTGCAATGCTTGTAGGCCGCTTGCTTGAGCTGTTCGTTGAACTCGTACTCGGGGAACATGCCCCATTCCGACGTCTTGGCCGCCTGCACCAATTGCGGCAAGCTGACCGGGGGCTCCTCCACCAGTCGGCCGTACAACTCGGTGCGCGGGTGACCGATGATCGTGTTGGCGTCCGACTTCCAAAGCCACGAATACGAGGACGAGTAGATTTCGGAGCCGATGCCTTCAAAGGTCCGACCCTTGCGATAGTCATCGAGCAGGTCCACTTGGAACACGCGCCAGTTCAATACGGCGTAGACCACGCCGATCGGCTCCCCCATCTCGGGATCTCGAATGGTCTGTGCGATCCCCACTCCGTAGCGTGTCGGATCCGCCAGGTCCAAGTCGCGCCCGAGCAGGTAGGGAGAGATGTGTTGATCCACAAGCACCGGGCGACCGGCTAGGGCCTCTTGAAACCAAGTGGCATCCCGGAAGTCCGCGGCGTAGAGCTCCTTGATCAGCTCCTCGCGGCCTTCCCCGGAAACTCCGGCGGCGACGCTGCGTCCATCGGGCTGAACCACCACCAGGAGGTCGAATCCGTGGCTGAGGTCGAGGATGCGCGCCAGACTCGTCTCCAGCATGCTCGGCAGGGCCGGCCCCTCCCCGCGCGCAGAAGCGAGAACCAAGGGATCCGAGGCCAAAAGCTCCACGTCCAAGCGCCGCTCGTCGAGCTCGTCGTCGATGCGGTCCCCCATATCCGCCGCAAAGCGCAGGAGGTAGTAGCGCACGATGTCATTGGAGAGGCGGTCCGCCAGCTTGACGTCCACGTACCAGGCGAATCCCACGAAGGGCACGACCACGCTCGCAAGGACCGCGAGCAACCACTTCGTCGATAGGCGCCGAAACATCGTTTGAGTATCCTAGGCCCCGCCGTCGCGGATAGCGATTCGCGCTCCCCCCAATTGCCGCCCAACCTTCCCGTCCGCCGTATTCTGCTGATTCGCCTGTCTCACCTGGGCGATGTCTTGCACGCCCTGCCGGTTTTTCACGGGCTGCGCAGGACGTACCCCGAGGCGCGCATCGCCTGGGCCGTGCAAGCGGAGTACGCGGCCATGTTGCAGCCCCTGCCCGGACTTTCCGCCGTGCTGCCCTTCGCCCGCCGGGATGGTTGGCGCGCCTGGTGGAAGCTGCGTGGCCAGCTCAAGGAATTCCAACCCCAGTGGACCGTGGACGCCCAGGGCAATTGGAAGAGCGCGGGGGTCGCGTTTCTCTCGAAGGCGAAGCGCCGCACGGGATTCGCAGCACAGGACATGCGCGAGTCTGCGGCCGCGTGGGTCGCCAACGACCCGGCTCCCCCGTGGAACCAGGCAGCGGGCCAACACGCCATCGACCGCAACTTGCACTTGGCCGCTTACGTTTGCGACACGGACCGAGCAGGCTTGCGTTCCCTGCTTCCGAGAGATTGGCTGCAGCTCAAAGCCGTCGAACGCACCACCGGGCGCAAGCACTGGCGTGAACGCATGGGCCCAAACCCCAAGCGCCCCGTGATTCTACAACTGGCCGCGGAAGGTGACGTGCGCGCCTGGCCCATCGAACATCAACGGCGTTTGCTGCACGAGCTCGACGCCCAAAGGCGCGATGTGCTGGTGCTCTCCGGTCCCGGGGAAACAGAACTCGGCAAGCAGTTTGCACGGGAGTTCGAGAGCCACGTGCACCTACACCATTGGGTCGGACAAAACTCCCTGCGGGAACTCGCCGGGGCCTTTCGGGCGGCGGGCGATGCGGGCGCAAGTTTGATCTCTTGCGACTCCGGCCCCATGCACATGGGAACCCTCTGCGGTCTGCGCGTGATCGCCCTGGCGGGTCCCCAAGATGCAGCGCGCACCGGTCCCTGGCCCGTGCCCGGTGCGGACTCTCCGCACCTCGCCTTGCGCAATGCCCAACCGCTCGCTTGCGCCCCATGCCTGTCACGCAAATGCTCACAAACCGGGGGGCCTGTTTGCATGGAACAACTCGCCCCCGAGCAAGTGCTGCAAGTGCTCTAACGGGATGGGGTGACTGGGGCCAGCTTCCTGGCCCCAGTCACCCCATCCTGCTAGTTGTCCCGCTAGTTGTCCCGCTAGTTGTTCTTGCGCTCCAAGCGTTCGATCAACTCACCGACGTCGCGGTAGTCCGGCCAGAAACCTTCGATCGAACGTAGGTGCTCCAACTTGAGCAGCGGGTCCTTCTCCTCCGCGGCCTGCTTGTAGTAGCCGGCGGCCATCTCCACGTACCCGCTTAGGGTCGTGCGACGAGCCATCGAGTCCTTGAAGTAGTCGTTGTCCTGAATCAGCTTGTCGTAGAGCTTGATGGCCTCTGTGTAGCGACCATCGAGTTCCAGGTTGAGGGCCACTTGGTACTCCCGCTCCAAACGCGCCTCTAGAATTCCTGCGCGGGTTTCCTCGAAGATCTCGAGCTGGGCAGTGGTTAGCTTCTGACCTTCATCGAGCATCTCGAGCGCGGCATCGAAACGGCCACGATAGATGCTGAAGCGCGCCTTGCGCAGCAGTTGCAAGGCCTTCGCCTCCTTCGCAAGTCGATCCCGCCCTTCCTGGGCGAGCTTGTTGCTGCTGTCCAGGACCAGGGCTGCCAGGAACTCGCGATGGGCAGCCGTGTAGAGTTCGCCGGATTCAAAATCTTCTGCCACCTGAACGCGTTGCTGAGCGATGAGCACGTCGGTGTCCGCGCCGCGACTCTTGGCTCGTTGCATTTCAGGCAAGTACTTGGAGGTCGCCATGAACTCGTGGCGGGCGACGCGCAGCTGGTACTCAGCCAGGGAACGCACGCCGTGACTGTAGTAGCCCTCGCCGAGCTCCGTGCGATAGTCCATCACGCGGATGACTTCGCGCAGGCCCTCTTTCGCATCCTCGTTGTTCGAATCGTAATCCAGGCAGCGACTGTAGGCGTCAGAGGCCCCTGCGTAGTCCTGCACCGTGAAGCAACTGCCCCCGTACGACAACCAGTACAGCGCCAGCTTGTTGCGGGTCTTCTCTGTCCAAGCGATCACGTGCTCGGATTCCGGATCCACTTCGCTGGCCATCTTGAACCAGTCGAGCGCTTCCTCATCCCGGTCTGCGAAGGTTGCGATCCGGCCCTGCTCGAGGAAGTACCCCAAGTAGGCCACGTCGTAGAGCTCCCGGAAGGAGTCACCTCCGGGGGATTCCTCGCGCAGGGCGTCGGCGATCTGAACGGAGTCCCTGAAGCGCTGCTCCCAGAGGGCGAGCCTCAATTCCTCGTAGCCCTCGGGCTCCCCTGTGGAGGCGCAGCCTGCCAAGAAGGAGAAGCAAAGAAGACCGACGGGCAGAATGCGGGTCGAAAGGGAGGAGCTAAGCAGGGAACTCATGGGCGAGATCGGAGGCAAGACTAGGCGGATGAGACCGGTGGGACGACCTGGTGGGCCGCCTCTTCCCGGGAGTTGCGCGGATATATTAGGGCGCGCCGGGCTCCGCACCCCAACTATTCTCGAGCGCCACCTCCGCCAAGCGGCGCTCGGAAGCGCTTGTGGCCAGCGGACTTCGAAACCTAGAGGCCCGGCCGACAAGGGGCATTCGACACCCGGCGTGGGCCTCAGACCTGTCCAGCGGCCTCGAGTGGCGCGGGATTCTCTGGATCCAAACAGGGTTTCAAGTCCGCATGGACTCGAACAGCACCACCCCGAGACTGCCGAAGAAGAGCACGGGCAACCAGCTCGCCAACAAGGGATCGAGCGCCCCTTGGACACCCAGACTGCGGCAGACGAAGTCCGCCGCGAAGAAGATCAAGCAGATCAGCAGACCCTTGGCCATGCCCTCCGCCCCCCGCGAGCGCTCGTGGCGCATGGCCAGGGGCAGCCCGACCAAGAGCAGCACCAGGTTCGCCAAGGGAAAGGTCAGGTGGTATTGCATCAGGGTCTGGTAGACCACGTTGTCCGGGTCTCGGCGACTGAGCTCCACGGCCTCCAGAAACGAAAGCTCCAGGGGATTCTCCACGGCCCGGTTGTAGGTCATGGCCATCTCCGGGCTGAAGTCGAACTCATCCGCCCCCAGCCAATCCACGGGCATCTTGTTTTGTCGCTCCCCCACGTCCGTGCGCACGCCCTCTTCCAGGATCAATCCAGGCATGCCATCGCGCGTACCGAAGGTCGCCCGTGAGGCGTGCACTTGGTAGGTCCAGAGACCATCCTCGCGCAGGTGCGCCGCCAGGTCGAAGCCCTCCGCCGGCACGCCGGGGGCCGCGGGTCGATAGAGTCCGAACAACAAGGAGCTACCGCTCAGGTCCCGCATGCGCAGGTGCTGATAGGAATGGTCCGTGTTCTTGCGCGTCAGGATGTAGTGCAGGGAATCGCGCGTCGGCAGCAGTCGGGAACGGCCGGCTTCGCGCAGGGTCACCATGCCCCCGGTGGCCAGCATGCCGCCCACCAGAATCGGGAACAGCAACCTGCGGCCACTGGTCCCGGCAGCCAAAACCGCGCCCACCTCGTTGTTGTTCAAGAGCCGCGTCAAGGTGAACAGCCCGGCAATCAAGGTGATGAAGGGCGCTGCCTGCAAGAACAGCATCGGCAGCTGGAACAGGTAATAGCCCAAGACGATTGACGAGGAAACTGTCGTGCCATCCGCCCAAGGCTCCAGGTAGTAGTCCAGGTGCTGGGTCATGTCCATGATCACGAACAGTCCCATGACCACGAAGAGCGCGGTGGCGTAGCTCGAGGCGAAGGTCCAGCCCACGTAACGATCCAGCTTTCCGCCGAGGGCCCAGCGCCTGAGTTGTGAGTGGATCCGCTTGCGTCCCATGCTCTGAATTACTCCCGAAGAGCCCTGTGGGTGAGCCAAACGCCAACGAGCGAGAAAAACAATAGAGGCCCCCAGGCCCCGACCCAGGGTTCAAGCACCCCGTCACGGGCCAGTTGCTTTCCGAGCCGCAGGGAGGCGATCCAGTAGGTCATGGCAAAGCCGACGGAAACGGCCAACGCGCTGAGTTGCGTGCCCTTGCGCAGAAGTAGCCCTGTGGAGACTCCCACCAACACGAACATCAAGCAAGTGAACCCGTTGGCCCAGTGCTGATGCCAGGTGTACAACAGCCGGGCCTCCGTGTTCTCCCAGCGTTTGTAGAACGACGCCTTGGGGGTCGCCCCGATCGCGAGCAGGGCGCAATAGACGCTAATCCGTTCGAAGTGGATGCGATCGACAGCGGCCAACAAATCGCCGGAGGTCAGGTAACGCGCGTTGCTGAAGTCGCGCTCCTCGCTGTTCTCAATCAGCTTGTCCAAGGAGACCACGAATTTCGCCGACCCGATCGAATCGAACACCACCCCGGCCTGGGACCCTCGGGAGTCGCGCAACTCGACCTGCATCTCCGTTTCGGTGAACGCGAAGTGCACGGACTTCGCATAGAACGTCTGTGGCGTGGGTGAGCCCTTGACCGGCACACGCACCAAGCAGTCGTAAAACGTTTGGTGATCGTCAGGGTCTCGATAAGTCGAAGAGAGGAAGAAGCCCTTGATGCTCAGGTCCGTCTTGCCCCTGGCCAGGTTCTTGAGCACTTGGCGTAGCTCATCCAATTGGATCGTCTTTTGGGCCTTCTTGATGCGCGGCAGAATCTCCGCGTTCAAGCCGTAGACACCACAGCCCGCGAGGACGGCCAGGGTCACGGCGGGCATCAGCATGCGGTAGGGGTTCACCCCGGACATGCGGATCGCGGTCCATTCGTTCTGCGCAGAGAGCCGGCCGTAGGTTGAGACGAGGGCCAAGAGCAAGGCCACCGGCAACACATAGGGCACGAAGACCGCCACCATCAAGGGCACCAACTTCAAGACGGACGCCATGCCCGCTCCGCCGAGCTTGTGCACTGCCCCCACCGCCACCCCAGGCATGGCGATGAACACCATTCCGGCGGCACTGACGAGGAATGCCACCAGCAGCTGGCGCAGGATGTAGAAGAAGAGCTTCATGGACGGCGACAGTAGAGACCACGACCACGGGAATTACAAAGCTGATCCCCAGCAGGCAGGGGTGAAAGTGCATTCGTCACTCGATGTGGACATTCGGCTTGTGCCGGGCGGGGACTCGACCTCGCGCACAGCCCCCCGAGTTTCGAAGGCACTCCCGATCTAGGACAGGACCCTCCCTGCACTCACCAGAGCAACAATGGGCGGACTTTCCCCGGCGGTTGATCCATCTCCGCCCGCGGCCCGGTAGCCTAGCGCCCCATGGTTCCAGGCCCGGCAGAGACCCGACTGAAAGTCGGACCCCACCGCAGCGTCAGCTTGCGGGAAGACCCCATTCACGGCTCGCTCGTCATCAAGCGCTATCAATCCGCCGGGCGCTGGAGTCGCTTGCGCGATGGCGGCCGCGCGCGGCGCGAGATGAGGATGTTGAAGCGCTTGCATGGAGCTGGGCTAGCGGTGCCGCACCCGATCGCCTGCGAGCGACGTGCGGGCCTTTGGACTCTCAGCGTCAAAGCGATCCAAGGCGCCCGGGCTTTCTCCGACTTCTTGCAACCACTGCCCACCGCGAGCACCGCAAGCGAGAGGCAACGCATGGCCCGCAACCTTGGGAGCTTGGTCGGACAGGCCCATGCCCTGGGCTTGGATCACGGGGACTTGCACGGGGGTAATTTGCTGCTCGATGTTGCGGGAAGCGCCTGGCTGATCGACGTTCCCAAGGCGCGGCTACGTCGAGCACCCGACCCTTCTGTTCTGGAGCGGGACTTGGTCACCCTGCTCGCGGAAGCCCGTGAGTTTGTCGCCCCGGGCTTGGCGTTGCGCTTCTGGTGCGCTTGGCGACGCTCGTTCTTGGCCCACGGCGGAAAGCAGGAGTTGGCCAGCCGCGAGCTTTTGAAGCGCGTTGAATCCAAAGCCTGCCTGCAACGGCGCGAGTCCCTCAAGCAACATGAAAACCGTTGGATCCGCCCAAGCGGTGTCTGCGAGTTGCGCGAGTACCACGGCAAGACGGTGCTCGCGGCCAAACACGCCGCTGCTCGTGCTTGGTTCGATAACGAGTCCCAACACACCTTCACGGACACGGTCAACGACGAGGTCTTCCACGCTTGGAAGAACGTAGGCCGCGCCTGGCAGCACGGCTTGCCCTGCATGATTCCCCTCTACCTCGAACAGGGCTCGCCGCCCCGAGCGGTTTACCTCTTGCCGCAGGCCCTGGTGTCCATGGGAATGGCCTTGAACTGGCGCAACACGGATCTCTTCGCCGCCCTGCGCGAACGGGAGTTGGATCTCTCGCCACGCAGCCAGCCCAACGAGGCCGCTAGCGGACATCTCTTGTTTGGCCCCCGTTGCCGACTAGTGAACCCACGGGTCCCCTTCGATGGCTAAGTTGTTTCGGCGAAAACTACGCTCGGCCTTGTTGAAAACGGCCAGTCGCAGCGCCGTGTACCTGCCGCGACCGCTGCTGCGGGCTGGACTGCGCAGCTCCGCTTGGCTTTCGCGCTTCAGCGTTCTCGAAGCGCGCACCCTTGCCAATCTGGAATTGGCCTATGGCGAAGAGCTCGATGCAAATGAGCGCAAGGCGATCGCCGCCGGGACACGCAAGCACTTGGCGCGACTTGCGGAAGAGTGGTTGGTGCTCTCCAGTCGCCGCAAAGACTTGAACAGCTGGCTCGCAGATCGTGTGGAAGTGGATCCCTCCGTGCGTCTCCTGCAAGAGCAGCAGGACAAGGGTCGCGGGGTGATCGTCGCCACGGGCCATATTGGCAATTGGGAGCTGCTCGCGGCCACCTTGAAGCGAATTGGTTTTGAGGGAGCCGTGGTCGGTATGGCCAAGCACCGGGACCCCAGCGCCGATTGGTTGATCGAGATGCGCCGCAACTACGGCGTCGCAACCATCTCTCAGCGCGCCAACCCTCGAGAGCTGATGCGCGTCTTGCAAAAGGGAGAACTGCTTGGTGTTTTGTGCGACCTGGAAGTCAGGCGCTTGGCGGGTGAACACATTCCCTTCTTCGGTCGCCCGGCACTCACCATGACGGCGCCAGCGGCCCTAGCGCGTGCGCGCAAGCTCCCGTTGATTCCCGTGCGCTGCGTGTTGCCCCACCCGGGAGCCGAGCGCTACCGTTTGCTGGTGGACGAGCCCTTGCACTTCAACGAAAAGCTTTCGCGCAAGGCGGCGACCACCGACTTGATGGCGCGCCTCAACCAGCTCTTCGAACGCTGGATCCGTGAGTCGCCGACCCAATGGGCTTGGCACCAACACCGCTGGCGTTGGGGTCCGGAAGCAGGGCAAGCGGTGCCCTTGGCGGCTCGCGACGGGCAGCACTTCCTTTAGGCAAGCTGCGGACGCTGGGCAAGCGAGTTAGAGGTCTGGCCGACTCCATGACCAGGGGGGCGCGCGCCTCCTACCAATTCATGCGCAGCGTTCGCTGAACGTGATCAAAGAGCGGCTCGGGAATGCCCAGCGCTTGGCTCCTGGCGGGCCATTTGGAAAACGCTTCAAGCACTTGGTCGAGAATCAGATTCTCACGGCCCTGGGGCAGGCCGACGTACTCCGCGAGGTGCCTTAGGTCCGCGCGCGTGAAGCCATTGGTTTTTCCGTTGATGCTGAGTTGGTGGTTGCGCGTGAAGTCGCTGCCTTCCGAGTGGCACAGGTCGTAGGCCGGCGCGATGTCCCAGGTGCCGTCCCGCTCCATGCAGAAGGCAAAGTTCTTCACGTGGTCGTCCTGGTTGCAGCCGACCAAGTTGAAGAGCACCCGGCGAAACTGTTGTTCGGCGGACACTTTGGAAATGCTCAACTGCTTCATGGTCATGAACAACTGTTCGTAGGAGTAGTGTCCGCTCTCGAAGAAGTCGAAGTGCGCGATGGCTCCTAGGGTTTGGATGAACCGCTTGCTCCCATCGGAACCGCGGTCAAAGCGCCTCGTCATGAAGTGGTTGCGGCCATTCTCGGAGAGCAACGCACACTCGGTCATCTCGATGCCACACTCCAAAGCCACTTGGGAGTAGCTGTATTCGAGCAGGCCGTAGCCCGCTGGGTCCGCCACTCCCCAATCCCCGTTGAACTCGACTCCGTCGAACTTGATCAACCAATGTTCGAACCCAGCGGGCAGTTGCAGTTGACCAGAGCGCACTTGCTTGGTTTCCGGATGAAAGGCGATGACTGCCTTGGCGCGCGCTCCACCGGCGGAAGTCCCCACGCTCAGAATGTCCAAGAGCGCCCGATCCCCCTGTTCCCCGCTGAGTTCGGTCTCCAAGGTTTCCTTGCTCGCGAAAGCGAGGGAGGCGAGCTCCACCAACTCTCGCACTTCTAGCGGTTTGTCCCGCGCCACCCCTGCGTTGATCGACGGTTCGAACTCGAGGGCGCCCATGCCCCGGGCACCCGTGTAGCAGAGTCTGTCCACCGAGTTGAACTGTTCCCGAGTTCGGCCGGTCTTCGCCAACCACACGTCGATCAATTTGTTGCCGTAACGATCCGGCAAGCTGTCCGCGAGCAGCCCCGGAAGTCCGTGAAAGGCGCGCGGCTGCAAGTCCTTGAATTGGTAGATGCGGCGACGGCCGACTGGCATGCTCAGGGGCGCCAACTCGACCCCCGACTTTGCGAATTGTGGGTCGTATTCAAAGCGCGCGTGAGTCTCCCCCGCCTCCATGGAGACGTAACCGATCGCGGTTCCCCAAAGGTGGATGGTTGCCGTGCTCATGATTGCTCATCGCCCCAAACGAACTTGGGCCCGCTAGGTTTACGCCCGCCCCCCGAGCGCTTCTTGTTGGCCAGGGCCTCCTCCATCGGAGACTGAAAGATCGCGGGCAAGAGGGCCTCGATTCCGGCCTCCAGGTCGAGGGCCTTCAGGATCTTCAGCCAGGATCCGAGCTTGCCATCTCCTCCATCTTCGATCCTGCGCAGGGTCGCCACGCCCAGGCCAGCCTCCCCAGCGAGAGCTTCCTGGGACTGCCCCTGCCGTTTTCGAACCCGAGCCAAGCGCTCGCCCAGTTCCGTTAGGATCGCGTTGTTGGGGGTGAGTTTGTCGATTTGCATGGGCTTCTTTGTGATCGGAAAACGGCTATTTACTGCCAAAAACACTCACTTATGAGCGATAAACCGTTCTTGTGAAGGGGTTCCGCAGGCAGCCTCAGCGAACAACGGGACTCGCACACACCAATATCGATCACATATGATCAATCGTGTCGATAAAAACACAAAAATCCATCATTCATGATCACCCATGGGAGTGAGCGGTAGGGAAACCGGCCCCACCGGGTTCGCAGGCACCCGGAATTCGCCCGGGGCCCGGATTGACCTCACGCCCCGGGCGCTCCAGACTCTGCCCGTGCGGATTACCTTCTTGCATCCGAAGCTCGACTTCACCGATGGAACCGCCCGATTGATCAACACGGTGGCGGCAGCGATTGCCGCCGGACACCAGGTGAGCGTGATCTCGAAGCGTGGCAGCCGCTCCGACTCCCTGTTGCGCACCGGAGCCCAGGTCTACGAGGGAGAGCTTCCCACCCAACCGATCCTGCAGATGCTCGCCATGAGTCGGGCTGTGCATCAGATAGCGGAGTTGAAACCGGACCTGCTGCACGTGACCGCAGGCAGTTTGGCGCCCCTCGCCGCGCGCGCCGCCAGCTCCTTGGAACGGCCGTACATCCTGGAGCTGCGCCGTCTGCCCGTGAATCGCGTCCCCATCGCCCAGGCTTGGCTGCGACGGGTGATCTTGCCCTGCCCAACCTTTGTAGAGAAGGCTGTCAACACCGGCCAGATCCCGCGTCCCCTGTTCCAAGTGATCGAACACGGCCCGCACCTCGAACGGGATTGGGCGCCGCGCAAAGTGATCGAGAATCAACGACCGGTGATCCTGATGATTTGCACCCTGGACTTGGACCACGGGGTCGACGTCCTGATCGACGCGGTGCGCATCCTCGAGAAGAGCGGAGTCAGGCTGAACGTTTTGATCCTCGGTGAAGGGCCAGAGGAAGAACGCTTCCGACGTCAGATCCGCGAGTTGCACCTCTCCGAAAGCGTGACGATCTCCTCACCCATGTTGCCCGGACCGGACACGGTTTTCGCCCAGACGGACTTGCACATCTCCTGCTGCCGGCGCGGGAGTCCGGGATGGTCCGCGGCGCGCGCCTACGGCATGGGCATCCCTTCGATTTTCTCCGCGATCAGCAGCACCTTCGGATGGGTGGAAGACCGACTCGACGGCTTGCTCGTGGCACGCGAGGATCCCACCAAGCTGGCGGAGTCGATCCGCATGCTGCTAGAGAACCCGCAAGCCGCCAATCAGATGGGCGTGCGCGCGCGAGAGAAGTGCTTGGCTGCGGATCACCGCGCCGCCTTCCAAGAGGAGCTAGCCGCCCTGTACGCGAAGGCCACGGGACTCGTGCCAGCGGGCGCGGCGGACGCCGAGTGAACCCCTTGGCCGCGAGCGAGGGCTTCCCGGCTTGCGGCTTGTTTCGAAGCACCTGCTGCCCCACGCTCAGGCCATGAGCTCAGCGCCCCCTAAGAAACTCAACCTGTTCGACGCCACCATGCTGGTCATGGGCGGCATCGTCGGCATCGGGATCTTCTTCCAACCCGCGTCGGTTGCCAAAGAGGTTCCGCTCGTCGGCCCCTACCTGCTCATGTGGGTGCTGGGCGGTTTGGTCGCTGTCGCCGGCGCCATGACCTTCGCCGAATTGTCGGGCTCCTTTCCAAAAGCGGGCGGCTGGTACGTGTTCCTGCGCGAGGCCTTCGGCGCCTTCCCCGCGTTTCTGTTTGCGTGGATCGTCTTGTTCGTGGTCAGCACCGGCGCTTCGGCCCTCGTGGCGGACTTCTGTGCCTCGCAGTTCTGCACGATGATTTGGGGTGCGGACCAGGCTCCCGAGGGAGCGCGCATGGCGCTCGCCGCAGGAATCTTGATCGCCGTCACCGGGCTCGCATTGACGGGCATCAAACGCGGAGCACTCTTTCAAAACCTCTGCACCCTGCTGAAGCTGGGAGCGATTGCGGTGCTCTCCGTCGCGGGCCTGGCCTTTTTCGATGGGGCCGCAGTTCCCATCGTAGCCAGCGCAGTGCCCGCCTACGACGGCGACCTGATGGCGGGCATGATTCGCGCGGCCATGCCTTTGCTCTTCACCTTCGGCGGTTGGCAGCTCGTCTGCTACATCGGCCAACACGTAGAAAACCCCGAGCGCAACTTGCCGCGCTCGATTCTGTTCGGCGTGTGCGGAGTGGTGATCGTGTACCTCGTGTTCAACGCAGCCTACTTGCGGGTGCTCGGCATCGACGGCCTGCGCAGCTTGCCCGACATCGCAGGCACCCTCGCCCATCGCACCTTGGGCAGCCTGGGTGGAACGCTGCTCGTGGGTGCCATGGCCATCTCCGCCCTGGGCCTGGTCACCGCGGTGATCGTCTCCACGCCGGGACTGTACGTGGCCATGTCCGATGAAGGTCTCTTTCCGCGAGCCATTGGCCGGCCCCATCCAAGAACCGGAGCGCCCTCCATAGCCCTTTGCCTGCAATGCGTCGTGGCCCTCGGCTACCTCGCCTACGGATCGGAACGGGTGGACAAGCTGACCACCACCGTGGTCTTCGCGGAGTGGATCTTTCACACCCTCTGCGGCTTGGCGTTGATCCGCTTGCGCTACGGACGCCCGGAGCTGCCACGGCCCTTTCGCTCCTTCGCCTTCCCGCTCTTTCCAGTGCTCTACACGCTGATTGGCGCTGCGGTGACCCTGGGGACCCTGGCCGAGTCGCCCTGGGAAGAGACCCGCACGGGCTTGATCATCTTGGGCATCGGCGCCCTGATCTACCCGCTTTGGCGGCGTGTGAGCGGGACCCGAGCGGCCTGAAACGGGGGAATCGTGCCGGATCCTCCCTTCCGCGCTGGCGCCAGCGGTTCTTGCGGAACCAAAGGTCCTAGCCCTGTTCTATGCTTTGTGAACGTTCTCCCCTTTCGAATCACACGATGAACAGCCTCCCAAGCTTGGCCCTCCTGTTGCTCCCCCTGGTTCCCCTCGCTGCCGACCCTGGTCCGGCGGGGCCAGGCCAGCAGGACGTCGATCCCGCCCGACGCTTCGACCGGTTGCTGCGCAAGTTCGATCGCAACGGCGACAAGCGCATCAGCTCCGACGAGTTCACCCTATCAAGCCGTGCCTTCCGGCGCTTCGACAAGGATCGCAACGGCTTCATCGACCTGGACGACTTCGAGGGAGGCGCGGAAGCGGGCACCGACATGCAGGAAGCTCTGCAGCCCATGAGCGATGAGGCCAGCTTGTTGTTCTTTGAAAAAAGCATCCGGCCCGTGCTCGAGGCCAGTTGCTTTCGATGCCATTCGACCAAAGGCGAAAAGGTCAAGGGCGGCCTGTTGCTCGACAGTCGCGAACTGATTTTAGCCGGGGGCGACTCCGGCCCCGCGATCGTTCCCGGGGCTCCGGAGAGCAGCCTGCTCTTGACGGCCATTAGCTACACGGACGAGGATTTGGAGATGCCGCCCAAGCGCCCCTTGGCGGACAACGTGGTGCAGGACTTCGAGCGCTGGATCGAGATGGGTGCGCCCTGGCCCGCCCAACCCGCGCTGGACCAACCAACCCTCGGTGAACACGGCATCGACTTTGAAAGCGCCCGGCAATGGTGGTCCTATCAAAGCCCTCAAGCCGCCACGCCGCCCGCTGTCGAAAACGAGAGCTGGCCCTGGGGAGCCGTGGACCAATTCCTGCTGGCCGCCATGGAGGAACAAAACCTACGGCCTGTACCGGACGCCGAGGACATCGCCTGGTTGCGCCGGGTCAGTTTGGATCTGGCTGGTTTGCCGCCGACCCCCCAGGAGTTCGAAGCGTTCTCCCAGGACAAGACCGAACAGCGGTACGAGAAGGTGGTCGACCAGCTGCTCGGCTCCCCACGCTTTGGGGAGCGCTGGGGCCGGCACTGGTTGGATGTGGCGCGCTACGCGGAGTCGAGCGGCCGCGACGCCAACATCGTCTACCCGCACGCCTGGCGTTATCGCGACTACGTGATCGAAGCCTTCGATCGCGACTTGCCCTACGACCAGTTCTTGGCCCAACAAATCGCCGGGGACTTGATGCCCGCCGAGCATCCCACCCAGCGGGCCCAGCTCGACATCGCCACCGGTTACCTGGCCCTCGGTTCGAAGAGCCACACCACCCGCGACCCGCGGCAGTTCGCCACCGACCTGGTGGACGAGCAGGTGGACGCCCTGACCCAAGGCATGTTGGGCGTCACGGTTTCTTGCGCGCGCTGTCACGACCACAAGTTTGACCCGATCCCGACGGAGGACTACTACGCCTTGGCTGGCGTCTTTCGTAGCAGTCAAGCGCTCTACGGGACCTTTCAAGGTCAACGCAATCGCTATCCAACGGACCTGATCGAGCTGCCGCTGGAAGCCGACATTTCCAACGGAACGCCCATGCCCGACACGTTCCTACGCTTTGCAAAGGAGCAGCAGGAGCGCTTGAGCGGAGAGGTCGCGAATCCCTCCGGCGCCTCGCGCCGAGAACGCAGAGCGCGCGCGGACGAGATGCAGTCCGAGGAATCCATGCAGGGCGAAAGCATGAAAATGGGCGCGGACAAGGAAGAGGACACGCGCCGCCGACGTCAGGTGGAACGCGCCAACAAGGACTCCCTGGCCGCCATCAACGATCTGTTCGTGCGCTTCGACGAAAACGGCCAGCCGACCAGCGCCAACCGCGTGGCCATGGGCATGCGCGATGCCATCGCGAGCGACATGCCGCTTTTGATCCGCGGAGAGATCGACGCGGTCGGCCCCCTGGTTCCACGGGGCGTGCCCCAAATCTTGAGCCCGGGCGGCATCGAGATTCCGGAAGGCACCAGCGGCCGCTTGCAAGTTGGAGAATGGGTGGCCTCCGCCGACAACCCGCTCACCGCGCGGGTCTGGGTCAACCGCATTTGGCTGCACCTCTTCGGCGCGGGACTAGTCAGCACCCCCGACAACTTTGGCATGAGTGGCCAAACGCCTTCCCATCCTCAACTGCTCGACTGGTTGGCGGTGAACTTCATGGAACAGGATGGCTGGTCCACGAAGTCCATGATCCGGCGCCTCGTGCTGACCCACGCCTATCGCCTGGGCGCCACGGAGAACAAGCAGAACCATCGCATCGACCCCAACGTCGTGGCGCTCTGGCGCATGCCCGAACGGCGCTTGGACGCGGAAGTGATTCGCGACTCCATGCTCGCTGTCTCGGGCAAGTTGGATCTCGAGCGGCCGGGGGGCGCCGTGGTCAACGTGCTCGAGGGAGAGCAACGCCGGGATCGAGTCTTTCAATACCTCGACAACCCCAAGGCGCACCGTTCCGTGTACCTCAGCCTGTTGCGCGATCGCGTGCCGGACTCCATGGAAGTCTTCGACGTGGCCGACCCAACCTTCGTCACCGGGGACCGCCGCGAGACGAGCGTGGCGACCCAAGCCTTGTACTTGATGAACGATCCGGAGGTCATGGAACTCGCCGACGCCTTTGCCCAGCGCATTCTGGCCCACAGCGCGGACAGCAAGCAGCGCATCGAACACGCCTTCCTCTTGGCCCTCGGTCGCCAGCCGAGCGCTTCCGAAGTGCGAGCGGTGAAGTCCTTCATCAAGGAGTACGCGCGCATGCCTCACCCCCAGGACAATTCCTACGATCGCAAGCGCTCGCGCAAGAGCCGATCCGACGAAGACCGAGCGCAGCAGGCCACCCGCGAAGTCTGGTCGGCCTTCGTGCAAACCCTCTTCCAATCCGCAGAGTTCCGCTACGCGGGCTGAGAGACAAACCATGTCGACAGAAGCAAACATGAACGCCGCACGCCTTTCCCGTCGAGCCGCCCTGCGTGGGGCCGCTGCCGGATTTGGATTCCTCGGGATGCCCGGTCTTGCCAGCGCCCTACCTGGATTCGCGACGGCACAGCCTGGGTTCCTTGGTGGTCTCGGGCAAGCCGCCAAAGCCAAGCGCGTGATCTTCCTCTGCATGTCCGGCGCGCCGTCCCACGTGGATACCTTCGACTACAAACCGGACCTGATCAAAGCGGACGGCAAAGCGCCTCCCGGCAAGTACGGCCAGGGAACCAAACTGTGGGCTTCTCCCTTTGAGTTCAAGCAACACGGACAAAGCGGTCTGTGGATCAGCGAACTATTCCCGCACCTCGCCAAGCAGGCCGACCGGCTGTGCCTCTTGCGCGGAATGCACACGGACATCCCCGCCCACGCACAAGCAACGATTCGCATGCACACGGGCAACTCCCAGTTCGTGCGGCCCTCCATGGGCGCCTGGGTGCACTTCGGTCTGGGCACGGCCAACGAGAACCTGCCGGCCTTCGTGACCCTCAACCCGCCTTCCACTCAAGGAGGAGCTCAAAACTACGGCAGCGCCTTCTTGCCGCCTGAGCACCAGGGCTTGCGTATCGGCATCGAACGGGAGAGCCGCCTCACGCGCCGCCGGGATCCGGATCCTCCGGTGGAGAACATCAACAACCCGCGCCGTTCCCGAGAAGCTCAACGTCGTCAACTGGACTTGGTGCAAGCTCTGAACAAGGAACGCGCCAAGCGCGGAGACGCAGACGGAGCGGTCGGTAGCGTGATCGAAGCCTACAACCTGGCCTACCGCATGCAGGCCGAACTGCCCGAACTGCTGGACGTCAGCCAAGTCTCGCGCAAGAAGCTCGAGGCCTATGGCATCGGCGAAGAGAGCACCGACACCTTTGGTCGCCAGTGCTTGACCGCCCGCAACCTAGCGGAGCAGGGCGTGCGCTTCATCGAAGTCAACCAGGGCGGGTGGGACCATCATCGCAACTTGCGCGAGGACCTGCGCACGTCGTGCACGGCCATCGACAAGCCAATCGCTGCCTTGCTCGATGACTTGCAGCGTTCCGGGCTCTTGCAGGAAACCCTGGTGGTTTGGGGCGGCGAGTTTGGTCGCACCCCGGCCGCCCAGGGCACGGATGGTCGAGGCCACAACAACCGCGGCTACACCACCTGGATGGCGGGCGCAGGCATTCAGCCCGGAACGAGCTACGGGGCCACGGACGAACTCGGTTACGAGGCGGTCGAAGGGCGGGTCTCGACCCACGATTGGCACGCGACGATCCTGCACCTCTTGGGCCTCAACCATGAGACCTTGACCTTCAATCACGCGGGTCGCGACTTCCGCCTGACGGACGTGAGCGGCGAGGTGATTCGCGGGGTCTTGGCCTAGCCCGCTCTATTCATGAGTCCATTCGCCAATAGCCCCAAACCACTCGGCTTC
>CALCXM010000034.1 GCA_937905825.1 uncultured bacterium
ATGAACGAGGGGTGTGAAAGTGAACCTGGTTCGGTATCCGGTAGGTTCGGTATCCAGGCCAGGGTGATGCCAGGTTCGGCACTTTCCATGAATACGAAAGCCAAGCGCCTTGGGATGGGGGAGCTGCGACCCTAACCTCTGAACCTGGAGCCGCGCCCTGCTTCGTCCAAGATTCCAGCGCTGACTCCTTCCTCGCGGCTCTCTGTCGCGACTCCCCGCTACCCAACCCGACCAAGGATCACCGCGTGAGGCATTCTCTCCTTCCCCTGCTGCTCATCCCGCTCTTGTGGAACTGCACCACCGACGAGCCCTCTGCTTCTTCCACTGCCGAAGTGGTCGTGCCCCAAGCACCCGAGTGGGTCTCGCTCTTCAACGGCGAGGATCTCGATGGTTGGCAAGTGAAGTTCACGGGGCAGGAGTTGGGAGTGAACTACCTGGACACCTTTCGCGTGCGGGATGGAGCTCTGTGCGTGGACTACTCCAACTGGGAGGGCTTCGCAGGAGAGTTCGGACACATTTTCTTTGATGGCGACTTCTGCAACTACCGCGTGCGCTTCGAGTACCGCTTCACCGGTGATCAAGTGCCCGGAGGTCCCGGCTGGGCCTACCGCAACAACGGGATCATGCTGCACGGCCAGCGCCCCGACACAATGCTCGTCGACCAGGAGTTCCCCGTTTCGATCGAAGTCCAGTTGCTCGGCGGGGACGGCACGAACGAGCGTTCAACGCTGAACCTCTGCACTCCGGGAACCAACGTGGTCATGAACGATGAACTCAAGTTGCAACACTGCATCAACTCAGACTCCGAGACCTACCACGGGGACCAGTGGGTGAAGGCCGAGGTCGAAGTCCGCGGCAGCGAAAGCATCCGCCACTTCATCGATGGCCAGCTGGTGATGAGCTACAGCGCCCCGCAGCTCGACGAACGCGACCAGGAAGCCCTGCCCTTCATCGTTGACGGCCAGAAGCTGCTCTCCCACGGCACCCTCTCTTTCCAAGCAGAAAGCCACCCCTGCGAGTTCAAGAACATCGAGATCCTCGTGCTTGAGGAGTGATCCTTTCGGGCAGGTCGCAGTTCCCCTCTAGCACGAAGAGTCGAGCAGCGTTCCAGCTTTCAAAGGCGGCGGCAAGCAACACACACGGGCGGCATGAGGCTCAAACACGAGTCTCCTGCCGCCCGAGTGCCGGCTAGCTGCGTCGCGCTCTTGCCCTAAGGGACCCAAGTTACGGTCCACGCATTCGAGAAGTTGAAGGCCGAACCTGAGCAAGTGTTCGCCGCATCCCGGTACCAGAACTGGTAGTTCGTTGGAATGCCCGCGCCGTAGCCTGACTGCCCGAAGCGCTGGCCTTGAAAGTTGGTGAAGATCGTGGCGCCACCGGAAGCCACTTGGATCTGCGATCGAGCCATCTGCCCGCCCACGCACAGCAGTCCGTCACCAACCGAGCTACCCAGCCCACCGTTCAGCTGGTTGGCGCCGCGCAGGATTAGGCCTGGTTTGTTGCCCGGGAGCCCCGAGATGTGCATGAGCAAGGTGTCGTCGCTTAGGCTACTTGACCCCGACGCCCGCAGCTTGGCGCCACCCGTTGTCGTCGAGTTCATGCACCCTTCACCCGTGCCAGCGCTTGTTCCACAAGGACAGGGTGCGCCATGCGTATCCCCGAAGCAGTAGGCACCTCGGGCGTTGAAGTCTCGAATGGCGATGCAGAAAAACCACCCCGCGGCCACCTGAGTGAAGCCAGCTCCATCCGGGGCTTTGCTAAGAGCCTGGGTTAGGTTCGTTCCCCAGACCGCAATGGAGCCGTCGCCTCGCAAGGCAACTGCGTGGTGGCGTCCAATCGCCACAGCGGTGAACCCAGTTCCGGTTGGAGAGCTCGAGACATGGCGATACGTGTCCATACCCCAAGACTCCAAGGAGCCATCAGATCGAATGGCACTGGAATTCCCCGCTCCCCCGGCCACTGCAATAAAGCCAGGGCCTGCCGGAGCGTTCGAGATTAGGCCAAAGCCATCGTAACCCCACGTTTCGATGGAGCCGTCGGCCCGCAACGCAAGGGAATGTGTATATCCCGCACTCACGGCTACATAGCCTGTTCCTGTCGGCGTGCCCGTGACTTGGCCGCTGAAGTCATCTCCCCACGACTCGATGGAGCCGTCAGCACGCAAGGCAAGGCTATGACCTGCGCCCCCCGCAATCGCCGTGAACCCGGTTCCCAATGGCGTGCTCGAGACCTGAGAATAGCCGTCATCTCCCCATGACAGGATGGAGCCATCCGAACGAAGAGCGAGGGCGTGATGGGTACCCGCAGCCACTGCGGTGAACACGGTTCCGGTGGGTGCACTGGGTACTTGACCGAGATATCCCCAGCACTCGAGGGAGCCATCCGTGCGCAGGGCAATGGAGAAGTTCTCTCCTGCGGCGACCGCAGTGAACCCTGATCCGGGGGGTGTGTTGATGACGACCCCGTGGTAATCAAGTGGGCCCCATGATTCGAGGTGCCCCTGTCCACAAGCCAATGAGGGCAGCCCCGCAGCAAGCCCAGAGGCAAGCAACAATTTCAACCCGCTGCTTGCGGGACCCGACAGGAACCGTCCTAGCGAGTCGAAGGGAAGTGGTCGGACAGACGGATTGGACGGGATTCGCATGGGCAAGGTGGAGAGTCTGATTTGCGGCGGGGCTGGAGCTAGGGGCCTGTTTGCAACTACCGCGCCATGCGTCCCAGGATCAATCAGGCGCTGCCCAATCAGTGCATGGAGCCTCTTCGCCACCTATCGCCCTGTGAACGAACGCACGCCGAGTGAGCGGTTCCAGATCAGAGGGTCCGACATCGCAACAGCGTCCCCGTCACCGTCCTCCCATTGGAGACAAGGAACCCCGCGACGGAGCGATGCGCTTGGGTCAACGACTGGGGACAATCGGGGGGGGGCTTCCCGAGCAGGGCACCATGGCCGATCCGCGGCTGCCGCGACTCGCCTAGAACCTCCTCCCGCGGCAACCCGAGTCTGGTGTCAGGCACTGGATTCTGGCATTGTTCGGCGCGCTCCGACTCCTTCGGACGACGGACCCCCCTCAAGCAGCTTCATGTCCGACTCTCGCGAAACTAGCACCGGCCGCTTCGGCACCTTTGGCGGGGTGTTCACGCCCTGCACGCTCACCATCCTGGGCGTGATCATGTTCCTGCGTTTCGGCCAGGTGGTCGGGAATTCGGGGGTTTGGGTGGCGTGCGCGATCGTGCTGGCGTCGAAGGCCATCACGACCATGACGGCCTTCTCCCTTTCGGCGATTGCGACCAACACGCGCGTCGGCGGGGGAGGTGCCTACTACATGATCAGTCGCACCTTGGGTGTCGAGTACGGCGGCTCGATCGGGTTGGTGTTCTTCCTGGCCCAAGCGGTCTCGGTGGCCATGTACATCGTGGGCTTCACCGAAGCTTGCGTCGCGACCTTCCCTGCCCTCGTGCCCTACGGGACTTGGATCGCGAGCCTGACCAACGTCGGGGTGCTCGCCTGCGTCTACGTGGGAGCGAGTTGGACGATCAAGGTGCAGTACGGAATTCTGGCGGTCTTGGTGGCCGCTCTCGTGTCCTTCTTCGTTGGCAGCGCCCAGAGTTTTGACGTGGGCGTCTTCCAGGAGAACCTGGGCACGGGCTTCAGCATGGGCGAGAGCCCCTTCACGATGTTTGCCCTGTTCTTCCCCGCCGCCACCGGAATCATGGCCGGGGCCAACATGTCGGGGGACCTGCGTGACCCGGCCCGTTCGATACCGAGTGGGACCTTGGGAGCGATCGCTTTCACGGGGCTCATCTATCTTGTTCTCGCAGTGCTCTTGGGTGGGGCTGCGGAGCGCGGGACGTTGTTGACGAACAACCTGGTGGTGCGCGACTTGTCCATGTGGCCGGCGCTCGTCACGGCCGGCATATTCGCAGCCACCCTGTCTTCCGCCATCGGCTCGATGATGGGCGCACCGCGCATCTTGCAGGCGCTTTCACGGGACAAGATCTTCGCGCCCCTATCGCGCTTCGCCGCCGGAAGCGGGGCGTCCAACGAGCCACGCCTGGCGGTCTTGGCGACTTTCGTAATCGCTCAGCTCGGCATTCTGGTCGGGGATCTCGACCTAATCGCGCCTATCATCACCATGTTCTTCATGGTGACCTATGGCTACTTGAACCTGGCGACCTTCCGCGAAGCGTTCACGAGAAACCCCTCCTACCGACCGACCTTCCGCTACATGCACTGGTCGATCGCGTTGCTTGGCACCCTGGCCTGCGGCGCCGTGATGTGCTTGATCGCGCCGCGCTGGGCTTTCGTCGCCGTGGCGTTGATGGCGCTCTTGCACTGGTCAATTTCCCGTCGCAGCGTGCGCACGAACTGGGGCGACGTGCACAGCGGAGCTTCCTTTGAACGCGCGCGCAAGGAGCTGATTCGGCTCGAGGACGAACGCTTCCACGCCAAGAACTGGCGCCCCTCCATCTTGGCCTTCAGCGGTGGAGCGGGGGCGCGCGTGCGCATGTCCGCCTTCGGCAACTGGTTCTGCGCCGGGCGCGGAATCCTGAGCCTGGCCCAGGTGATCACGGGGGATGTGGAAGACCTCGTCGAACGCCGCGTTGCCCAAGAGCGCGTGCTGCGCAACTTCATCCGCGACCAGGGCTTCTCCGCCTTCCCCGCCGTGGTGGTTTCTTCCGATCGCCACACCGGATTCGAGGCCCTCGTGCAATGCCACGGACTAGGGGCCTTCCGTCCCAACACGGTTCTGGCCGGTTGGTCGAGCGATCCTGACCACGTGGGGGAGTTCCTTGAATCCTTGCGGACCGCCCAACGCTTGGGTCAGAACCTCTTGGTGCTTTCGACGGCGGACGGCGAGGATCCCCTGCGCGTCCCGGGTGGCTCCATCGATGTGTGGTGGCGAGGCAAGCACAACGGAGCCTTGATGTTGATCCTGGGTCACCTCTTGGTGCAAAACGAAGCTTGGCGCGGCAAGACCTTGAGGTTGTTGCGCGTCGTGCCCCACGAATCTGCCCGGGAAGAGACGGAACGTCACTTGGAAGAGCTGATCAGTCTCGCGCGGATCAAGGCGACTTGCGAGGTGATCGTGGCCGACGATGCGGTGGCCGCGATTCACCGCGTGTCCGAGGACGCGGCCGTCACCTTCCTTGGTTTCCAACTGCCAGAAGAAGGCGAGGACCCGACCGGTTTCTTGGATCGCATGGAAGATCTGCTCGGAGGCTTGGGGACCACCTGCTTGTGCTGGAGCACGGGGGACGTGTTGCTCGAGGCTTGAGCGCGAACGAGTCCGGCCGCATCGAATTCGACCCGCAGGCCGAGAGTCGATGCGACAGAACTCGGACGAGTTGACCTAGATTCCGAACAACATGCCTCGAGGGGAGTTGTCGGAAGGTCCACTCATCTCACGGCATCCAGGTCACTCTCCACGCGTTCGAGAAGTTGAAGCCTGATCCTGAGCATGTGTTGGCTGTGTCCCGATACCAAAACTGGTAGTTCGTCGTGGCCCCGGCGCCGTAGCTCGAGGCACCGAACGGATTGCCCTGAAAGTTGCTGAAGGTCGTGATGCCTGCGCTGGTCACTTGGACCTGTGAGCGCGCGGTTTGGCCACTGGTGCAGAGCAGACCGTCACCCGCGGCGGTGCCGAGTCCGCCGTTCGCTTGATTCGAGCCTCGCAAGATCAACCCGGGCTTGTTGCCGGGCACCCCGACGACATTCAGCTGAAAGGTGTCGAGGGTCAGGTCCGCGTCTCCCGATGCGCTGAGGGTCGCACCCCCAATTGCGCTCGTGTTGGCGCAACCTTCGCCGACTTGGCCGTTGGCTGAGCAGGGGCAGGAGGCCCCGGTTCCGTCGCCTAAGCAGTAGGCGGTCCCGGCGTTCTCCGTGCGAAGCGCAACGGTGTGAACCGTCCCGCATGCCAAGCGAGTGAAGGCTCCCCCGATAACTGTGGGGGGCGGCTCGTAGCCTGCGATTCCCCAGTAAGCGATGGAGCCGTCGGGACGAATCGCCGCTGAGAAGGTGGTGCCCCCTGTGACCTGAAGGAACCCCGTTCCAGTGGGGGCGTTGGAGACTTGCCCGTGGGTGTCGATTCCCCAAGCGACAATCGATCCATCCGCGCGCAGCGCCAGCGAGTGCAGCGTCGCGGCAGCCACTTGAATGAACCCCGTCTCGCCGGGCGTGTTGGTCACTTGGCCGTAATCATCCCGACCCCAGGAAACGATGGAACCATCCGAACGCAGGGCGATGCTTCTGTCCGCGGCTGCCGCCACCTGGGCAAAGCCTGTTCCGCTCGGCGTCAGGGCAACCACGCCAAACACATCGGCTCCCCATGAAACCAGAGAACCGTCGGCCCGCAGGGCGATGGAGTGCCGGATGCCCGCCGCGACTTGCGTGAAGCCTGTCCCGCTCGGCGTATTGGAAACCTGGCCAAGGGCATCCCAGCCCCAGGACACGATCGAGCCGTCCGTGCGCAGAGCCAGGGAATGCTTCCCGCCCCCCGCGACTTGCGCGAAGCCCGTCCCGCTGGGCGTCTGGGTCACTTGGCCTTGTTGGTCCCTTCCCCATGAATGGATTGAACCGTCCACGCGCACGGCGACCGAATGGAATTCCCCGCAGGCGACCTGCGTGAACCCCGGTCCTGTGGGTGTCTCGGTGACCTGGCCGTAGAAGGTTCCGCCCCAGGCTTCTAAGCTCCCTTGGGCGAGCGATGAGGTGGGAAGGAGTCCGCCGAGAAGCAGGGCGAGGGCGAGAGTCGTCCGCAATTCTGTTGAGGTGATAATCGAGTTTTGCATGGGAATGAAAGTGCGAGTTGGTGGAGTCGGGGTGCGAGCCAGACGATGCGAGTGGGAGGGAATCCCTCCAAGGAAAGCATAGCAAGGACAGCTTGTTCCTGTCGGTACTGGGTAGCGGGCCCCCACAATCTCCACCAACGAGCCTCACTGGCGAACTTTGCGCTAGCTCTGAACCCAATCCCTGGATGCGGAAGCCCTGTGGCATCATGCAACGGCTGGAGGGGTGCAGCCCTCCACGCAATAAGCTCAGACTTTCTTCGTCGTTTCTTCTTTCGCCTGGCACAGGGGGGCAGACCGTTTGCGGGCCCACTCCATGATGAAACACGACGATCCTACTCTGCTACTCTCGCAGTCTCGAAACTTGGCCCTGCGCCTGGTGGCGGACCCTTCCGTTGCTGATGATCTAGCCCAGGAGGCCTGGCTGGTCTTGCGCAAGCGCGGGGATCTTGGTGTGGCGGATTTCAACGCCTACCTGGCGGGGATTGTGCGAAACCTGAGCCGGCGCTGGTTGAGGACGAGCGCCACGCGTCAGCGCTACGAGCGACTGGTCGCACGCAGGGAAGTCCAACCTTCCACTCCCCGGGACCTGGACACGACGCTCGACATGCACCGGGATTTGGTGGAAGAGGTTCGCTCTCTTCCCGTTCCGTTGCGCGAGGTCATTCAGTTGCGCTTCTACGAGGATCTTTCCGCGGCGGAAGTCGCCAGGCGCCTTGGAATACCGGCAAGCACTGTTCGCTCGCGGGTGAACCGCGGGCTGGTGGTCTTGCGCAGTGGATTCGATTCCCGTCACAAGGGGGAGCGAAGAGTCTGGGCGACGTTGTTGATGGGGCTCCCCGTTCAAGAAGAGGTTGGCTTGGGTGCAGGCGGTGCGACCGGGGGATTCGTCGGTGCCGGGATTCTGGTGACCGCGCTCGTCTTGTTCACGGTTGCCTTCAAGTCGATGTTCATGGCGCCGAGTGACGAAGGCATCCTCAAGCTTGCCGTTGAGCACGAACTTCCCGTGAGGGTGTCTCTTGGGATCCCCGAGCTCGAACTAGCGGCACCCCTTGCTGTGAGCGTCCCCGTGTCGGGCCGCCCTCGGTCGGCGCGCAGTGAGATTGCCAGATCCGCAGAGGGGGCGGTTACGGTGGGGGACGGAGTCCCATTCCGCATCGTACGCGTCGTCGACCGAGCCACGGGGAATCCATTGCCGGAGTACACCGTGCACACCACGAATGAGAAGGGCTCAGGGCGCTACGCGGTGACGGACGACAAGGGCGAATTCATCTTCCGGGATCCCGCCGGCAAGTGGGATCGTGTGCTCGTCGCCAAGGACCACGATAGCCTGCAGTTCGAAAATCTGCAGCGCTGGAACATGGGGGAGGTCGCGCGCGCGAACCTAGGGCGCACCGTTGACTTCTTCGTCGACGTGGGCCCCACCTATCGCTTTCAGATCCCTTCAAGTGCTCCGCAAGGCCTTGCCCTTCAGAGCGACCCGGACGCCCGCTCCATTGCCGTGATCACCAATTCGCCGCCAGCGGTCGTTCTGCGAGCTTCCTTGGCGAGTCGTGGGTTTGAACCTCGGATACCTCGTGCGAAACAGAACTTGGACACCGTCGTTCGTGGCGGTTCTGCCCCATTCGTGCGCTTTGCTCCCGGAGTGAACTACGAGGAAGCCCTCGGGCCGCCCCCGTGGTACTTGCGTCTGTCCGATGACGAAGGGCTGTGGCAAGTCTGGGGAGAGATCGACTCCGTGCAAGGCGAGCACCAGGGGGTCATTGCGTTCGAGGGAGGTGCCTTCGGCCGCTTGCAGGTGGTCATGGAGTACCCGAACAGACTGTCGGGAGGGTCTCTCTCTACACCCGTTCCCACTGCATGGCTCCTCAATAGCAATGGGGAACACCAAATGGTCCAAAGCGCCTCGGGGCTTTTTCCGGATGGGCCCAAGCACACACCGGTCTGGAACTTTCTCGCGCCGGGTCGATACACGCTCCGCGCCGGGGGTGACATCCACGAGCAGCAAGTTCATGAGGTTGTGATTGAGAAGGGCAAGACAACTCGATTGGAGTTGGATCTGAAGCGCCGGTCTGGCGGGAGAGACATCTCGGTCATCCTGTGCAGTGAGAGTGGGACGCTTGACTTCTCAGGACTCGGAGCCACCTTGCGTCCAACTCTGACATCTCAGGGCGGGAATCGGCATTGCCTCCCGGTCAAGTCAGCGCTAGTTCCAGAGCAGGTTCGTTTTGTTTTCCTCTTCGAGAACGTGGCCCCTGGTCCTTGGAAGCTAGAGCTACGGGAAAGCTCCCACTTGCCGGACTTCCAACCCAGTCAGGACCGACTCATCGGCGCCGATGAATCGGAGGTTCTACTCACATGTCTCGATCACAATATCGAACCGATGGTCACGCCAAGGGTCGCCGTTGTGGATGCACTGACCGGCGAACCAGTAGAGGATGCGAGCATCAATCTTTGGGTTCGAGGCGAGATGTATGGCACCTCATCCCACATTGCGATACGCGATGGCTCCGGACGAGAAAGCGCCACTGGTCGAACCATGCGGACCCTCCCACAGGGAACGCCATTCGCCTGCGCTGTCTCCGCCGAAGGCTATCAGCCGCTCTTCATCCCGAACGGAACGTACCCTCCGCAACTCCCGGGATCCGAGGTCGGTGAGTTTCGCATGCAGCCCGGGTGGGGCAGGGTTGTCTACGCGGTGACCCGAGAACTGGTGGGGATCCCCGGGGTCGAAGTGTTTGCCGACGGCCAGCCCATCGGCACGACCGATGCCACGGGGTGCTTTCTGCTCATCGCCGATCGCCCCAGCGCGGAGATCCACGTCGATCATCCCGAGTACAAGCACATCGCAGGTTCAATCCATCCTCAAACGGGCCGCCCCCACGAGAAGGAGTTGCCACAGTTGGTGTACGTGATCATGGAGGCTCGCTAGTCCGGCGGTTCTGCTCTCGCGCAATCCCCACCAGATCGTGATCGTGGTGGTGATGTCGCGGGGACAGTACTCTCTCTATCTCGCTTCCCAAGTCTCGCCAGCCACCTCTCCAATGAATCAACTTGTCCGCTTCGGCATCCTGGCGTTGCCGCTGATCGGCTGCACTCCCAACTCTTCCGGTGATGATTCGCCGATCGAAGCATCGACTCACTTGAGTTCATCGGAGGGGACGATCCTAGGGGCCTCCGAGGAGCATTGGGCCGAGCTTGTCGGTCAGCAGGTGCAATTGACCGGCAAAGCACGCAGTCACAAGGTGGGTGCCTACCTCGCAGGAACCGATTTTGGAATCTACGTGTCATTGAAGGACACCCACTGGCCCGCGAGTTTTCATCCTGGAGAGTTGGTGAAGGTCAGTGGAACTGTCGCGCAGCACTCAGACTTGCCCGTGTTTCATCACGATCCGGAGGCTGGCCTTGCCGACCTGCGCTCCGGAGTCCCCGTTCCTCCGGGCACTGACCTGGAGCAGGCGTCCAAGCGCTACATTCTCGTGTCTGCGCAATGGGAACTGGCCTCTTCTGCCATGCAAGAGGAGCCCGATCCACCCGAAGGCTCCGCGAAAATACCCCGGGGCCCCGGGTCACCGGAAGGTGTCGCCTGCGACCTGGCCTACGCCTTCATCGAAGCGGATGCGGACAAGTTCCTTGCTTCCTGCCTCAAACCCTGGGGGCCCGAGTCGGAAGCAAAAACGAGCTACCAAGCCTTCCTGGACGACATGGTCAGGCAATTCGCGAAAGTGGCCGCCAGTGACGCTCTTCCCCCTGGAGGCCCCAAGCGGATTCTGCGCGTCTACAAAGCGCGGAAGCTATCCCTCAACGGTCCCGCGAGTTTTGGCTCCGTGTTCTTCGACCTAGCCGATGTGCAGTTCGTGGACGTGATCACCGAAAGGCACGACGGCGAGGAGTTCAGAATGCGCGGGCTGGTCCTGCAAGCGAAAGATGGGCAGTGGTGTGTGATGCCCATGCCCGCTGCCTATCCGTTGTTGAGTATGGGGCTCAACGCGGAGTCGGAGTCGACTGAGCTCCTGTTCGAGACGGAGTGATGAACGGCGCAGCTTGTGAACACCCAGCCGACCACTCGTGGGGATAGCGAGTCCGCGCGCTTTCCACCAGCGCGATGCTGAGTCGAGGACTGCGCCGACCCAGTCCCCTCAACTCATCTCTGCGTGTCCAACGAGTCCGAGGCGCGCAGCCAGGGACCGCACTAGAGATACCGAGCCAGTAGAGATACCGAGCCAGGGCAACCTCCGCCAGGGCGAGGTTATGGTGGAGATTACCCTGGCTCGGTATCCGGTATCTCTAGACCTCCTCATGCACCGGGCGACCATGCAAACAACGCAATGGCCCAGAGTGCGAACAGACGCGTGCGGGTAATGGGCTACGCGATTCTCTGGTGGTCGTAGGGGGGAGCTGTAGACTGCTCCCCGGGTTGCGCACAAAAAATGTTAGACCCTATTGACTCCAGGGGCCTTCTCACAGACGGGCACAGTACTGTCATCGGCTAGCTGGCGCCTAGGGTAGCCAAGTGGTTGTCCATGCGTTCGAGAAGTTGAACCCGGAGCCGGAGCAGGTGTTTGCCGTGTCGCGGTACCAGTATTGGTAGTTCGTCGGGACGCCGGGTCCGTAGCTAGAAGCGCCGAAGGGTTGGCCTTGGAAATCGGCGAAGGTTGTGAACCCGGCGGCTGACGCCTGAACCTGCGAACGTGCCGTCTGCCCGCCGACGCAAAGCAGTCCGTCGCCCACTGGGTTGCCGAGGCCCCCGTTGAGTTGGTTCGCTCCCAGAACAATCAAGCCGGGTTTGTTGCCTGGGACGCCTGCAACGTCGAGCTGGAAGCTGTCGTTCGTGAGGGACGCCTCACCGGACCCCGCGAGCGTTGCACCCATTGTCGTTGTCGTGTTCATGCAGCCCTCGCCCGGGCCTCCGCTGGCTCCACAGGGGCACGGTGTCCCGAAACGGTACCGAAACGGTACCGCGCCCGCGCAATCCCCACCACTTACTAGCACCGGTGGTGGCTGCGCGGGCCCCGTACCTCGAGTGGCTTTCGGCAGATTGCGTCGCGGAGCACTGTCCACTACGGGACCCAAGTTGTTGTCCAGACGTTCGAAAAGTTGAACCCGCTACCCCCGCAGGCAGAGATCACCAAGCGACAAGAACGAGGCGGTGAGAGGGACGGGAACGGACGCTAAGGGGGCAGGCGAAATGCGAACTCCAACCCCCGAAACGTCCCGGCTAAATCAACGGCAGCTGGGATGCGTCACCCTGCCTAACGGTGCAATAAAAGGGGGTGGAGCACTCACCGCAAACGAACACAGCGGGAAGAGTGATTTGCCTAAAACCGCCCTTCCCGCCGTTGAAATGGTGCCCGGAACTGGAATCGAACCAGCACGGGATTTAACTCCCACTAGATCCTTAGTCTAGCGCGTCTGCCAATTCCGCCACCCGGGCACCCTGATCGTGTTGTTAGCTTCGCTGCGGAAGGGGCCTTGGGGGCCGCCATTTCCGTGGAAGGGCGGGGAGTCTAGCAGGCAGAAAAGGGAAGGCAAGAGGGCAAACGGGTTGGATTCGGTAGGAATCGTGGGGGTGGGAACAAGTTGGCGGGGAGGTTTCTCGAGGGACGGACTGTGGGTGGGACTCGCGGGCGGGCTCTGATACCTTCTGCGCCTTCTCCTTCCGCCCAGGGCCTCGAGTGGCCCGGATCGCACTTCAACAGCCCCGCGAGAGCCCCATGTCCAGCAACGAACCTCCCCTCGGCAACGCACTGATTGGCCAGTCCGGCGGACCGACCTGCGTGATCAACCAGAGCCTCGTGGGCGTCATCGAAACCTGCGTGGGAAGCGATCGGGTCAAGAATGTGTACGGAGCCTTGCACGGGATCCAAGGGGTGTTGGAGGACAACTTGATCGACCTGGGAAGGGAGTCCAAGGAGACCCTCGAAGCGGTGGCCAAGACGCCCTGCGCGGCCCTGCGTTCCGTGCGCATGAAGCCCACCCGGGAACAGTGCGAGGAGGCCTTGCGGGCCTTCCAGAAGAACGACATTCGCTACTTCTTTTATGTGGGCGGCAACGACTCGGCCGAGACGGCGCACATCCTCAATGAAGTGGCGGTGGCGCAGAACTACGACGTGCGTTTGTTCCACGTGCCCAAGACCATCGACAACGACTTGCGCGTGACCGACCACTGCCCGGGCTATGGCTCCGCGGCCAAGTTTGTGGCGAGCGCGTTCATGGGCGACAACCAAGACAACCGCAGCTTGAACGGCATCAAGATCGACGTGGTCATGGGACGTCACGCGGGTTGGCTAACCGCCGCGAGCTTGCTCGCAAGAGAGCACGAAGACGACGGTCCGCACCTGATCTACGTGCCCGAACGGGCCTTTGATTTGGACCGCTTCATCGGCGATGTGGAGGACATGCACAGCAAGCACGGCCGTTGCTTGGTGGCTGTCTCCGAGGGCATCCACGGGCCCAACGGGGAATTGATCGTTCCGTCGAAAGAGGTCGATTCCCACGGGAATGCGCAACTTTCGGGCTCTGGCGCCCTGGGGGATTTCTTGGCGGCGGAGATCAAAACGCGACTCGGTAGCAAGCTGCGCGTGCGCGCGGACACCTTCGGCTACTTGCAACGTTCCTTCGCCGGTTATTACTCCGAAGTGGATGCGCAGGAAGCCCGCGAAGTGGGCCGCCGGGCAGCGCGCGCTGCAACGACAGGTGAAGTGCAACACGGTTCGGTGTACATCGCACGTCACGATGACGCGGGCAAGTACCGCGCGAGCTTCGAGTTGACTGAACTCAAGAACGTGGCCAAGGAAACCCGCGACATGGAAGAGGGCTTCCTGCGCGGGGACAACGACATCGATCCATCCTTCCTCGATTACGTGCGGCCGCTGGTGGGAGACCTCTGCAGCGCTGCGCGACTTTCCGACTTTCCCCGCTGACAAACCCCATGCTGCGGGGAGCTCCCGCAGTCCCTTATGGAATCCCAAGAGATCGAACCGGAGGAAACTCCGGACGTGACGGCTCCGGCTGTCGAAGGCGAACTCGAGTCGCCCTACAAGAACATGTGGATGCCCCTGGTGGTGATCCCCAGCGCGATCGTGCTCGTGCTCGTGTTGATCTTCCTGGCCTTCGGTGGCATCACCGGGCGCGAGCCTTCGATCGAGGCCAACCTGGCCCTGGTGACGAACGGCGGCAAGAACGAGCGCACTCAGGCGGCCTTCAACCTGAGTCAGAAGATCGTGGCCAACAGCAACGCGATCCTCGAGGGCCAGCCCGCCCCGTGGCCCGTGCCCGCGGACTTGCAGCAGCGGGTCGAAGGGGCCTTTGCGGCGACCCGCGAGGACGAGATCTCCGCCAAGGTGGTGCTCGCGTCCTTGTTGGTGCAGCTAGGGGACGAGTCCGGGGTCCAACACTTGATCGAGCTCATGGAGATGGGCGACGCGGCGGACCCGGAAGGGACCAACCGCTTCGTGGTGCTCGTGACCTTGGGGACCTCCGGGGACGACAGAGCCTTGCCGGCGGTCATCAGCGCCTGCGAGAGTCAGGACGTGGGGCTGCGTTCCCTGGCGGCCATTCTCTTGCAACAGTTCGAAGGGGAAGGGGTTGTGCCCGCTCTTCAGGCGTTGTTGCACACCGGTGAGCTCGAAGTGCGCGCCAACGCGGCCATTTCGCTGACGAAGCACAAGGACGCCTCCGGGGCTGAATTGCTCTATGACCTGATGGGCAAGGACCTCTACGAGGCGGAGAAGAAGTCGAATCCCATGCGGTTCCGATCCGACCTGCTGGTGAGGCGCAGTCGCAGCAAGGCGGTGTTGGCTCTGGCTCGACTCGGGCGCATCCAGGACCGGCAGCGTGTCCAAGCCCATGGGGCCGACGCCGACCTCGAGTTCCGGGCGGTCGTCCTCGATACCCTGCAGAACTGGGAGTTCAGGTGACCCAGATCGGGCTCTCAACCCGCCGGTTGGGGCTCGGATCCCAAAAAACCACCGTCGCCTCGGAAGAACCACCCTGGATGGTCTTGCGAAGCGCCTTGCACTACGACATTCTCCTGGCCTCCAAAAGTCCACGAAGGGCTGACGGAGGTCATTCCATGGCCTCCGTGCCCCGACCTGCTTCTCCCTCTGGAGCGTGAACCGCGTTCCAACGTGGTCCCCTCACCACTTCATCCAACGATGACCGAATCCAAGAACCCCGAGCCCGAACTCGTTTCTGCGCCCTTGCGCGGCGAGGTGTCGAGGCGGGGCTTCCTCTCCACCCTCGCCATGGCCTGGACGGCGTTCTCCCTGGCTGCGGTCGGTGGCGTGGGGGCGGCAGTCCGCTTCCTGTTCCCCAACGTGCTTTACGATCCTCCCCAAGAGTTCAAGGCGGGCTTCCCCTCCGAGTTCGCGAAGGGCTCCGTGGACGAGCGCTTCACGGCGGCCTACGGGGTCTGGATCGTGCGCGAAGACGGTGGGTTCTTCGTGCTCTCGACGGTCTGCACGCACCTGGGCTGCACGCCCAACTGGCTGCCCGCAGAAGACAAGTTCAAGTGCCCGTGCCATGGCTCCGGCTTCATTCGCACGGGCATCAACATCGAGGGTCCCGCGCCGCGGCCCCTCGAGCGCTACAAGGTCACCCTCGCCGAGGATGGCCAAATCTTGGTGGACAAGAACACCAAGTACCAAGAGGAAAAAGGACAGTGGGGGCTCGACGGCTCCTACCTCACCTGGACCGCTTGAGACTGGCCTGTCGCCGCCCGCGTGGTGAGCGAATGCAGCGAAAACACCTCCTCCGAAACATCCCCTCCTTTCGACTTCCTGTCAGGGCTTTCCCGTCCATCCCGACCCGATGAACAAAGTCTTCGCTTACATCCGCGCGAGCCAAATCTGGCGCTCGATCTTCCGCCACGGTTACCCGGACACTCCGCGTAACCGGACTCTCGCGGTTCTGTCGAACTTTTTCCTGCACCTGCACCCAGTGAAGGTGCGCCGCAGCGGGATTCAGCTTTCGTACACCTGGTGCATGGGGGGAGTGACCTTCTTCCTGTTCCTGATTGAAACCATCACCGGCTTGCTGCTGATGTTCTATTACCGACCGACTGCGGAGTTGGCGTATCAGGACATCCTGGCCCTGCGAGAACACGTGCCACTGGGCATCATGCGTGAGCTGCACCGCTGGTCCGCTCACCTCATGGTGATCAGTGTTTGGTTGCACATGTACCGTGTGTTCCTGACCGGTTCCTACAAGGCTCCGCGCGAGTTCAACTGGAACGTCGGTGTGATTCTGCTGGTGTTGACCCTCCTGTTGTCGTTCACCGGCTACCTGCTCCCCTGGGACCAGCTGGCTGTTTGGGCCATCACGGTGGGCACGAACATGGCGCGAGCCACACCTGTTCTCGGTCACGAGGGACCCGGCGCTGCCTTGGTCAGCCTCGGTGGACTCGACTTCATTCACGCGGGCGACGACGTCCGCTTCGGCCTGCTTGCGGGCCGCTTTGTGGGGGAGGGAGCGCTGCTCCGCTTCTACGTTCTGCACTGTGTCGGAATCCCGATTGGTGCAGCTGTCTTGATGGCCATTCACTTCTGGCGCGTCCGCAAGGACGGCGGCATCTCGGGACCTCTTTAAGGGTTCCCTGAGACTTCATCCCCAGCACTAGCCGCACCGCAAGCAACGAATCCCAATGGGTCAACAGATCAAGGACGCCGTCGACTGGCTGACGTCACCGACGCTCTACTTCCTCGAGTTCACGCTCGCCATTATCTTCATCCTGAGGTTCAGGGCCTTCTTCACCAAGAAGTGGGTCATCGCTGTCTTCTTCGCTGTGTCGACGGCCTTCATGGTCTTCGCCTTCGGGGACACGAACTTCAACCGGATCATCACGAAGCCGGACAACGTTCCGATCATCATCCTCTTGGCCACCGTGGTCTTCTTCTCCTGGTTGTCCCTGCGACGGGCCTACCTGAACGACGAAGCGACCAAACGCGGTGAACCAACCCAAGAGGCTGCGCTCGGCAAGCAACGGGTCTTCACTTGGCCGGACCTGGTCTACATCGAGCTGATCTTCATGGTGATCTTCACCGCCGTGTTGATCATCTGGTCGATCGAGATCACCGCTCCGATTGAAGAGCCGGCCGCATCGGCCCGGACGCCCAACCCCTCCAAGGCTCCCTGGTACTTCCTGGGCCTGCAGGAGCTGTTGGTGTACTTCGACCCGTGGTTGGCCGGCGTGGTGCTGCCCAGCTTCATCGTGGTGGGCCTCATGGCGATCCCCTACATCGACGTGAACCCCAAGGGCAACGGCTACTACACCTTCGAGGAGCGCAAGTTCGCGATCTCCTTCTTCTGGGTTGGTTTCCTGCTGTTCTGGGTGTCCTTCGTGATCCTTGGCACCTTCCTGCGCGGTCCCAACTGGTCCTTCTTTGGACCCTTTGAGTACTGGGACCTGCACAAGCTAGAGCCCATGGTGAACGTGGACCTCGCGACCTACTTCTGGACTGGATTGCTTGGTCAGGCGCGTCCTGAACAGCCCCTGATCCGCGAGCTGCCCGGCATCATCTTGCTGCTCGGCTACTTTGCGGTGATCCCGAAGCTGCTCGAGAGCCGTCTCATGAAGTCCCTCTTCGAGGGCAATCGGCAACACATCATCCGTTACCACGTGATGATGCACTTGCTCCTCTGGTTCGGGCTGATCCCGATCAAGATGCTTTTGCGTTGGACTGTGAGCTTGAAGTACATCGTCGGTATCCCCGAGTGGTTCTTCAACATTTAGTCCGGCCCCCCTCACGCACGAACCGACCCCTTCCATCCCACTCAGCTTCCCTCTGTTATGGCTGATCGCGGCGATACTCACTACAGCGTTCCCACTCTCAACAAGTGGTTCTTGGCATCCAGCGCCCTCCTACTCGTCTCGACGGCGTGGATGGTGATCGATGACTGGAATTCTTCCTGGAAACAAAACCAGGCGGAGTTCCGGCACATCGAGACGACGCGTACGCGCGCCGAAATGGAGACCGCGACCATGCAGGCCCAAGCTGACGCGGCGCTGGAGGTCCAAGGCCGTCTAGACGAGGCCCGGGCTGCCCTGGCCGGTCGTCAAGATGAGCTGGACGCCGCCAAGGAGGCGCTGCGTGTTGCCAAGGGCGAGCAGTTCACGGTTTCCGAAGGCACGAAGAAAGCCAAGCAGGACCTCGCCTGGCAGATCTTCCTGATCGAGGAACATCGCGTTCACGAGCAGGACCCGACCTACAAGGAAGATGAGCTGCTCAAGTTCAAGGCTGAGTACAGCCTGCTCGAGGGCGAGTCCGAGATCAAAGCTGCGGCGGTCGCAGCGGCCAACCTCGCGGTGGTCGGCTTGCTCGAGGACGTGACTCGCCTGGAAGGGGAAATGAAGTCAGCCAAGAGCGGCTTGGCGCTGTTGGAGGTCAAGCTGGACAAGCTGGCCCCAGACAACGCTGCTGCGAAGCTGGCCAACTTGCTGCGGGACACCCCCGGCATTGACTTCGTCGATCCGAAGAACAAGGTGGTCAAGCAGGTCCCCGGGGACCTGACCTTCGAGTTGAACTTCACGAAGGGCGCGCGCATCGACATGTGCCAGACCTGCCACCAGGCCACCGATCGCGCGGGCTTCACCACCGACGTGCTGGTCGACGGCCAGCCCATCGCCGAGCCTTACCTGACGCACCCCAACCTGGACCTGTTCCTGACGGCCAAGTCCGCTCACCCGGTCAGCAAGTTCGGTTGCACCATCTGCCACCGTGGCGCTGGTCAGGCCTTGGACTTCATCCGCACCGACCACCGGCCTTCCAACGAAGAGCAGACGGCGGAGTGGCAGGAAAAGCACCATTGGCACAAGCAACACCACTGGGACTACCCGATGTTGTCGAAGGACTTCACCGAAGCCAGCTGTGTGCAGTGTCACAAGCAGTCCATGGAGATCATCGCGGATGACGCTCCGACGGTCAGCAAGGGCTTCCAGCTCTTCGAAGAGAAGGGTTGCTACGCTTGCCACAAGGTGGACTGGTACCCGACCAAACGTCGCCCCGGCCCGACCCTGAAGAACCTTCAGGCCAAGCTGGACCGCACCTGGGTCGAAGGCTGGATCGCCGATCCGAAGGCCTTCCGTCCGGACACGAAGATGCCGCGCTTCTTCCACCTCTCGAACTACAAGTCCGAGGAGATCATCTCCAAGAGCGAGTGGGGCACAGGGCGTGACATGCTTGGCAAGGAATGGAACGAGGCCGCTGTGGCCGCCATCTCCGCCTTCCTGTACGAGTCCGCTCCGAAGCAAGCGCTGCCCGCGATCCCCGCGGGGGTGAAAGAGGCCGCCAACGCCGACCGCGGTCGCGAGACCTTCCGCGTCGCCGGTTGCTTGTCTTGCCACAACTTGGGCGGCTACCCGGGCCAGGACCTCCCGACGGAGGACATCGCCTTTGACGAGAACGAGTACAACGACCACGGCCCCGACTTGCGCGGCGTGGCCACAAAGGTCGACGAGGCTTGGCTCTACAACTGGATCAAGGATCCGGCGAGCTACTGGAAGGAGACCCGCATGCCCAACCTGCGTCTGACCGACCAGGAGGCTGCGGACATCACGGCTTACTTCATGCAAGATCCTGATGGCATCTTCCGTGATCAATCGCCCGCTTGGAATCCCAAGCAGAGCGACTTCAAGGTCGACGTCCTGCAAGAAATGGCCCGCCACTTCTACGCCCGCTTGGGACGTGAAGAGCTCACCCGCCGCATCACTGGCGAGGACGAGGAGCACCGCTGGGACCAAGAGGACGCGCTGCTCTTGGCCGTCGGTGAAAAGCACGTGGCCTACTCCGGTTGCTTCTCCTGCCACGAGATCAGTGGCTTCGAGGAGATGAACCCGATCGGCGTCGAGCTCTCCACTTGGGGCTCCAAGACCGTGGACAAGCTGGCCTGGGAATTCCGCGCCAAGATCCTGGCCCATGAGAATGGCTGGGACCAGGACACCCGCGACGAGTTCAAGCACTACCGCGAGAACTGGATTGGCGAGAAGCTCAAGAACCCCCGGGTCTTCGACGAGGAAAAGGTGCGCCTGCCCCTCGACCGTCTGCGCATGCCGAACTTCGGCTTGAATGACGAGGAGATCTTGGCCCTTTCCAACTTCGTGGTGGGCCTCGTCAACGACGAGGTGCAGCGCGCTGAGATGGTGGAGACCCCCGAGCAGCAGGCCATGAACCTCGGCATGCAAACCGTTCGCCAGAACAACTGCATGGCCTGTCACGTGATCGAGCCCGCCCGGGTGACCTTCCTCAATGAGGACGGTGAGCGCGTGACCGTGGCCGCTGAAGCTATGCCGCTCGGGGACGCCAACACGCCCCCGCGCATGTTGAGCCTGGCCGGCTTGCAGGCAGAGATCGTCGCCTCTGAAGCGAAGTACGACGCCGAAGTGGAGGAGATCATCTTCCGCGCCTTGGAGGACACGCCCGGCATCGGCCCGATCGGCAGCACGTTCTTCGTGGAGCCCAGCAAGGTGGTCGACCTCTTGCCCGCCAAGGGTGGCGCATTTGTCGCCACGGTCATCGACTACTACAAGAACGGCATCCCCATGCACACCGGCGAGAGCTGGTCTTTGGGTGGTGACGGCAAGGTCGGCGATGTGGACGGCAAGCAGGACCGCAGCTACCAGGACGTGGACTTCAACACGGTGCGCTGGACCTTCGCTCCGCCGGTTCTGATCGACGAGGGTGGCAAGCTGCAGCGCGACTGGTTCTACAACTTCCTGTTGGATCCCTTCGTTCTGCGCCCGCAGATGCGCGTCAAGATGCCCACCTTCAACTTGACCGAAGAAGAGGCCGCCAGCATCGCGGACTACTTCGCCTTCAAGTCGGCGAAGGAGTGGCCCGCGCGCTTCACCCGTTCCCTGCACACGGCTACCGGCATGCAGCCGGGCGCCGGCATGACGACGGAAGGGAAGAGCTGGCCTGAACTCACCAACCACAACAATGGTGGTGAGCTGATGAGCCACGCGGACCTGGCGAAAGCGATTGGCATCAAGGAAAGCGTTCTGCGCGCCATCGAGGACGGCTACCAGCCGGACATCGACGCCAGCTTCAGCAAGGTCGAGGCCTACGCCGCCGAGGCCGGGTTCTCCAAGTCCGCCTCCGTGGCCCCGGGAACGGAGAAGATTGCCCAACGCGCCAACAGCTACCACGGCGACTTCCAGGTCGGCAGCAGGATCGCTATCGAAGGGGTGGACTGCTTCAAGTGCCACTGGTTCAACGGCCAGGGTCCCTCGCAGATGGACACCCCCGTCTCCTGGGCACCCGATCTGGCTGTGACCCGCGAGCGCTTGCGTCCCGACTGGACCCGCGATTGGCTTTGGAATCCGGCTCTGGTCTACCCAGGAACGGCCATGCCCGGCAACTTCTTGGCAGCGGATCCCGCTTACCAAGAGCAGTTCTCAGGCAGCACCAACGAGCAGCAGATCAACGCTGTGCTCGACTGGTTGTACCGCCTGGACAAGGAAACCGCCGCCGCCGGCAACTAGCCTGCTCCAGCGAATCTCACAGGAGGCCTCCGCCGACTTCGGTCGCGGGGGCCTCTCTGTTTGTGAGTGGAATGGCCAGCCAGCGCTGCATGATTGCCAGCGAATCGTCGTTTGCGATGGACCCTGCTTGCGAATGCACTGCCCTGGCGAGCTCTCCGCGCTGCGCGCATCTTGGGCTTGCGAGCTTCCATGAAAAGCCCTTCAAATGGGGCTTCCTGCCCCATGCACTCCCCAGCGCGCGGCCTATCCTGGGGTCCCTTCGGAGGCGCCCAGCAGCCTCTTTCCAGCTTGACGAAACGTTGACATTGATTGAGAGTTTCAGGGCTGCAACCCGCCAACGATAGGGCCTCATGGGCGTACCTACTCCTGTCGATCCTGCCAGGGCGACCCTCACCCTTAGAGACACTCCACTCAGAACACCATGAAACCCAACCTCTTCACCGCGAGCGCCCTTGGCGCGTTCCTGGCCCTCTCCTCCTCCGCGGTCGCCGGATCCAGTGAACTCAGCCCGGTGAGCAGCGCAGCTCCCGCCGTCTCCCAGTCCGAGGGCCGGCCCATGATCGGCGTCTTGCTCAAGGCGGGCAGCGGGTCTCCAGTGATTGAGACCGTGGTGGCCGGCAGCCCAGCAGAGGCCGCTGGCTTGAAGAGCGGCGACGTGATCACCTCGGTGGGTGGGGTCAAGACGGACTCCCTGCAAGCCCTGCGCGGAAAGCTCGGCGGCTTGGCGATCGGCGACGAGGTCGCGATCAGCGTGCAGCGCGGCGCCGACTCCAAGGAGTTCAAGCTCTCCCTCGCAGACTCCTCGAAGCTCGACCTTCCCGAAGAAACCGTCACGCTGGTCGAGGAAGTGGCACCGCAGCAGCTCGAGGAAGTGAAGGTCGGCAAGGACACAGAACAAGCCAAGCAGGCCAAAGCCCTCGCCAAAGCCGCAGGCAAGGCCGTCGAGAAAGCAAAGAAGGCCGAGAAGCAAGGCTGGGTGATCGAGGGCGAAAAAGAGGGCGTCAGCTGGACGGACATCTCCGAAGGACACGCTACCGAGCACGGCCATGAACACGGCGACACCCATGTCATCGAGATCGAGGATGAGGACGGCAAGCGCCAGATCGAGGTGATCGTCGGCAGCGGCGGCGGAGCACCGATCCGGGTGCACGCCAACAAGCCTCAAAAAATCAAAGTCGACAATGGCCGGGTGATCCAGTTCGGGCTCTCGGGAGGGAGCAACGGCCTGGTCGGGAAGCTCGAGGCAGAGGACTGCAACGGGGCTTGCTGCGAAGAAGCCGCGGCCGCCCAAGAGGAGTGCTGCCTAACAGAGGAGGTCGCCAAGAAGCCTGGCAAAGCGAAGGTCGGCGGCCACAACGGATTCACCTTCGAGGTGCTCGATGACGGCAGCGAGCTCATCACGGAGATCAGTTCTGACGAGTGCGGCGGAGGCTGCTGTGAGGAAGCTGGGGCCGAGCAAGAGGAGTGTTGCGAAACCGAGGAGTGCGAAATCGAGATCGAGCAGATCATCGAATGTGATTCAGTGACTTCGAAGGGTGGCCCGCAGATCTTCTTCCAAGAAAGGAACGCCCACGGCAACTCCGCCTACGCGTTCAACTTCGCCGACGAAGACAAGGGGCAGATGGTCAAGCAGCTCAAGGACGCCGGCCTCGACGCGCAAGCGATCAAAGAGGTCCTGGCTGCCGTCAAGAAGGCCCACGGGAAGGTTGGGGACAAGGGCCACGCTACCTTCGAGTGGAAGGAAATCTCCAAAGGAGGTCAGCACGTGGTGATCGAAGAGGACGGACACCACAAGGCATCCACACCCGGCATGCGTGAGGTCGTCATCGTCAAGAGTCGCGGGGATGGCGTTCAGCTGAAGGACGCGCCCCGCGTGCACTCGAGCAACCTCTTTGATGCGCACAGCCACGGTGCGGGTCATGGGAACGAGATCAACGAGGATCATCAGCGCTATCACAACGGCAACATCTACCAGGAGCATGTTCACGATGCCCTGGGTCGCATCGGGCACGGCGAACACGAAATCCACGGCGCTCACGGCGAGCACGAAGGCCACGGCGCCCACGACACCCACGGCCATGAGATCCATGAGGAGAGTGCTCACGGCACTTGGCAGTTCGATAGTGGAGGCGACCACGCGAAACGCTTCCGCTTGCACTCCAAAGCCCCCGAGGGCCACGGCGCCAACTTGCAGGGCATCCACGAGCGCGTCATGCGGGAACTCAAAGCTGCCGGCGTGAGTCCCCAGATGATGGAGAAGACCATGAAGCAGTTGGCCAAGGCGGGCATCCATCCGGAGCACAAGGCCTTCAAGGGCAAGGTCTTCGGGAACAATGTCTTCGAGTGGAAGGCAGGCGATGGCTCCCAGCAACACGACATCTGGACCCTCGAAAGGGGCAACCACGACGGGCCCTCCCCAGACTTCCGCTTGCACACGGCTCCCCAAAAGAGCCGCCAAGCTCCCAAGGCGCAGCAGCGTCGGGACAACAGCGAATCGGAAATCCATCTCCTCCGTCAGGAGCTGCAGAACCTGCGGGCTGAGTTGCGCGACCTGCGCGCTTCCATGAAGCGTCGCCGCTAGTTGCCCCTCGGCATCCCACGAAAATGGGGCCCCCAGTCCTGGCTAGCGCCGGGACTGGGGGCCCGCTCTATGCTCCTCTTCAGCAATTCGAATTGTGGAAGCGGCGGCCTGGAGCAGGCGCCCTGCGGTGGCCCGTGGGCCCGTTCACTCCTGGCTCAAAACTGAACGCTTCCGTCCCCCGGCGACCAAGTGTGCAGGACCTTGGCCACAGCCATCAGCACCGCACGGTCCCCGGTTTGCCTGAGCTCCTCCGAGTTCCTGGGGGTGCCATCGCGCACGGCCGTGATGTTGCGCTCAACGACATCAAGGACCTTCCTGCGGGTTTCATTGGGACCCTTCAAGGCCCAACGAACGAGGGACAGCAGGCGCTCGCAGCGGCTCGGGTCGACTCCATGGCGCTCACAAAGGCGCTGGAGCAAGGTTTCGGCTTCCATAGGGAACAGTGGGGTGGGGATCTCAAACTCTCACTCCAAACCTATCCCAGGCCCGGGGTCCCGGCGTTGGAAAGTGCCGTGAGCTTGCCCCTGGACCCGCTTCAGCACGGGAGTGGCCTCGAGCGCGGCGTTATGAGCACCCGACCAACGCCACGGCACGCCACCAGGACCGCGGCTCGGCAGCTCTCACCACCAACAGCAAAGCAGCCACGGGCCCTAGGCCCATGGCTGCTTCCTGTGCGATCCCGGGCCGTTTCGGCCCGAGCTCTTTTGCTTGATTAGAGGGCCGGTTGGTCGTGGAAGGCCCGGATCTCAGCAACGATCTCCGGCACCATGCGCGGGTCGATGCCGAGGAACTCCATGGTGCCCGCGTCGAGGGTGGCTTCTGCTGCTTCCATCGCGTCGTCCGCGACGCGGTGGCAGACCAGGTTCGCGTTGGCCACGAGGGCCACGATCGGGTCGTTCTGGACCGCTTCGCGCGGGCCGTGGTGGAACTGGATCGCGGAGGCGACTTCCTGGGGCAAGGACCAGTGGGTGGCGATGATCGCTCCAACGTCCGTGTGATTGAAACCGAGCTCGCGCAACTCAACGGCGTGCAGGGGCTCGCCGGTGCTGGAGGATTCCCCGTAGACGTCCAGGTATTTGTCGCCGAGGCTGTCGAGCATGACGACCTTGCCGATGTCGTGCAGCAGGCCGCAGACTTGGAACTCCTCGGGGGTCAGACCGATCTTGCCGCGGCAACGGCGAGCGATGATCTGACAGGCCGCGCCCGCGAGCGAAGCATGCCGCCAGATTTCGTCAATGTCGAAACCCGGGTGCTCGGAGAGGTGAGCGAACTTCTGGATGATCGCCGCTTGGGTGACCACGTTCTTCAGAACGCGCACGCCCAATACACCGGATGCCTGCTCGGTAGAAACGCAGCGTTCGCGCAGGCCGTAGTAGGAGGAGTTGGCGATGCGCAACACCTTCGCGGCGAGCGGGGCGTCCTCACCGACGGCGGCGCCGATTTCTGCGGTCCCCATCTCGGGGTCCTCGATCATGCGCGAGATCCGTTCGACAACGGCTGGGAGCGTCGGAATGCTCAGGTTGTCTTTGATCAGCTCTTTGGCGCGCTGGGTGCTCATAGGTTCGGTGGGGGTTGGGTCCTGTCGGATCGTCTAAAAGGACATAGGGCGACCTTTCGGATGAGACGATCGTTCGGGATCTATCGGATACCTGACCCGCTTGAGCTTTAAGCGCACCGCCGCAAATCTGACTTTTCCAGGGGGGCGGCCTGCTCTAGATCCGGGGCGGGGTGCGGAAAGCAGCCGCAGCGCGAGGGTGCAGGCGCCCTTGGGGGCACCCCAGAAGCCGGATCGAGGGAAAGAGCGTGCGCGCAACCGGACGGCTATACTCGGCGCTGTTCCCTCGACCTGGCGTTCTCTCGAAGACCCTCCCCATGCTCGAATCCTCTATTGCGCGACTCTGCGCCGCCCTCCTTAGCTGTTGGTTCGCCGTCTCCTGCGGGCCCGCAGAGGTGGAAACAAATCCATCCGATCCAGGGGCAGAGTCCGAGCTCGTCGGCATTCTGAGCGCGGACAAACCCCGTCACGTCTTGCTGATCGTGATCGACACCCTGCGTGCGGATCACTTGGGTTGCTATGGCTATTGGCGGGACACGTCTCCACACATGGATGCCCTGGCGGCCGGCGGCGTGCGCTTCAACCGGGCCATCGCCCAGAGCTCGTGGACCTCACCGAGCATGATCACCATGATGGTCGGCCAGCGGCTCTCGGCCCGTCGGCTTGCGATTCCCGAGGACAAGCCGACCTTGGCGGAGCTCTTTCGAGACAGTGGATTTCGCACGGGCGCCTTCGTGGCGAACCCGCTGTTGAACGAGGAGAACGGCTTCCATCGAGGCTTCGATCACTGGCATTTGGACTCGCAAAGAGCGCTGAACGATCTGCGTCCTGTGCAGGATTGGTTGCGTGCAGAACGGGACAACGACACCTTCACCTGGGTGCACTTCACGGATCCCCATGATCCCTACAACCCACCCAAATCGACAATGAGTGGCGAAATCGGGCGTTTCCACGGGCAGACCGAGTTGTTGATGCGCCAAGCGGTCGAGCGCGAGGGCTATGGCGGGTTGGAGCAACAGAGCAGATTCATCGCGGAGCAAATCGGTCGCTACGATGATGAGATCGTTAGCGTCGACCGCAAAGTAGGGGAGTTGCTGGCGACGCAAGCGCGTACCGGCAACTTGGACAACACCCTCGTGATCGTGACCAGTGACCACGGCGAGTGTCTGTGGCAACGCAACGAAGCGGACATTGCCGTGGCCCTGCAATCCAAAGAGCGCGACAAGAAAGGCGTTGAGACACGCCTCAAGCATCGGCTGAAGCAAACCCACGGCACCTTCGTCTACCAGGAGTTGGTGCGTGTGCCCTTGATCTTCTCCGGCCCGGGGCTCAGTGCGGAAGTGATCGAGCGCGTCGCAGAGTCCGTGAGCCTGCCCTCCACGATCCTGGCCTTGGCGGGGGTCGACCTGCGCGAGTTCCCGGCCCTAGAGGGTGGCAACTACTTTGGCCTCGGCATGCCCGGAGGCGGCTACACCATGACCGACCAGGGCGAGGCCTTCATCGGCGAGGACAACTGGAAGCTAATCCTGCCCACGGATTCGGGGCTGACGTCCTTTGGCATGCAGGTCCAGCTCTACAACCTGAGCGAGGATCCGGAGGAGCTGAACAACCTGGCCCAGGCCTTTCCGCAGCGCGTTGCGCAGTTCAGAGCACAGATCGAAGAGCGTCGCCTACGAGCCCTGCCCCTCGAAAGTGGGGACTCTTGGGCGGAGGCCGCACGCAAGAATGCGGAGGCCTTGGCGGGCCTGGGCTACACGGGTGGGGGCTTCCTGGACGCCGCGCAGGAGCCAACGGGGTCTGACTCCAAAGAGGAGTAGGAGCCGCCGATCTAAGTTGGGCGATTCTCTTCGCCCGATCTCAAGATTCCTACGGATCCCGCACGAAGAGGGGCATACCGACTGGCTCATTTTCGCGTGAGGTCCCCCTGTTCGGTTGTATTTTTTCTATCTCGCTATGAGAAGGACCATCCTTCTAATCGGTTCCCTGGTCGGCCTATGCGCCGTCCTGTTCCCCCGGAGCTCCTCCACTGAAGTCGACGCTGGCACGGCGATTCGCTTGGATGTGGAAGGTCTCGTGGAGCACGCCGCGCTTGTGCTGGAGGGCCGTGTGCGCTCTGCGCAAGTGCTGGTCGCTCTCAACGGGATGATCGAAACCGAGTACCTGCTCGACGTGGACCGGACCTTTGAGGGGACCGATCGATTGACCCAGACGATGCGCTTGCCCGGTGGGGTCTTGCCTAGTGGTAAGGGGCTGATTCTGCCCGGCATGCCGAGTCTGGTTCCTGGCGAGGACGTGATCCTCTTCCTGACCGATGCCTCCCAAGCCGGCCTGCGCATGCCCGTAGGCCTGGCCCAGGGCAAGTTCAGGGTGGAGACCAGTTTGACTGGGGAAAAGCGTCTCAGCCGCCGGCAGGGTTCGCTCTCCATGGTGGATCCGGGCACGGGGCAAATGTTGGAAGGCGCCAGTCATCAAATCTATGACTACGCCGCAACCGTGGCGGAGATCCACGCGGCAGTCGCGGCCCAGGAGGACGGGAGATGAGCTGGCGCAAGAGCGTCGGTCTGTTATGCGCCAGCGCCCTCGTGCTCGTCACGGGGGGACTGGCGCACGTGCGCTTGATCAACCCGAGCACGGGCGCGAGCTTGTATTGGGCGGGGGAGCAGAACGTCCCGATCACCTTCAACTCCACGGGTTCCGCTGACATCACCGACGGCAGTCACATGACCGCTTTGCACAACGCGGTGGATGCTTGGAACTCGATTGAAGGCACGAGCCTGCATCTCACGGAAGACACGAACTCCGCGGCGCAAGCGCGCACGGACTGGGCCAGTGACTCCTTGCACTTGATGTACTTCGACGAAAACAATTCGTCCGGGTACTTCCCGACCGGGTCCGGCACCGTGGCCATCACGCCCGTTTGGTTCTACTCGAATGGTCGTATCGCCGACGCCGACGTGCTCTTCAATGGCAAGGGCTTCGCCTTCACCACCACGGGTGTCTCTGGGCGTTACGACGTGCAAGACGTGGCCGTGCACGAGTTGGGTCACCTCGTCGGTTTGGATCACAGCGGTTGGGCCGGGGCTTCCATGTATCCGTACGTGGACCCCAGCGTCATCCTGCACCGCTCCTTGAGTTCCGATGAGCACTCGGCCTTGCGTGACACCTATCCCTCCGTAAGCCTGGCACGGGTTTCCGGGGTCGTGCGTCGCATCTCCGACAACAGCGTGGTGAAGGGCGCGCACGTGGTGGTGCGCAGCTCAAACGGTCGCCCCGTGGCGGCCATGCTGACGAACACACTCGGGAACTTCTCGATCGGATCGTTGGATGCGGGCAGCTACTCGCTCTACGTCACGCCCTTGGACTACCCGGTGGCTGGCTTCAATCTAGGAGCCGGTTGGACGATTCACACGGACTTCGAATCGACCGAGTTTGGCAACGTCACGCTCACCACGGGAGAGCACGAAAGCATGGGAACCGTGCTGGTGGACAGCAATGTCAGCGTTTCTCTCGGGCGCAACTCGGACCCCTATCCCCTGCGCTGCCCAGAAGGCGAAACCACCTTCATCTCCGTGCGCGGTTCAGGTCTAAATTCAGGCTCCAGTCTCTCCGCCAGCGACCCCGGGATCACCGTGACCGTGCTCGGGTGGTTTGGCAATCGGGTGACGGCGTCGATCCTGGTGCCGAATGGTTCGCCTAGCGGGCACACGGACCTGATGGTGGTCGATGGCTCGGGCGATCGCAGCATCCTCGCGGCGGCCCTCGAGATCACGCCACCGGATCCGACCGTGACGCTTGTCAGTCCAAACCAAGGCGACTACGCGGGCGGTTCGCCGATCACGATCTTCGGCACCAGCTTCATGCCGGGTGCGCGGGTGGTTTTGGGGGGCGATGTCTATGCAGACGGCGCACTCAACGGCTGCACTGTGGTCAACGAGACGACGATTCAACTCACCACCCTCGCGGGGACGGCGGGTTTGAGCGACGTGGTGGTGATCGATCCCAGTGGGGTGGAAGGCCGCGCCTCCGACGCATTCCAGTTCATCGCTGTTCCGATCGTGTCGACGCTCTACCCTGGGAGCGGAAGTTCCGGGGGAGGCACCGAGGTGCACATCAAAGGTGCGAACTTCGCAGACAGTACGGTTGTGCGCATCGATGGAGTGAACCAGGGCAGCGTCTTTGCCACTTCGGAAACGGAGTTGGTGGTGATCACGGAGGCGGGACCGGTCGTTGGGCCTTTGCTCGTCGAAGTGGAAAACATCGGGGGGAGCATCGCCACCTCGCAATTCACCTACTACGTGCGCCCCGATCCGATCATCTCCAACATCACGCCGGACTCCGGTGCGGCGGCCGGGGGGGAACGCATCACGATTGAAGGCAGCCAGTTTGGGCTCAACTTGCGGGCACTCTTCGGCGCAGATCCTGACACGGGTTTGGGGGGCAGCGAGGCGACAGAGTTCACGCGCATCGATGCGAGCACGATCGAAGTGGTCACGCCACCGGGCAGCGGAGTGTCAGCTCTGATCCTGGAGGACACGGTCACCGGTCAAGCGTCCGTGGCGAGCGCCGGCTACACCTATGTCGGTCTAGAGGTGGATCAGCCAGGGGGAGGCGGAGCTTGTCAAGCGGTGCCCGTGGCGGGGCCGCCGGACCTCGGCGATCTCCTTCGCAGTCTGCTGTGGTTCGCCGTTATGGCCTTCGGCATTCGAGTCCTGGGACGGGTGCAAGTACAGCCCGCCTGAATTGCGTAGGCTGTGCCCATGGGCACCATCGCAATTGACATCGAAGTCGTCGGCTTCCATTGGGAGGACCTGGACGAAACAACTCGCAAGTACTTGCTGCGTCGCGAACGGAACGAGGCGCGCCGCAGCTCGATCCCTGAGCGCATGGGCTTGCACCTCGGACTCGGTCGCGTGGTGGCCATCGGCATGTGGTACGTGGAAGAGGACAAGGGCTTGATCCTCTTGGAAGGCGAGAGCGCGCCTCGCCAAGCCTGGGATGCCGTGCTGGGCGCCGAGATTGAACGGGGAACGGAAGAGCAGTTGCTGCGCCGCTTCTGGTCCTTGGTGGGCCCCCAAGCAAACGGCGCCGAAGGCGAGGGCGACGCCGCACCGCGCCTCGTGACCTACAACGGCCGCGCGTACGACGGGCCCGTGCTCTGCGTGCGCTCCGCGCAACTGGCTGTGGTGCCCACGCGCTACCTCAGCGATCCAGCTCGCGAGACTTCCAGCCATTGCGACCTGATGGACGTGATGACCTTCTTCGGAGCTTCAAGAGACCGCTTCTCCTTGGACTACTGGTGCCGGCGCTTTGGAGTGGAAAGCCCCAAGAGCGGCATCGACGGCAGCCAGGTGGGCCAGGCCTACGCGGACGGTCGCATCGAGGAGATCGGCGCTTATTGCCTGCGGGATGTGGAAGCCACGGCAGAGCTCTTTCGGCGGATCGCGCCGGCTTTGCTGCAGGAGTAAGCTCAGAGCCGCACGCTGCCTGAGCGGAAGCGCTCCGGCGCAATGGCCCCAGGGAGCCCGATTCCCCCAGGCATTCACGAATTGATGGAGAGTGGGTATCGCTCTGGGCTCCTGGGGGTAGCTTTGGTCACCGAGGCAGAGCACCGGATTCCGCGAGGAACGACATTTGCCATGGGTCCAGCACAGGCCTTCGTCTCGCCTCCTGCTCCTGCATGCCATCCACCACTGACGTTTCCCCGCCATGATTGAATCCCGTTTTCCGCTGTCTTTCCTTTTTCTCCTGGGCCTGCTGTTCACCATCGGCTGCGGCGGTGACGCGAAGAAGTTGGTGGACGGGGAAGGGGGCGGATCCGGTGGCAGCACTTCGCCGCCCTTGACCTTTGCGACTCCGGGGGGTGGGCTCTACTCCGAGGGGCAGAACGTGACGTTGTCCGCGAACGAGCCCGCCACGATCTACTACACGACGGATGGGGTGATCCCGACGGTCGGTGGACTCACGACGTTCTCCGCGCCTAGCCCGGTGACCAACATCGATACGACCACCGGCGGAACGCCCTTCATCCTGCGCTTCTTCGCCGTGGACACGAGCGGTCAAACGGAGAGCATCAAGCAGGCGGTGTACACCTACGACTTGACGCCGCCGGTCGTCTTGATCACGAACACCCTCCTCAATCCGTACGGCTTTCTGGATGTGATCAACTATGGCTTCTACGTCGACGAACCGGCGTTCTACTGGTTCGAGTTAGGCGGAGTCGGCAGCCTGGGGAGCGGCACGCTGATCGCCCAAGGGTCAGTCCCGGTGGCGAACGTGTTGAACGAGTTCGAGATCCCGGTTTCGAGTTTGGAGATGAACAACCCGAGCCCTGGGCTGCAGGCCTACCTGTACGTTCAGAACCAAGCGGGCGGAATCACTACCATCGACGCGCACATCAAGACCAAGAGCGAGATCAGCACAGCCGCCGCTGGACGGACCAGCGCGATCGAACTGGCCCCCGATGATTCCTATGGCTTCCTCTTGCGCCCGGACGAAGGCCAAGTTTGGAAGGTGGACACGGACCCCTTGAGCGTGAACTTCATGAACCCGCCCATCCCGATCAGCGTCGGAGGGGATCTGCGTTCCATGCGCGTGTCGGCCAATTCGGAGAAGGTCTACATCACTTCCAGCGCCGGGCTCTACGAAGTGGACATCGCGACCGAAGCCCTGAGCGCGACCTATGGCTTGCCCGGAGGTGTTGGGTGCTCCGGCATTGCCATTCTGCCCGGAACCAACGAAGCGATTCTGGCGGGGGACAACGAACTCTTCTACATCATGAATCTCGCCAGCGGTGGTTCGGTCGCCCTGAACTTCAGCCAGTCGGGCATGGAAAAGGCGGAGCTCTACCAGTCCCTCGACTCCAACACCACGGCCATCGTTTGGTCCAGCTCCACGTTCTACGGTGTTCAAATCCTCGATACGAACCCGATCAGCCTCGGCTACTTGAATGACCGGACCACGATCCTCAGCGGGTTCATCACGCACCCTGTTCCGCAGTTCGCGTTCAGCCCCAATGGTCTCACGGGCTACACCGGGGACACGGGCGGCCGCCTGACGAGCGTGCACCTGAACACATCGCCGCCGATGATTGGCGAGAGTGGGGAGAGCGCTTCGGTCAACGGCTTGAGTGCCGCCTTGAATGGTGACTCTCTGGTCCTGAGCGAGAGCAGCTTGCCCGGGCTCTTGATCGGAAATGCGGAGACGCTGGAGGTGACTCACCTGTACGGCACCGGTGGAATCGGCTCGGCTCCCACCAGCCGCGACGTACGCTTCGACTCCGCTGGGACCATGCTCTTCGTGGTGCGCAACAACGGAATCTCGACCGCCGACCTACTCGTCTTGCCGCTCTAGGCCTGGCTGATTCGGGAAGTCGGGCTGATTCGGGAAGCCTGGCTGATTTGTTCGCTGCTCAGCGGCTCCAAGCGGCCCACTTGTCCGTTTCGTAAGTAGGCGCGACATCGGCAAAGGCAGCTCGCAGGTCCTGAACAGCCTGCGCGGCCTGCGGGGCCGGATCCTTGGGCAAGACAAAAAACTGCGGCGCGCTTGCCAATCCCGTGGCTTGCAAGACCAGGTCGATGGCTGGGTCCCCAGGATTCGCCACGGGGAACAGGGACCGATGGGCGTACCAAGCGGCCGCCGGAGTCAGCCCCAAGGCGCTCGGGTGAAAGCCAACGCTTCCCGCTGGCAAGAGTTGCGCGAGTTGGACGCCGACGGTTTGCGGCAAGGGCGCCGCAGGGCCACGGCTCAGCGCGGCGTCGTCGCGAGGCCCCGCAGCGCGCTCCATTCCCCGCCAGTTTTCAAAGCGCGCCAGCCCCGGCAACATGATCGTGCCCGTGCAAAGAACCAGTGGCGCAATGCCACCGCGCAAACGTTGCAAGGGCAAGGAAATCGAGTGCAGGGCGCGCGCAGCGAGTAGACAAACCCCGGGCACCAAATAGAGCTGGAAGGACCACTGTTCCTGCGCCGTGTGTTTGTAGAAGGCGAACAAGTAAAGGCACGCTCCGAGCAAGAGCGGTGTGGCCAAGTCCACGTTCTCGCGGGGCGCGGCGGGCCATTCGAGTCGCGCAAGTCGTTCGTCCTTGGAAGAACTCAGCCCGCGCAGGGCGCACAGCAGCAAGCCTACTGCCGCCACGGGAATCAATGCATAGCCTTGCGCCCGCCCAGCGTGTTCCAGTTGCAAGCCGATCCAAGCGCTCAGGGGCAGGTCCCCGGCCAGCAGCGGTTGCAACAATTCCTGAGCGCGTCCCATGAGGGAAGCCGGGCTCTTGCCGAGGCCCGCTAGCACATGATTGGCCCACCAACCGTGCAGCAAGATTGGCGCGAGGCAGGCGAGGGCTCCAACCGCTCCCACGATCAAGGCTTCCTGCGGGCGCCGCTTCCACAAAGAGCGCAGGCAAAGAAACGGCAAACAGAAGGCCGGTCCATAGGTGACCGCACATCCGCCAAAGAACGCAATCCCCATTCCAACCAGCGCCACTCGGCTTGCAGCGCGCACGTAGTTGCCGTAGCAAGCCACGGCGACGAGCAAGAAGGGCACCGAGGGCGTCTCTACGTTCACCAAGCTTCCGTACAAAGCGCTGACCGGCAAGGAACTGACCAGGGCCAAGGCGATCAGCGCAACTTGCGTCCCAAAGGCCACCCGCGCCACCCACCAAAGGGCCAGGATTCCGAGCATGTGCAGCAACAAGAATGGCGAGCGCATGGGCGCTTCCACGCCGGCGGGGGTCTCTCCAGCTTGCCACTCTGCGGCCCAGCCCGCGGGCCCCATGAACTTCAAACCTGCCCAAGCCAAGAGCGGCGTTGCGGGGGAATGATTCGCGTAGACAAACCAATCCTGCGCAGACTCCGGTCGATCGATGTTGAGCACCGGATAGCCCCCCGCAGCTCCCGCTCCGAGCCCTTCGTAGTTGGCCGCCGCGATCGCATGGAAGGAACCTTGATACCCCTCAAAGCCCCGGTCGAAGCCGCGGCCGATGTCTCGCACCCGTGGCACAAACGCCAGCAGCAAGAGGGCCACGACGGCGATGCGCTCCAGGACCTGTGGGGAAAGCCGCGGCCGGGGGCGGGCAGCCTGGCTCATGTGCGCATCATCAAGCCCGGCAGAGCTCGGGGATCTTGCGTGTCCGCGTAGCTTTCACGCCCGCGTTCCACGTAGGCGTGGGGTCCGTTGGCGTTGGCGGGCAGGGCGCTGCGCTCGAGCAGTTCCTTGTCGCGTTGCGGGTCGATGCAGCGCACGATGCGGCTGGCGATGTAGGGCTGCAGGGCCGCTTGCATCAAGGCCTTGGTGGCGGGGGCGTGACTCGCGCCAACCACGGTCACGACCACCGGCTGATGGAAGAGCAGGTCCACCGCCCGCGCGTAACCGGCCACGTAATGCCCGTTGCTGCGGTAGGTGCCGGTGAAGGACGCCAGCGCTTCCCGTGCGTTGTCTTCGTAGTCGCGCTCTCCAGTCAAGAGCGCCAAGCGCAGCAGAGCCTCCGCCATGACGGAGTTCTCGAGGATCGAGCGATTGCGCCGCCTCAAACCCCCGTGTGCGTAGGGGTCGTAGGCCTTGTCGTAGAAGCCAGCGTTGTCCGCGCGCAAGTTTTCAATCGTCAGGCCCGCGAGTTGCTCGGCCTGCGCCAGGTAGCGATTCTCTCCGGCGAACTGAGCGGCGTCCACCAAGGCGCGCAGGGTGTAGGCTTGATCGCCCAAAAGACCCGCGAGGTGCGGCTTGCCATCGAAGTAGTGGCTCATGCCAGTTTTCTCGTCCCACATCTCTTCCATCAAGAAGTCGAGGGTTTGCAAGGCTTGGGCTTGCCACTTGGGATCCCCCAAAACAGCGCTGGCCTTCAACAAAGTGGAAACCGCCATGGCGTTCCAGTTGGTGAAGATCGTCGGATCGCAGGGCGGTGCGCCGCGCGCTTGGCGGGCCTTGAGGTTCATGTGCGCGTACTCCGGGTCCGCGTCCTGGGAGCCGCGGAAGGCTCCAACCTCCGGATCGAGCAGGCGACTTTGCAACCACTCCAAACCGTGTTCGGCGGTGGCTCGGAATTCCTCATCCCCGAGGGCTTGGGTGCCTTCCAGGTAGATGAAGATGCGTTGCACATTGCTGTCCAGCATCTTCTCCGTGTTCGGCACGCTCCAGTCGGCGCGCGTGGCGTAGCGATAGAAACCGCCTTCCACGGAGTCGTGGATCTCTCCCGCTTGCATTTTGCGCAGGGTGCGCCGCACGAGATCGAGCAGCTCCTGATTGCCGGTCTGAGTCCAGCGAATCAAAGCGAAGTCGATGGCTTCGGGGTGCGGGAACTTGTGTTGCTTGCCCCAACCGCCGTAGATCGGGTCCGCCGTCTGCAGCACGCTCTCGGTGACGCGCTCGACGATCTCGAGGGACAGGTCCACCACGGGCACGCCGAGGGCGGCCTTGGAGGGCGGGGGAGCCGGGGCCCCTTGCATTTGGGGTTTGCCCCGGGCGAGCTGGGACCTCAAAGCCTCGGGGCCCTGGGCGTAGCCCGTGGCCACCTCCTGCAGGCGCTCCAGGAGCTCGCGCTTGTCCAAGAAGTTGTCCGCCCCGAGCAGTTCACCTTTCTCGTCGAGCCAGGCCAGGGTGGGCCAGCCACCGAGGCTGTAGCGGCTCTCGATGTCGGGCCGGCGGTCCTTGTCCACCAGGATCGCCACGAAGTGCTGTTGGAGCTCCTGCTGGATCTCAGGGGCCGCCAGGATCGAACGCTCGAGCTCCCGGCACCAACGGCACCAAGCGGCTTTCACGAAGAGCAGCACCGGCACCTGGCGGGTTCGGGCTTCCTCAAACGCCGCGTCATTCCAATCGAGCCAAGTCATTCGTTTCTCCATCCTCAGAAGTCTCTCTTCGTTCCTTGATCATGGCTCACTGAAGGGCGCGCTCCAATGGCCTGGCCCGTGACTCGCTTCGGGACTTGCGCTGGGACCCGCGCGAAAAGCTGACGGGCGGCGGACTTCTCAGCTCTTGGGGTGGCCCCACATGGGTAATTTCCCCTGATTTCTAGCCCGAAATCGAGAGCAGGCTCAGGAATGGCCCCCTCGCTGTACGAGGAAGAATGCACCCCGTACCACCCCTCTATTTCTTCACTCGCAAAAGAAACACCGCGCGACGGTGCATCAGTATGGAAGCTCTACCCACGTTCCTGTTCTTCGCTCTCAGTTGTCTAACCGGCGCCTTCGTCACGTGGCAGATCCTGGCCCAGAGGTATGCCAACAACCTCTCGGAGATGGAGGAGGAGATGACCAAGGAGCTGCGCTCGACCTTGTCGAGCTATTGTGATTTGGAAAGTCGCATGGGGCAGATCCTGCACAGCATGTCGGACAAGGAGGTGATGTTCAACCAACGCATCTCCGCCCAACAGGTCAACCTGAGCGAGTTGCAAGTGGCCCTTGGCCACGGGGGAGGGGAGAGCAGTAGCGTCGCAGACGACCTCGACGCGGCCTTCGAGCGCGCCCTCGAGCCGATCTCTGCGGCCTTCGGCAACGATCATGTGGGCGAGTTGCCTTCAACCGCCCAAGAGTTGGGAGACCTCTTCGACAACTTGGACACGCAGACCAAGTTCCTGACGAAGGGCCAGCTGGAAGCTGTCGAGAAGCAAAACCTCGCCATCGCCGAGTTGGCGATCTGGTCACGGGAGGACGCTCCTTTGCGGGAAGCGATCCAACACCATGAGAAAGCGCTCGCCGGATGGAAGCGTTTGCACGGGGAACTCACGGACACGAACGAAAACCAGTTGCGCCTGCTGCAGGACTGCCTGGCCGAGTTCAAGCCGATGGCAGAGCAGATCGAAGGTCAAGAGCAGCTCTTCGGGTCTTGGAACGCAAGGCTGGAAGAGGCCGAGGTGCAGGCCAACGAGCGCGTTAGCGAACTCGAGGCGCGCATCGCTGAGCTAGAGCCCAAAGCAGAGCAGTTGGTGAGCAGCGAAGCGCAGTGCGCGGAGTTGCAAAGCGAGCTCGGCGATTTGCGCCTGGAAATCGAAAGCAAGCAGGCGGAACTCAACTCCCTTTCCGAGCAGCACGCCGAACTCACTGGCGCCCGCGAGACTCTCAGTAGCCAGACGGCAGAATTGGTGCAAGAGGTCGAAGGGCTCAAGGCCGAGCAGGCCCGCAGCGCTTCGGACATTGGAGTGCTCAAGAGCTCCCATCAGGATGAGATCCACGGGCTGGAAGGCCGCTTGAAAGAACTGGAGCCCCTGACGGACCGCGTTCAGGCCCTCGGTGAGAAAGCGGACGCACTCAGCGCGGAACTCGCCAGCAAGACCCAGGAAGTGCAGGAGCTGCAAGCTGAGCTTTCGGGCAAGACCGACAGCTGCAGTTCCTTGGAGTCCTCCTTCGGCGAGGCCAACGAACGGGCCAACGAACTGGAAAGCCAGCTCGGTCAGAAGAGCGAGGAGCTTGAAAGCGCCAAAGCGGAACTGGAAGCGACTCGCGGCCAATTGTCGCAGCTCGGTGAAGGGCTCACCGCTGCCCGTCTAGAGATGGAGTCCATGGAGAACCAGGCCAACGAAGATCGCGTGAACTTCGAGCAGCAGCTCGAGGAACTGCAAACGCAGATCACGGAAGTCAAAGGCAGCCTGGGGCAGACTAGCGGAGAGCTGGAGCAGAACCAGCAGCAGGTCCAGGAGCTGAAGAGTTCCTTGGAGAGCGCCGAATTTGCCAAGGGCGACTTGGAGCAGCAGCTCAAGGAGACGCAAACCAACGCCTCCGAGCAGGAAGCCAAGATCGAGGAGCTCTGCCAGAAACTGGAAGAGCACGCGAAGGAGATCTCCAGCCGCGACAAGGCCCTCGGCAGCAAGGCAAAAGAGGTCAAGAAGCTGCGCGCCGAGCTCAACGAGGTCGACTCCCAGCGCTACGACTTGGAGCAGAACCTGGCCAAGCGCGAGGAGGTGCTCGAGCAGAAGGACCACGAGATGGACGAGCTGCAGGGGATCCTCGACGCGATCGAAGCCGCCAAGGGCGACCTGGAGTCCGAGCTGGCCAAAACCACTGAGGAAGCCAACGCCAAGAAGAACCAGATCGACGAACTGCAGGAGGCCCTGCAAGTGGCCACCGGTGATGCCCAAAGCACGCACCAGCAGATGATCGCGAAGATGTCGACCCTCAAGGAAGCCAAGCAGATGTTCGAGGCCCTGCGTCCGATGCTCGAAGGCTTGGAGAGCAAGATCGGCGACGTGGAAGACACTGAGTAGCGGCCTGCCGTGCTTCGAAGCCGGCAACGCTTCGAATCAGGCAACGAATAGGAGAAGGGCCAGCTCGGCGATGCCGAGCTGGCCCTTCTTCTGATGGATACGCGGATCGACTACTCGAGCGAAGTGGTCCCGGTGCTCACCGTCGGATCGGGTAGATCCGGCACGGCGATCTTCTGCCACTCCTCTTGGGGGCATTGCTCGTAGAGTTGATCCAGGTCGTAGAAGTCACGGGCTTCCTCCTGAAGGATGTGCACGACCACGTCACCGTAGTCGAGCAGAATCCACCAGCAGGCGTCCGCGCCTTCTGCCTTGCGATAGGTTTCGCCAGCCGCTTTCAAGCGCACGTGCAGTTCCTGATGGATCGCTTTCACGTGCGGCCGGTTGAGGCCGGTCACGACCACGAAGTAGTCCACCACCTGCAACTGGTCGACGACCTCGTAAACCTTGATGTCTACGCCTTTCTTCTGGTCCGCCAGGTGGGCGGCTGAGGCTGCGAGGGTCAGTGCGTCGATGGTGAAGTACTCCTAAGTATTGTCGTGATGTCCGTTAGGACTGGAAAGACTGGAAGAGGGGCAAGAAGACCAGGGCCACCACCGTCATCAACTTGATGAGGATGTTGAGGGCCGGGCCTGAGGTGTCCTTGAAGGGGTCACCGACCGTGTCGCCAACGACAGCAGCCTTGTGGGCGTCGGAGCCCTTGCCGCCGTGGATGCCGCCTTCGATGCACTTCTTGGCATTGTCCCAAGCACCACCCGCGTTGGCCATGAAGATGGCCATCATGATGCCGGTGACGAGGGAGCCAGCGAGCAGACCACCGAGGGCCTCCACGCTGCAGAAGCCCACCGCGACGGGGGCGACGACAGCGATCAAACCGGGAAGGATCATCTGCTTGAGCGATCCGTCCGTGGAGATCTTGACGCAACGTGCGGCGTCGGGTTTCACCGAGCCGTCCATGATGCCGGGGTTCTCGCGGAACTGACGGCGAATCTCTTCGACCATCGCGAAGGCCGCGTTGCCCACGGCGCGCATGGTCATGGCGCTGAAGAGGAAGGGCAGGATGCCGCCGAGCAGCATGCCGACCATCACGTTGGTGGAGTTGATGTTCAGGACGAGGGTGTGACCGGGGGTGCCAGCCTGGCTGCAGAAGGCGCTGAACAGTGCCAGTGCGGTCAGAGCGGCGGAACCAATGGCGAAGCCTTTGCCGATGGCGGCGGTGGTGTTGCCCACGGCGTCCAGAGCGTCGGTGCGCTTGCGGACTTCTTCGGGCAGTTCGGCCATCTCGGCCAAACCACCGGCGTTGTCAGCGACGGGGCCATACGCGTCGACGCCCAGGGTGATGCCCAGAGTGGAGAGCATGCCGACGGCGGAGAGAGCCACGCCGTAGACGCCAGCCATTTCGTAGGCAATCAAGATCGCGCCACAGATCAGAAGAACGGGAGCGGCGACGGACTCCATGCCGGTCGCGAGACCGTGGATGATGTTCGTGGCTGCGCCGGTTTCCGACTGCTTGGCGATATTCAAGACGGGCTTGCCGTCCGATCCGGTGTAGTACTCGGTGACCTTGCCGATCGCGATGCCGATGATGGTTCCGGAAGCGATGGCGACCAGCAGCCTCCAACCGATGACACCGGCGGGGAAGGTCAAGAGGGCCAGGCAGAGGGCTGCGGAGGCAGCGATCGCGAGGACCGAAGCAATGTTCACACCGCGGTGCAGGGCGGAGGAGATGTGCGCCTCGTCCTTGGCCTTGACCATGAAGGTTCCAATGATGGAAGCGAGGATGCCGAGGCCTGCAACGCCGAGGGGCAGGAGGACCATGTTGTGCATGTTCTCTTGGCCCGCGTAGGCGGTGGCGCCCAGGATCATGGTCGCGATGATCGAGCCCACGTAGGACTCGAACAGGTCGGCGCCCATGCCGGCCACGTCGCCGACGTTGTCGCCCACGTTGTCCGCGATGGTGCCCGGGTTGCGGGGGTCGTCTTCCGGGATGCCTGCCTCGACCTTGCCGACCAGGTCAGCCCCGACGTCTGCGGCCTTGGTGAAGATGCCACCGCCGACGCGCGAGAAGAGGGCGATCGAAGACGCACCGAAGCTGAAGCCGAGCACATGGTTGAGGGAAGCCACGCTGAAGCCATTGTCGGCGGCGTACAGAAGCGTGAAGCCAACGACGCCGGCGAGGGCCAGGCCCACAACGCTCATGCCCATGACGACACCACTGGAGAAGGCGACGCCGAGTGCTTCGGTCAAGCTGTTGCGTGCGCCCTGCGTGGTCCGCACGGCGGCGCGGGTCGCGGTGTGCATGCCGAAGTAGCCAGCGATGCCGGATGCCAAGGCACCGGCGACGAAGGCGATGGCCGTCTTGGATCCCAGACCCTTATCTTCAGGGCAGGCGAAGATGATCCCGCCGACGATGACGACGAAGACCGCAAGCCAGGTGTACTCAGTTTTGAGGAACGCAGCGGCGCCCTCTTGAACCTGCTTGGAGATCTCCTGCATTTTTGCGGAGCCAGCGTCTTTCTTCATGATGCCGAAGAATCGGGCGATCGCGAAGAGCAGGGCGAAGATGGCGCAACCGCCGACGATGTAGAGAAATGAATCCATTGGAAAAGGAGTCAGGGACTGAGGTGATCGAACGCGCCACGGCAGAGGCGTCTGCAGCGCACATATTCTTGGGAGCGTCTGCGGACCGCAGACCTAGCTCGCACTCCGCAGGGGCGGGACGCCCGAGGGGAGTTTCGAGCCAAAAAGGATACGGCGAGCCCATGAACCGTCAACATGGCGCGGCCTAAATCCGGGAGCTGGAGTTCCAGGGCAGGACCTTTTTTTCCTCAGGGGCGGGCCGGCCCACCCGGATTGCGGCCGCTCTGGATGCGCCGCGGGGCTCGGGGCGCCCAGGCTGCCAGTGCCGGTATGACCGCTCGAGATTGGCTCGAAATGGCCCTTGGCGGGCGAGAAGGGCCTCCGGGAGGTCCCTCGGAGCCGGCCCAAACCACGCGCCCGGGGAGTTAGCTGGGCTCGTTCCCGTCGCGCTCTCGGGGGGCCTCAGTCTCGGGAGTCTTTTCGACCTGCATCTTGGTCACCTGAAGCTCCCGGCGACGAATCACGACCCGGTAGAGCACCACGGTCAGCACCATCACGAGGATGAAGGCCAGCACCAGGTGGAAGTTCTCCATCTTGTTCTTCAACTGATCGACGTGGCCGCCAAAGACCATGGCGATGTAGATCGAGGTCGGCACGGAGATCAGAATCCCCAAGGTGTCGAGGATCGCGAAGCGCAGGTAACCCATGCCGAGGGTGCCCGCCGTGAAGTACGCCGGAATGCGAATCCCAGGCAGGAACCGGCAAAAGAACACCAGCAGGCTTCCGTGCCGTTTGAACTTCTCCTCGACGATTGCAAAGCGTTCGGGGTGCAAGAGCTTGGACACCCAGCGGTTCTCCAAGGCGCTCGTGCCCCATTTACGACCGATCAGGTAAGGCAAGGAATCCCCGAGCAGAATGGCCACGGAGCACACGATGGTGATCGGGACGAACTCCACTTTGCCCTGGTGCAGCAAGAGTCCCGAAGCGATCAAGGTGACCTCTTCCGGGAGTGGCAAACCGACACCGCACAGCAGCAGAATGACGAAGGGCCCCAGATAGTTGAAGCGCGAGACGAGCTCCTCAATCCATGAGGGCAGTTCGAGAAGGAGAAATTCCACGGGGGGGATGCTACTCCGGGAGCTTGCTGGGCTCAATCGAAAGCGCTTCATCCAGGGCTTCCTGGGCTTCTTCTTTGGCGACCTTGGCCAAGGGGAATTCCAGATCCTGCGCTCGCTGGAATGCGCTCACGGCGAGCTTAAACAGCTCCTGTCGGCCTCCGGGCCAATGGGCCCCGTCTGCGGACTCCCCGACGAATCCGGCAAAGAGCCCTTTTTGAAAGTGCAGGGGCCCCGCGTCTCGGACCACGCGCGCCCCTTCGTCCAAGAGTTCGAAGGCCGCGCCTAGGGCTGCGAGCCGGGCTTCCACGTCTGGTTCCAACTGCGGAGCCGCCAATCGCAGGCACAGGTTGGCCGCCCGCTGGGCCCATGCTTCCGTGGCCCCGGGGTCCAAGTCGCTGGCCTCTTCAAAGGCCAATTGCGCCGCTTGCCAAGCGCCCGCTTGACCACCCTCCCAAGGAATCGCGCCCTCCGAGTCGCCCACGTTCACCAGCACCAAGCCGCGCGTCAAGGCCAGTTGCTCCGGGTGCTCCGCGACCTCTTGGCCGCGCAGCAAAAGATCCAGGGCCGCCTGGGTCCAGCGTGTGCGCAGCTCCGGGTTCTTTTGTTGGTAAGGGGAGGCGCGATCGAAGGCCAGCTTCGAGGCCAGGAAGCTCCAACCGTCCGTGGAGCGCGGCGCGAGGTCCAAGGCGAACTCTGCTCGGGCGTAGGCCGTGTCCATGCGCGCGTCGTCCATGGCGCTGCGCACGCGCACCCATTGCCAGGCGGCTGCCACTTCGGAAGCGGGGCCCAGCAGGCGATGGGCGAGGGACGCCTCATACGCTTCCTCGCGCTCGCGCAAGCTGCAGAGCCAAAAACCGCCGAAGACAGCAGCCACCAGGAACCAGGTGGAAACTCGCGGACGAACCAAATTCATCGGCCCACCCTCCAACGGCCCAAGCTGAGCCAAACGGATGCGAGACCAAGGCTCACCAAGATCAGGGTGCCGCACCAGGTCTGCACGGGCATCTGCCCTGGACCGCGTCCTTGGGCGAGCCAGCCCAGGGCTTCCGGCAAGTCAAATCCGGGCAGCCAACTTGCAAAGCTGGTTTGCGCCCAACGTTCCCCTTCCAACCACACGAGTCCGTAGCCGCCGAACACGTAGGTCAAGGCCGTCGCGCCGGAGAACCAGGCGCAGAGTCCCAAGGCCAGGGCTTGCGCGACCGCGAGCAAAAGGGCAACGCGAGCGAGCACCAACCAACTCGGCACAGCGGCGCTGGTGGCAACGAAGAGTTGCATGCGCGGTTTGTTCAAGAGCAACGAGCGCGTGGCTCCGACCGTCTCGAACTTGAATTGAACCCGCTCTTGCCCAGGGGCAAGCCCCACGTCCAGGATCGAGATGCGGCCGGGCTGCGATCGATCGGAATCGAAGGGCGTGCTGCCATCCGCTTCGAAGCTGGTGAGCACGAACTCATCCAAGTCGGCGTCGGAACCGAACAGACCGACTTCAAAGTGAACCCGTGCAGCTCCAGCATGACTTGGAATGGGAGCGCTCCACCTCAGGTGGCCCTCGTCACCTTCGCGTTGGATTCCTTCCATGGGCAGCGCACCGGCGGAGCGCCACTCTTGCGCCGCGTTCGATCCCGCCAGAGCTTCGCAGCATCCGAGCGTGCACAGCAGCCAGACCAAGGCCGCGCACCAGTTGCCCGCCCAGCTGCTAAAGATCATGTTGGCCTTGGAGGCCGGACTCGAGAGCAACCAGGCGCGCTCGCGTCCCTCTTGCTTGGACCAAGTGCGAAGGCCCTGAAGGGTGGAGAGCGGGATCAAGATCGCGAGCATGGCGAGCAAGAGATCGGCCCGTCGCAATCCGCGCAGGATGCCTTCTGGCTCCGCCGCACCGAGGCCGACCGACTCGGGCAGTTCCGTTCCGAAGCGCACGGCGAGCGCCACCGCCAAGAGCGTCAAGCCCAAGCCCGGGTGGACGCCGCGTCGTAAGTGCAAGAGGAACAGTCGCATGGGCGTACCGTAGCAGGTCGCGGGCGAAGATAGCGGAACCAGGGCGGGGGACTTGGTAGCTTGGGCCCATGATCCGCACGGCTTTCCTGTTCTCTCTGCTCCTCGTCCTCTGCGCTTGCAACGCCCGTTGGCAAAGCTTGGACTCCGCCCCGCAGGCTGCCAGCTCCGCCGCCGACTTGCACGACTTCAACGGTGAAGGCCGCGCCCAGGGCCATCGAGACTTTCCCTGGGAGTTTGACCTGGTCTGGGCCGCCACCGTGCAGACCCTGCACGCTCGCGGGGTCGGTGTGCCCAAGAGCGTGAAGCCCGCGGAAAAGCGCGCCCACTTGGACTTGGATGCCCTGCACGTTCTTGTGGAGCAACGCGCCAAGGGACGCGTCTGCGTGCTTGTGCGTTTTCGGGCCTTGGAGGAAACCGACGGGAAGCTCGAGAGCCAAAAATTCCTCGATGAGATTCACGCGCGCTTGCTGAGCCTGCAAGCGGGCCTGCAAGCGGGCCAGTAGGCGCGATCAGCAGGCGCGATCGATAACGCAGTCCGCCTGCGGGCGCCGAGCGCCGAGCCTCAATCGGTGCGCTGTTCCCGATACAAATCGAAGAGGGATTTTCCGCCGGGGGTGATGCGTTCGACTTCCCCTCCGTTTTCGCGGATCCACTCGCCGATGGCCAGCGCCTGGGCTTCGTCGAGCTGGGCCGCGTCGATGCGCCAGCAGCCTTCCCGCGCGAACAGTTCGCTGGGGGAGCCCTTGGCCGCAAAGCGCCCCTGCAGGAGCACGAAGACTTCCGTGCAGTGCTCCACTAGATCCGTCATCAGGTGCGAAGCGAAGACGATGGTCGTGCCCCGTTCGCGAGCTTCCTCGAGCAACTCGGCCAACACTTCAAAGCCTTGGCCATCGAGTCCCGCGGTGGGTTCGTCGAGCAAGATCAAGTCCGGCTCGTGCAACCAGGCTTGGGCCAGGGCGAAGCGGCGCAGCATGCCCCGTGAATAGGAGCGTAGAGGTTTCTTGGCGTGCTCCGCCAAACCCACGAGCTCGAGCAAGCGACCGGAGCGTTCGAGCACGCTGCGCCGGTCCATGCCTTGCAGGGAGCCCACCAGGTCCAAAACCGCCGTGGGGGTCAGTTCACCGGGAAAGGGCGAGTCCTCAGGCACAAAGCCGATACGGGCTCGCACCTGCGAGGAGCCCAGGGAGCCGCCCAGGACCTGCAGCTCTCCGGAACTCGGCCGCTCGGCTCCGGCTAGAATGCGCTGCAAAGTGCTCTTTCCGGACCCATTGGGGCCCACCAGGCCGTAACTCGCCCCACGCTTCCATTCGAAATCGAGAGCGCGCAGAACCGTCTTGCGCCCCAGTCCGAGTCGGATGGAGAAGTGTTTCGTGAGCTCTGTGGCGCGAACGGCGGGGGAGGAGTCGGTCATGTCTGGTCGCGAGCTTACGCTAATCCCGGCACCCCGGGTATTGGCCCCATTGGACAAGCGCGGCGTCCTGGGGCAAGATGGATTCAATCGACGCCCGCCTGCCCGCGTTCGAAGTCGCTCGCCGTGGATCAATCCGATTCACATTGGAACGTCGTACGCGACCTTTCCACCAGGGCGGAAGCGCGACGGTGGAACAACTAACGACGGAACAACAGAGAGAGGAATCATGGCTCAATCAGAGAACACAACGGCCGAGGCGAAGCGAATTCTCATTGCCGATGACCATGACCTGGTTCGCTCGGCGCTCTGTTCGATGCTGAAGGAGGACGGAACCTTCCATGTCGTTGGCGAATGCTCAAACGCCGAGCAGGCCCTGGAGCAAGCCTTCATCTGCCACCCGGACATCCTCGTGATCGACATCGACATGCCCGGCATGATCTGCTTTGACGCGGTCGGCCAGATGTTGAAGCGCTTGCCTGAATTGAAGGTCATCTTCCTCTCCGCGTTCTTCCACGACCACTACATCGAGCAGGCCTTGAAGGTCGGCGCGAAGGGCTACGTGGTCAAGGGCGATCCTCCGAGCGTCCTGTTCGAGGCCTTGAACGTGGTGTCCGAAGGCGGCGCCTTCTTCTCCAAGGAGGTGAAGGATCGCTTTGCGCTGGACCCCTCGGGCAAGCCCACGGGCAAGGGCGTGACCGTGACGTCGACCCTCACCAACCGCGAGGTGGAAGTGTTGCGCTACTTGGCCCGTGGACTTTCGAAGAAGGAGATCGCACGCATCATGCATCTCAGCGTCAAGACCGTTGAGCACCACAGCTCGAGCGTCATGCGCAAGCTAGACATTCACGATCGGGTCGAGCTCGCACGCTACGCGATTCGCGAAGGATTGGCGGAGGCCTAGGCGAAACGCCCTGCCCCTCGCCGTTTTCCTCCCGGCCCCTCTAGCTGCGTCGTTGGGTCCATCCCTACCAAGGGTGCGCATCCTGCGAAATTCAGGTAAGTGCCCCGGCAGTTGGGAGCTTGCCCGTGCCGAATTCTCTCCTGTCGCCCATCCCCCCCGAGATGGCGGCACGGGTCCCGCAGTCTGCCCTCTGGGCCGGGATGACTTGAACAAACGCGGCAACGCGCAGACCTCAGGTCGACATGGGAAGTGGGCAGGTGTCAGGCTGGCACCTGCCATTCCTCCTCGCTCACGTTAGGATCTGGGCTATGCCCATCCTCTACGTACTGTCCGGGCCCGATATCGGTCGGACCTATGAGCTCGAACACGGCGCGACCCTCGGCCGTGCCATCGAGTGCGAGGCCACCCTGCGCGGCACCTCGATCAGCCGCAAGCACGCACGACTCGAGCAGGAAGGAGAGAACTGGATCCTCTACGACCTGGGATCGCGCAACGGCTTGCACTTGGACGGAGTGCGGGTCGACCGCGTTCCCATGAAGGAGGGCGGCACCTTTCACGTGGGCGATTTGGAACTGCGCTTTCGGCAAGCGGCCCAGGGCGTGCACCTCACTCGCCGCGCCGAGGAGCCAGAAGCCTTCGAAGAGCCGGGCATCGAGTTCGGCGACTTCGAGGAGCCAGAGCAGGACGAATCCCCCGATGGCATCCTTTTCGAAGGGGAGGAGCTCTTCGACCAGGCACCGCCCGTGCAAGCGCACAGCGCCCCCCAGCCTGCCCGGGAAGTCCGCGACCCCAAGCCTGCCGAACCGTCCACCCGCGCCAAACCGAACCGCAAGGCCGAACGCATGGCCGCCGCTGGCATCCGTACGGCGCCCTCCACCACCAAGACCAGCGACGGGCGACCCGTCCTGCAATTCACCAAGCCCAAAGCTTCGACGGGCTTTTTCTCCAACGACCTCGGCCAGTACCCCTTGCCCGTGCGCTTGGCCGCCGGGGCCGTGGCGATCCTCGTCTTTGTCGGGCTCTTCTACTTCGCCTACCGCAGCGCCAACAGCCTGAAGAGCCGCGCCGTGGGCCCTCAGATGGATCAAGAGATCGAGGCCGCAGAATAGGCCGGATTGGGTTCAGAGCGGGGCGCGCAGGACCGATCCCGATGGAATGGGTGCAGCGCTTGAGCAGGCCGATTGGGAGAACCGCTGGCAGCAAACAGAACCCACGGCAGGGGAGCTAGCCGCTGGTCAGCCCGCGTTCTGGTTGTGAAAGGCCGCGGCTTCATTGAGCAGTTGTTGCAACTCGTACTCTTCGGCGATGAGTGGACTGAGGGCATCGATCACAAAGGTGCGGCGACTGAGTTCGTCGTAGCTCGCCCAATTCTTCTGGTTTTGAATCGCCGCGCGCACGTAGCCCATGCGGCGCGGGTGTTCGGAGGCTCGCCGCCAAGTTCCCCAGCGTTGCTTCGAGTCCGCGTCGCCTTCGCGGGTTTCCGTGGCGATCAACTCGTCCACGACCCGTTCCGCCAGGCGGGCCAGCACCGGGCTCCCGACGATGTCTTGGTCCTCCGGAGCGGAGTGCAGCTTGGCCTCAAAGAGGGCGCGGTGCAGGGCGAGCAATTCCCAGCGGTCTTTGATCGTAATCATCGGTGTCGAATCTTGGTGGCATCAGAAGCGCAGTGCCGAGTGCTGACTACAGGTGAGTTGCGCGCAAGGCTCCAACGAGCGAACCACCCCAGCCCGCTCGGTTCAAGGGTCCAGAGTCGAGGAGCGCTGGATTCGCCAGTCGCTTGTCCGTCATTGGCTCGCTTGCGGGAAACACCGATGGCGGAATTCTGGCGGAGCAAGAGGACCAGACTCGGGAGTTGGGGCAGAGGCGGGCACCCCCCTGGGATCGAAAGCTGCCTCATCCGCGTGGATGCAGAGGGTGCAGCGGTGAGGCGCGCTGACAGAGGTCCAACTTCTGTCAAGCGTCTGATTCCATCCCGCTGGCGACGATCAGGGCCCAGCGTTGGCACCCGTAGCTCAAGGCCTTCTTCGCCTCTTCATCCGTGAGCCAAAGCAGCTCATGGTCCATTTCGATCTTGGTGGCGAGACCGACGGCTTTGGCGAAGAAGAAGCTGGCGCGCTTTTGGAAGTAGACGCCCCTGGACTTGGCGTGCACAAACTCATCGGCGACGCCAACGAAGGCGCCGATCTGCGCTTCGATGCCGCACTCTTCCGCCACTTCGCGGGCTGCCGTCTGCTCCAGGGTTTCCCCGCTGTTCTGTCCGCCACCGGGAAGGTAGGTTCCATCCGGGGCGCGCACCACAGCCAGGCGTCCCGCCTCGTCACGCAACAAAACGTAGGCTCCCGGTCGCATGGTGTACTTGCGCTCGGGAAGATGGACGCCGAATTGGGGGATGTCAGGTTCAGAAGTCATAGGGAGTAGATCCTAGTTCGCCCTGGCCCCTTGTCTAGAGCGGCAGGGCCCGGCACCAGCTCTCCACCAGTTTCTGTGCGGAGGCTTGCCAGGTGTAGCGACTCGCATCCTGGCGGAACTCAGCAAGTTTGGCCGGAGCGAGGGCCAGGGCCTGCTGAATGGCTCGCGCGCACTCTTCCGGGTCGTCCGCGAAGGACGGAACTCCCTTTGAGCAGACTTCCAAGTGGGCGGGAATCGAGGAAACAGCGAGGGGCGCCGAGGCGCGCATGGCTTCGACCGCGACGATGCCGAAGCCCTCAAGCGTGGAGGGCAAGACGACGCAGGGAGTTTGTGCGTAGAGTTCGAGCAAGCTCCCGTCCTCCAGCGCGCCGAGAAATCGAACTCGATCCTGAACCCCGAGTTCACGGGCCAGTGCCTGCAACTCTTCCAGAGCGCCTGCCTTGGCCGCTCCCACAAAGTCCACCCCGGGAAGCGAAGCGTCCAAGGCCAAGGTGTGCAGCAGAAGCTGTTGGTTCTTGCGCGGTTCGAGGTGCCCCACGCACAGCAATGCGCCCCTTGGATGGGGCGCGCGCTCCAGGGGAACGAAGTGATCGGCGCCATTTGGCACGACGTGGATGGTCGCGCGCTCTAGCTGCAAGCTGCTCGCGATCTCATCCGCCATGGACTCGCTGACGGTCATCAGGCAGCGCGCCCGTCGGGACGAACGACCGAGCAGCTGGCGTGCCAGCAGCCTGCGCGAGAAAGAGCTATGGGCCTTGCGCAGGCTACGCAAGTCATGGATCAGCAAAGAAAGCGGCGTGTCGAAACCACGCGGCAGCGGTTGGTGGGCGCTGTGCACCAAGTCGAACGGGCGACCTTCCCGTGTCCGTTCGTCGAGCAGCTTGCGAAGCGTGCGGCCCTCCGCCATGGCGCGCCGCAAAATCGGGCGAGGCGGGATCGAACTCGGGATGCGCTCGATCGATGCAGGCAAGTCAAAAGCGCAGGGCACCTGACCTTCGAGCACACTCAAACCGCCGCCCCGTTCGAGAAGCAATTGCGCGGCGCGCGGCAACAGCTCTTGGTTGTGGCGCCGCACGCCGCCCATTTCCTGTCCAAGCACCGAACCGAGCACCAACACACGGGGCGCGCTGCTCACGACCAAGTCCCCCAAAGCTCGCGGACTTGTTGCGCGCAACGTTGCCAGGAATAGCGCGCGGCATGTTCGCGCAGCTGGGGCTGGCGGGTCAGGTTGAAGGACATGGCCGCTTGCATGCCTGCGGCGATGCTCTCGCTATCGTGGCTGCTTGCGAGGATGGCGTGCTCCCCGGCGATTTCTGCTTGGGCGCTGGCGCGCGAGACCAGAACCGGCGTGCCCCGCACGTAGGACTCGAGCACGGGGAAGCCAAAGCCTTCCGAGTGACTCATGACGCAGGTGAAACCCGCGGCCTCGGTGAGAGCCCCGAGCTCTGATTCGGAGACATGGCCGACCCAGTGCACGAGCTGGCCGATGCCCAATCCCCGCGCGACTCGCAGATCCTCGAGCAGCGACTCTGTCTCGGCTCCGGTGACCACCAGGTGCAGGCCTTTGTCGCGAGCGCGCTCGTGCAAGCTGGCCAGGGCTTCGAAACACCGGCGCAGGTTCTTCTTGGGCCGCGTGCCGCCGATCACCAAGCAGAATGGCGTCTCCTCTTCAATCAAGCGTCGGGGGCCCTTGGGCGGTTCCTCTGGAGCGTGCGCGATTTTTTGATCGACACCCCAAGGGCAAGCGTGCACGTGCAAACCGTTCCCGGACTCCTCGATCAATTGCTGACGAACAAACTCCGTCGGGCACACCACCCCGTCCGCGCGGCCGACTCCAAAGCGTGCCCAAAAACGGTGTTGAACTCCCGCGTTTTCCTTGCAGTTATTGCGCCAGGGCAACTCGTGCACGGTGCTCACCCGGCGACCCGGTCCGCGAGTTGGGAAAGCGGAGATTGGCGAGTGCAAGCCGATGACTTGCGCGCGCTGAATTTGTTCCGGCAACAAGAAGTGACGCCACCAGCGTTCGTTCTCCCCGGGACTCGGGGCCAGAGGAACCAACTGCACATCCGCGAGTTCGTTCAAGGCTTCCATCAAACCGCGACAGGCGCGCACCACCCCGGGGGGGTAAGGGCGAACGAGGGGGGAGCTGTCGAAGGCGATGCGCATGGGCGGTCGCAAGGTACCTCAACTCAAGCGTCGAGCGACTAGGGAAACCAACCCAGCGTCGGGGTCCGTGAATCCGCGCGCCATCCAACCGGCGCGCAGCAGGCTGCGCCCGAAGGCCCCCGGCTTTGGAGTCTTGTCGAACATCCCGCCATCCGTGGCCGCTGGCGGAATCGATCGAATCCAGCCAAAGCCTTCGGATTCCAGCACTTTGAGCACGTGCGGCATGGGCAGGATGTGCTCCAGCGGATGGCGATATTGGTCTTCGGTCCAGATGCGTTTCTTCTCTTCGTCCAGGTCCCGTCTGCGCAGAATCGGATCCAGGGCGCGCACGGGTTCGTAGCGGAATCTGGTCAAGCTACGCCGGGCGCAATGCACGGCCCGTCCCCACGTCTCGTAGAAGCCGAGCACCAACACACCCCCGGGGGCCACGCGCCGGGCCACTTGGCGGGTGGCTTCATCGGGGTCGGGAGTGTGATGCACCACGCCGCGGGAGATGACGACTTGATAGGCCCTTTCTTCCACGGGCAAATCGAAAAGGTCTCCGCGCACGAGCTGCAAGTTGTCGAGTCCGACCTTTTCGCGGAAATCGTCCGCGTACTTCAAGGAGACCCGGCAACCATCCACGCCGATCACCGTGCGGCCGGGACCGGAGATGGCGAGGAAGGCGCTGAGTTGGGCCGTCCCACAACCGCACTCCAAGACTCGCGCGTCCGTGGGGATGGCCTCGTCCAAGGACGTCAAGAAATGCGCCCGGCGGGAGCGATCGAGCAGGGTGCCGCGCGTGTCCCCGGGGGCGTAACCGGGGAATGGGTTGACGCTGTAGAAATCCTCGACCTGCCCAGCACGCTTTTCGCGGTCCGTGACCCCGATGGTGTCCACCACCGCCCCGTGCAACTCAAAGGCGAGGGCACACCTTGGACAAGCATTCAAGCCTCGGACGCAGGTTAGGCAACGGGGGCAGAAGGGAGGGGCGGGGGCCATAGGAAAGCGGTTGTTTGCTGGACTGGGTTTCGGTGTTAGACTGCGGTCGAGCCAAGGCTGGGTGGTCGGCTCGCTCCTGCTTTGAGACTGCCCGCTTCAACGTGGCCGCTGAATGGACTTGAAAGGGAAACGGACGTCATGATGGGAAGAATGCTTCGATCGCTGAAGACCGGTTTCGCCACCACCAAAGAGTTGGTCGCGAACATGTGGGCGGGACCGTTTTGGTTGCTCGTGCCGTTCTTCTTGATCCTCTTGCCGGCCGCCTTCCTGTTCATCTTCTTGCACACCGTGCCTTACGTGGCTCCCTTCGTCTACACGATCTTCTGATCCTAGGTGTCTGTGGGGCCTTGGGCCGGAGCCTTCGGAGAGGGCGATCTCAGCGGCGAGTGTAGAGCCGGTTCTCGACGATCAGGCTGGTCAGGGTTGTGCGGTTGAACGCTTCGTAGGCGTCAGCTTCCACCCGCACGATCGGGGCCCCGCGCAAGGCGAAGGTTTCGTGCAGGAGCAATGGCAGCCCAGTTGCCTCACCAAACTCCAGCAACAGGCGATGCATGGCGGGATCCGTTTCCGCCCGCACGACTTGAGGCCACGCGCTTCCATTGGGTGCGACGGCGGAGGGGGCTGCTGACTTGAGTTTGTCCTTGGCGGGAACGCAGAGTTGAGCCATTTCCAGGGCCGCCTGCGCTCCCGTGGGAAGCTCGAAGTAGTCCGCCGCGTGCTCTTCCGGAACGAGCAAGCGAATCGGAAGGAAGGGCTCCGCGACTTGGACCGTCTCCTGCAAGGAAGTGCGCGCCTCAGGGGGGCGCGGGTCGCACAGCAGACTGCGATGGCCTTGACTGCGCAGGCCGAGTTCAAACTCTGCGCGTACCCAGGCCACCCGTTCGCCGTCGAGCAATTTGGAGAGCAGGGTTTGGTGCGGATCGCTGAGTTCCTGCGCGCCCTCTTCCGGATGGGCTTCGATGGGCATGCCAAACCATGGGGTGCTTTGCGGGAAGCGTTCCGAGTTCGTCGAGTTCGCGTATTCCACGTACAGGGCGGCGCCCATGGCAGCCCCCGCGTCGTCGCACTCCGGCGGCACGTAGATCGATTGAAAGGGACCGTCCTTCAAGAGCCGCGAACAAAGGCCGCGGTTGGTGGCGAGTCGGCCACCGAAGCACAGGTTCTCGCTTGGCGCGCGCTTGTGCAACTCCCCTGCGAGTTCAAGGCCGCGCAACTCGATCAGCGCTTGCAAGCTCGCGGCCACGTCCGCGTCGCGACAGTCCGCTGTCTCGTAGCGCAGGGGGGACGTTCCCAAGCGCGCCGGTCCAAGCAGGGCCTCCAACTTCTCCGTGAACAGCGTCTCGTGATCGAAGTCGTAGCGAAAGGCTTCCATGTCGATGCTGAAGCTACCCTCGGGCCCGCAGGGCGCAAGCCCTTCGAAAATCTCCAGGTAGCGCGGCGTGCCGTAGCTGGCGAGTCCTTCCAAGAAGTGATCCTGGGCACCCGGCTCCAGGCCCAGGTACTGGGCGATGGCGGAGACGAAGAGGCCCAAGGAGTGCGGGAAGTGAATCTCTGCGAGCGTGCTCAGTTGCGTGCCCTTGCCTGCGGACAAACTGCTGGTGGCCCACTCGCCACTGTCGTCAAGCACCAAGACCGCGGCTTCTTCAAAAGGCGAAGCGTAGTAGGCCGCGGCCGCGTGGGCCATTTGGTGCTCCGTGAAGAAGATGCGATCCGTGTCCGGAAACTCGAGCTCGTCCGCGATTCGGTTCTTCATCCAAAGCCGATCCCCGAGCCACAGAAACATGTTGCGCGAGAAGGACCGAGCGCTCTTTGGGAAGGCACTTAGTTGAGTCGCCATCACGCGCTCGAACTTGCGCAGGGGTTTTTCGTAGAACACGATCCCGTCCAGGTCGCGCATCTGCAATCCGCCTTGAGCCAGGCAAGCGCGCGCCGCCCGCGTGGGGAAGGCTTCGTCTTGCAAGCGCTTGGTGAAGCGATCCTCTTCGATGCAGGCGATCGGTTTGCCGTCGACCACGAGGGCCGCCGCTGAAGCGCGGTGAAAGGCCGAAATTCCTAACAGACGCATGCTAGTACTGGCTCGCGACGTTCTTGGCGGGGTCGCGCTCGCCACGCGGTTCTCGCCAGCCTGCGGGCATCTTGCGGCCCTTGGAGATCAGCCCGATGGGCAGCATGGCCGTCCAGTACATGAGGTACAAAAGCACCCTGCCGAAGCCCCCGGCGGAGCGCACACCGAGGCGCTTCCAACCGCCGAGCACGGTCGAACGGCGGGCTTCTTTCAGCGCTTTCGCCACCTCCTGTTCCCGGCCTTCCTTGCGCCAGCGCTCCAGGATCTTGCCCGTGTAGGAAATGTGGTACTTCTCATCGACGGCCAAGCGCTTGAAGAGCTCCGTGGTTTTTGGATCGTCCGTCAAGCAACGCATGTGCAACTCAAAGGTCGCCATGGCCCGTTGCTCCACCACGTGGACCATCGCCACGTAAGCCACCTCGCCCATGCTGTCGAAGAGGCTCCCGTCATAGAAACCGTGGCCGTCCACTTCGACTTCCCGTGCACGCAGCATGTCCGTGGACTTGTCGGAGAAGTCCTCGCGCAGACCGCCCTCCACTTGGGAGCTGGCACGCAGTTCCGCCGCCCGCGCGCGAAAGAGCTCGCCGTGCATCATCTCTTCCTTGCCGTGCCGCACGATGTGATGCAGCAGTTCTGGATCGCTAACGCGCTTGGCCGCGGAGAGCAAGTCGCGGCCCCCGTCGTCTTCGGTCATGCCGAAGCTTTCTAGGGTGCGAACCTTGCGGACCGGGTCGTTCCACATGGCGCGATAGCGGGGCATCGCGAAGTAGTCGAATAGCTTCATAGGTGGTGTTCAGCGCGAGCTTGGCTTCCAGATCGTGGCGAAGGTAGGAAGCAAATGAGGAGAGCGTGAGGGAGGCTGGAGCCCTTCCGGGAAGCGAGTTCTACCCGGTTCGAGGGGAGGATCCCCGAACCAATCTACTCTAAGCCTGAGTGCGCGCAAGGCTGGCACGCGGAGCTCTTGGTTGGGGAACGGGCGTTGGCTTGGCCAGGGGGCATCCAGGGGGGGCAACGCTGACGGAGAGTTCCAGGAGGCAGAGCCGACAAACAACGTTGAACGGGAACGGCGGAGGGGACATGCAGAGGCGAGTGCAGAGAGGCAGCGCTGAGCGGCGACGCACAGAGCCTCCCATGCAAACTCAATGGGACTCATTGTGAACTCACAGATTCATCCAGCCGGTAGCAGCAGGTAGGATGCACGCGTGAGTTTGAGCAAAAGCAATCCAGTCCTGCGAGTCGGTCTCTGCATCGATCGTTGGGATCCCCTGCGCGGGGGCGCTGAGTCGGCCTTGGCTCAACTCGCCACTTGGCTCGAAGCTCGCGGCCACCGGGTTCTTGTCTTCGCACGGGAACGACCCGATCACGCCCAGGACGCGCCCGGTGAATTCGTGGCTGTTCGAGCTCGGGGCCTGACGCGTGGGCGCCGCGAACGGAACCTGGGCTGCGCCATGTTGCGTGCAGCCCGTGAGCTGAAATGTGACGTGGTGGTAGGCGTGCGCCACATGGAAAACGTGGACGTGCTCTGGCCCCACGGGGGCACGCACGTGGAGTCCTTGCGCGCCATGGGCAAGCGCGCGCGCGGCCGCCATCAAACCTTCCTCGACATAGAACGGACCGCGATCGACGGGGGCGGAGCGCAGTGCATCGTTTGCGTGTCCGAGCTGATCCGCGAAGAAATGCTGCGGCACTATCCCGGGTGTGAGGAGCGCTTGGAGGTGATTCCCAACGGCGTGGACTTGGAGCGCTTCCGTGTCGAGGCTCGGCCCCAAGCGCAAAGGGAACTGCGCGAGCTGGGTGCTTGGGAGGTTGGCACGCCGCTCCTCACTTTTGTTGCACGCAACCCCGAGCTCAAGGGTTTGGACCTTTTGCTGCGTTCTCTCTCGCTGTTGCAAGAAGAGCCCTGGAAGCTGGTGATCGCGGGGCCCCGGGACACGGGCCCGGTGCAGCGCAAGGTCGCGCAGCACTTGCGAAACACCAGTCGCGTGCTCGTCGCCGAACACTTGGACAGCTTGACCCTCGCCGCTGGCTCCGACTTGTTGCTCTTGCCCAGCCGCCGAGATCCTTGCCCCTTGGTCGTGCTCGAGGCGCTCGCTTGCGGGACGCCGGTGCTCGTCAGTGAAGCGGTCGGATCCAAAGACGCCATTCAATCCGAAGCGCATGGCGCGGTGTTCGCCACGGACAGCAGTCCCGAGGACTTGTCGAAGCAGATTGCAAGGCGCCTGCAAATCTGCGCGGCGGGAGACTTCACCAGGGAAGAGATCGCCAGCGCCGTGGCCCAACGCAGCCTGCCCGCGTGGTTAGGCGGTATGGAAGCGCTGCTGCTAGCTTTTGCCGCGGGAAAAGGGGTAAGCTCCCGCCATGAATAATCGGTTCACCTGCCTGCTCTTGTTGTGCTGCCTGGCGACCCCCTCCTGCTTCATCTCCCGCGGGCGTGTCAATCAGGCCATCGACCAAGAAGCGTACGGTCGTTTGCAGCCGGGGACTTCCTCCGCGGACGACGTGTTGCGTGAGTTAGGCGCACCGGCCGAGGTGGTTCAACTGGCCAAGCGCACGGCCTGGCGCTACGACTTCACGCAGACCAAGACGGCCGCCCTGTGGCCCATCATCCTGGTGTTCGTGAACAGCGAGATCCGACAGGACAGGGTCTGGGCCTTCTTCGACGAGCAGGGCGTCTTGACCCACTTGGGCGGCACCTTCAAAGCGGACCAGGCTTCTTACTCCATGCCGTGGTCGGATTGATCCCCCTTTCGTTGGACCGAGCTTCGCGAAGTGTGCGCAGGTCACGGGTCTCCCTGTGGGCGCCGTTCTTCTGCGCGCTCCTGTGCAGTTCGTGTCTCCAAGTGAAGTGGGAACGGGACATCCTCAATGAAGAGGTCGTGCCGGACCAAGACGCTTCCCTCGTCGTCGGCACGAGCGACCTGCAGGTTTGCTTGGAAGAAATGGGAGCACCCCTGCTCGTTTGGGAAGAGCCCAACGAACAGGTCGCCTTGGCCTGGGGTTGGCGTGAGGATTGGTCCTGGGGGATCAACCTCAGCGTGCCCCTGCTCAAGGGCTTCTCGGCCTCGGCGGACTACGCCGACGAGGACCAAGAGCTGCGCGGATTGGTGCTCGTCTTCGATGCAAGCCACAACCTGACTTCCAAGCGCCGGGGATCTTTGGCGGACCTCACCCAAAATCTCAAGGGCCAGCGGCCTTCGATGGTGGAGGAGTCGGAAGAGGGGCAGCCCTAACGCAGGGAAGCGAGTTCATTGCAAAGCACAGCGACCCAGGCAGGTGAACGAGGTGCATCCAAGTGGTGGTGTGCTGGTTGTCTGTTTGGACTTGCCCTTCCAATCGCTTTGTTTTGGTACTGGGAATGGGGGCAGTGGATCGATCGGTCCATCCCTTCGAGTGTGGTGGGCGCCGGCAACCGGCACTACCTCGATGAGCTGCAGTTTCTGGCGAGCACCAAGGGTGGAGGGCATCCAGGGGAACGCGGGGGGCTCTCCCTAAGCCAAGCAACGTCACCGGACGGCTGCTACACGCTCTACACGAAGTCGGTGCTCTACAACCATCACAGCTACCTGCGTGAGAACGCAACCGGCGAGATCACGCCGCTCCTCTCGATTCAAGAACCGGATGCTTGGTCAGGAAGTGCTCACGGGCACCATTGGTCCGCTGACTCGGGTGCGATCTTCTTTCTTGGTCAGGGAGTGGTCCACGGTGCGATTGATGTGGCGTTGCCTTTGATCTACTTGGTCCATTCGGGGGAGATGGTGCCAGCTCGCGACTAGCCGTGCACTCACGCTGGACTCGTCATTGATCACGACGTGGGCGAGAGCCAGCCTGGTTCACAAGAACATCGAAGCAGCTCGGGACTCGCCACGGAATCGGAAGCGCTGAATGCCATCGGCCGCTAGCGCGCGGAATTCACCAAAGTGTCCCTGGCCTCCCCGAATCACTCGATCCGCTGCGGTTCGCCCTACAGGCTCGAGTACAAGCGCTTGCTGTCTTCTTCCGTTTGGGTCATCGCGCCCTGGTAGGCCACAACGGTTTTGCGAGCGCAATTCTCCCAGGTGTAGAGCGCGGCCCGTTCTCGACCGAGGTCCACCAGTTCGTCGTAGATGTCCCGTTCCGTGAGCAGCTTCTTGGTGGCCAAGTAGATGTCGTCCACGTCCGCAGGCTCGACCATCATGGCGGCGCCCTCGCACAATTCCCCGGTGGCGGTCACGTGGCTGGTGACCACGGGCGTGCCGCAGGCCATGGACTCGAGCGGCGGCAAACCGAAGCCTTCGTTGAGGCTCGGGAAGAGCAACGCCTCCGCTTGGCAGTACAACTGAGTCAGGCGCGCGTCGGAAACATCGCCCACGTACTCGACCCGCTCCTTGGCCGGGGACTTATCGAGCTCGCGCTCGAAGATCTCCGCTTGCCAGCCACGGGGTCCGGCGATCAGCCAGCGGTGCGGGAAGCCGTCGGCCACCAAGCGTTCGAAGGCCTGCAGGATGCGAACGTGGTTCTTGCGCGGATCGATGCGCGAGACGGTGAGCAGGTAGGGGTCCTTGGGAGCGGGGAAACCCTCCGCCGGCATGTGGCGCAAGACGTGATCGCACCCCAGCTCCGCCACCGCGATCTTTGAGGGGTGCGCTCCCAATGCCATGACGATGTCCGCGCCCACGAACTGGCAAGGCACCAAAATACGATCCGCCCGGCGTACCTGCTTGAGAGCCACGGCCGTCATGCGTTCTGCTGCTTCGGGATCCATGTAGCCCGCGTCGAGGGTGTAGATCGCGTCGAAGATCGTGACGATCTCTTTGGCGCGACTGACCGCCAGCAAACTCGGCTGAGTGTGGTGGTAGAGATGGCAGCCGCCCACCAGATCGTCGGCCCCGCGCTTCATCTTCTCCATGACCCAAGGCAGGACCCGCGAGGGGATGCGCATACGCATCAGGCGTGCCTTGCCTTGCGCGATGCCCAGTTCCGCGTCCGTGAACTTGCGCTTGGCAAAGGTGTAGCCGAACAGGCCGAGCAGGGGCGACTCGTCCAACTGCAGCATGGCGCGCACGAGTTCGCGGGTGTAGCGACCGATGCCTTCGCGATTGACGAGGGCACTGCGGTAATCGAGACCGACTTGAAGTTGAACGGGGGGCACGGGCTAGAAAAGGGCTGGGAGGCTGTCGGTCTGCACGAAAATGGCAAAAGACGGACGGGTAGTCATAAAGGAGCACAGGCCGGATCCACTCGACCGCCTCCATACGGTATCGCACACCGCGCAGAATTCCGCTTCCGATGAGTGCCGCATCACCTCCCCATGGTGGGCCGGAAGCCCCGCCTGATTGCCTTTGATGCGGTACTTCTGCGCAGAGCTCTTCCGAGCGGTATGCGATACCGTATGGAAGCGGACTTCTGCGCGGTGTGCGATACCGTATTTCTTTCCTGGCTGCTAGGCGACTCGGGCTAGAAACGGTATTTTGCCGTCCGATATGAGGCTGCGCTTTTCGTGGCTCCACTCCCCGTTCGATGCAACAGATATCCACTAGCGAGCGATGAGTCTCCGGCAAACATGCCTGCTGGATATCGATGTGTTGCCGCAGCCTGACGACATCACCTGCGGCCCGACCTGTCTCCAGGCCGTGTACGGGTACTGGGGGCATCACGTTGGTTTGGACGAGGCGATCTCCTCGATCGAGCCCTTGCCCGACGGCGGCACGATTGCCGCGAGCCTGGCGTGCGACGCCCTTCGCAAGGGATTCGCAGCGACGATCTACACCTATAACTTGCTGACCTTTGACCCGACCTGGTTCCCCGACACCAGCAACCTGGGCGAGCAGCTTGAAAAGCAGAAGCAGGCCAAGAACGACCCAAAGCTCAACCTGGCCACCGACACCTACCGGGAGTTCCTGCGACTCGGTGGGACGGTGCAGTACCAACAGCTCAACGCAGAACTCTTGCGCGGGTTGCTGGACGACGGCAAGCCGATCTTGACCGGACTTAGCGCGACCTACCTCTACGAGTGCGCTCGCGAGCTCAATGATGAGTACGACGATGTGCGCGGCGAACCCAGCGGGCATTTTGTGGTGCTCTGCGGGTACGACCGAAGCAAGGATCTCATCATGGTTGCGGACCCCCACGAGCACGACCACTATCAATCACGTTTCTACCCGGTCAAGACCGATCGGGTGATCGCTTCCATCCTGTTGGGCATCGTGACTTACGACGCCAACCTCCTCATCATTACTCCAAAGGTAGCTAATTCAGAATAGTGACAACACTCATCGTGGTTGAGAATCCAAAGCTATGGAGCCTCAAGGTTCCAGGCGTGGAGATTGTTCCTGCCCGCGAATACCTGACCGACAAGCGCTTCGTTGCGATGCGGCGCGCCAAGGTCTTCAATCTTTGTCGCACGAGTAGTTATCAAACCCTGGGGTACTACGTGTCCCTCTTGGCTGCGGCCCGGGGCCACAAGCCGCTTCCTTCGGTCACGACCATTCAGGACCTACGCCTGGCGTCCCTGTTGCGGATCGCTGCCGAGGATCTCGAGGATCAGGTTCAGCGCGTGCTCGGCAGTTTGACGACCGACCGCTTCGTATTGAGCATCTACTTCGGGCGCAACTTGGCGAAGAAGTACGACCGCCTTTGCCAGGCTATTTTTGGTCACTTTCCCGCCCCGCTCCTGCGTGCCGAGTTCGTGCGCGTGGACAAGTGGCGCCTCAACGGCCTGCGAACGACTTCCGCGAGCGAGATCCCTGAAGCGCATCTCGAGTTCGTCGTTGCCCGGGCGCTCAAGTTCTTCGCCAATCCTCACGTCACTGCGCCCAAGCAGACCGCGCGATTTGATCTGGCCATCCTCGTCGACCCGGAAGAGAGGCACAGTCCTTCGGAACCTGCCGCCATTCGGCGCTTCGTCAAGGCAGCGGAGAGCTTGGGCATGTCGGCGAGCATCATCGACCGTCACGACTACGGGCGCATCGGCGAGTACGACGGACTCTTCATTCGCGCGACGACCCAGGTGGACCACTACACCTACCGTTTCGCGCGGCGCGCCGAGGCGGAGGGCTTGGTCGTGATCGACGACCCCGAGTCCATCGTGCGTTGCTCGAACAAGGTGTACCAGGCGGAGATCTTCGAGAAGCACAAGATTCCGTGTCCCAAGACGCTGATTGCGCATCGTGACAATGCTCACGAAATAGGCAAGCAGCTCGGGTTTCCCTGCGTGTTGAAGCAGCCGGATAGTTCCTTCTCCACCGGGGTGGTCAAAGCCAAGACGGAGGAAGAGTTGAAGGCTCACCTCGACGCCTTCTTCGAGACCTCAGAGCTAGTCGTCGCCCAAGAGTTCCTGCAGTCGACGTTCGATTGGCGGGTCGGCATCATCGATCAGAAGCCGCTCTTCGTCTGCAAGTACTACATGGCCCGTGGTCACTGGCAGATTCGGAAGGCCCAGGGGAGTGGGTCGAGCTTCGGAAAGGTGGAAACGCTTGCGGTGGAAGACGCCCCAGCGGAAGCCGTTTCCGTGGCCTTGGCCGCCGCCAACCTGATCGGGCGCGGACTCTACGGCGTCGACGTGAAAGAAGTGGACGGTCGTTTCGTCGTCATCGAAATCAACGACAATCCGAATGTGGACGTGGGGTGCGAGGACAAATTGCTGAAGGGCGAACTCTACAAAATCATCATGGGAACCTTTTACTCGCGACTGGAAGCTCGCGTCAAAGAATGACCACCAAAGAAAACACGAAGCCTGTTGTCCTGCGCCTCTTTGAAGGGCACGGCATCGAACTCGAGTACATGATCGTCGACCGCGACAGCTTGGCCGTGGCCAGCATGGCGGACGAGCTGCTCAAACTCGTCGGAGGCGGCTACGAGATGGAAGTGGAGCATGGTGCCGTCTCCTGGTCCAACGAACTTGCCTTGCATGTGATCGAGATCAAGACCAATGGCCCGCGCCGTTCCCTGACGGGTTTGGATGCGGACTTTCAGGCCAACGTCGAGCGCATCAATGAGTTGTTGAAGCCGTTGAACGCTTGCTTGATGCCGACGGCTATGCACCCGTTGATGGATCCGGAAACGGACCTGCGGCTGTGGCCCCACGACAACGACATTATCTACAGCACCTTTGACCGTATCTTCAACTGCCGCGGTCATGGCTGGGCCAACCTGCAGTCCACGCACATCAACTTGCCCTTTTCCTCGGACGAGGAGTTCGGGCGACTGCACGCAGCCATTCGATTGGTCTTGCCGTTGCTGCCGGGCTTCGCGGCGAGCTCGCCGATTGCAGATGGCAAGCACGGCGGATTCATGGACAAGCGGCTTGATTGCTACCGAAGCAACGCACGCCGCGTGCCCTCGGTCGCTGGCATGGTGATCCCTGAGCGAGTCTTCACGCCCGGCGCTTATGAAGCGATGCTGCAGGGCATCTATCGCGACATTGCACCGCTAGATCCAGAAGGGATTCTGGCCCACGAATGGCTCAACTCCCGCGGCTGCATTGCGCGCTTCGATCGCATGGCGATTGAGATTCGGATCCTCGATATCCAGGAGTGTCCCCGGGCTGACGTGGCCGTGGTGGCGGCCGTGGTGGAAGTCGTGCGCGCCCTGGTCGACCAGACCTGGTGCAGCACCGAGCAACAAATGCTGTGGGATGAGCGGGAACTAGCGCAGATCTTGGACGGTGCGATTCGCTTCGGAGACGAGTCCCTGATCGACAATGCCGAATTCCTGGCAGCCTTCGGTTTGACCGGATCCCAGCCAATGAAGCTTGGCGCGTTGTGGGCGCACTTGATCGCCGATCGCTCCGCGGTGGTTCCAAGCCTCAAGGAGTGGAGCGAGCCCCTGCAAGTGATCGTCGAGCAGGGATGTTTGTCGCGCCGCATCCTGCGCGCCCTCGGCCCAGATCCTTCCCGTGAACAAATTGAAGCCGTCTACCGTCGCTTGACCGTGTGCCTCGCGGAGGGCAAGTCGTTCCATGCGAGCCAGACGGATTGACGCGCTGCTTCTGAGCTGTGAACACGGGGGGAACCAGATCCCCGACGAGTTCGAACAGCTCTTCCAAAGCAAGGCGGCCCAGCGCGCGCTCGACAGCCATCGAGGACACGACCCCGGAGCCCTGGTGGTCGCGACCGCGCTCAAGCCCTTGTTGGATGCGCCGCTCTTCGCGAGTTGTGTCTCCCGACTGCTGGTGGATCTCAATCGCAGCGCGCACCATCCGAAGGTGTTTTCCGAGTTCAGTGCGGGACTCGGAGGGGCGCAGCGTGGGGAATTGCTGGCGACCTACTACGAGCCGCACCGCGCGGAGCTTGAGCAGGCCATCGCCCAGCGTTCGCGATCCCGGCAGCGCACGTTGCACCTCGCCATTCACAGCTTCACACCGCGTTTGGGTGGGGAGACTCGAACTGCTGAGCTCGGATTGCTGTACGACCCTCAGCGGCCGCCGGAGCGCGAACTATGTGCCCATTGGAAGCGCGAGCTCTCGGCCTCGCAGCCTTCGCGCCGGGTGCGTTGCAATTATCCCTATCGCGGCAACGCGGACGGTCTCACGACGGCCCTACGTAAACGATTCTCCGCTGACGAGTATCTCGGAATCGAAGTCGAACTGAACCAAGCTCTAGCAGCCCAGCCACAGAGCGATGCACGCGCTCTGGCCCAATGGCTTGCCAATAGCCTGCAAAGCGCGCTCGCGTCCACGACTCGCTGATTCGAAGACTGAATCTCTTACCACTCATACGGTATCGCACACCACGCAGAAGTCGGCTTCCGATGAGTGCCGCATCAAAATCGTGAAGTCGGCCGGCGGCCCCGTTATTCGCGATTGATGCGGCACTTCCGCGAAGTGTACTTCCGAGCGGTATGCGATACCGTAGGGAAGAGTTCTACTGCGTGGTGTGCGATACCGTATGCGATACCGTATGCGAGAGAAGCCCGGTCAGCAAAGTGCGGGAAAGGAACCATCCCGCGCCGAACAGGATGGGGCCCAGTGCCCAGGCCCAGGGGCGGCCGCCACCGAGCTGGGAAACCCCGAGGCGGCGCAGGGCCCAGAAGGCACCGAGCACGACGCTGCCCTCGGTCAAGCAAGTGGCGATCGCGGCGCCATCCATGCCCATGCCGGGAATCAAAAGGGCGTTGCCGGCGATGTTGAGCAAGAGGCCAACGCTCGCCACACGCAGCACGGAGCCGGTCTTGCCGATAGCCACCAAGGCCGTCATGGCCGGCGCTCCCACGTAGACCAGAGCAGAGGCCACAAAGAGCCATTGGAGGGATACCTGGGCGTCCACGAACTCCGGGCCAAAGACCGCGAGCAGTTGCGCGCTCCAGGGGGACAAGAGCCCCGTCACCAAACAGGCGCAGGCAAACAGCGGTTGCGCAAGCCGCGCGATGGCCGGGCCCAAGCGGCCAGCACTGTGCTCCCTTCGGAACCAAGGCAAGGCCACGAGTGCAGCGTAGACACCCACCATGATCGAAAGGGACATCACGCGCACGCCGACGTTGTAGTGCCCGAGTGGTTCGCGCCCGACCATGGCGCGCAGGAAAACGTTGTCCGCGTAGAAGTAAGCTTGCTGACAAAGGCCGGCGAGACCTAAGGGCACGGAAGCGCGCAGCACTTCCTTCCAGGGATTGCCCGTTGCAGGAGTCTTCGGAAGTTGCGAGCGCGACGCAAAGTGCAAAAGGAAGTTGGCCGTGGCGCTGCCCGCTGCGATTCCTACCAAGTAAAGACCGGGGGAGGTCACGTCAAAGTACAACAGCAAGAGCACGAAGCCGAGGCTCGCCCCACTCGCAAAGACTCGCACGGCCACGGGCACGCCCCAGGCGATGCGCGTGCGAAATACGGTGGCGGAGAGCTCGAACACGTGCGTGATCGGATAGAGCGCGGCGAGCAGGATCCAACCGGCTCCCGGTTCGCCCATGGCGAAGGCACCGCCGCCCACGACGAACAGGCCGAGTACGCCCGCCACCAGCCGGATGCGCCGGGTCGCGGCCAACACGTTCGGCGTGCGGCCTTCGTCATCGGCAGTCATCTGCACGGCCACCGAACCCGTGCCGAAGTCCACGAAGCTATCGAGCAACATGAAGGCAGCTAAGTAAAACGTGTAGCGCCCGAAGTCGTCACCTGAAAGCTGCCGCGCTAAGAGCCACAGAGCGAGGAAGGTGCAGCCGGAACCCCAAATTCGTCCGAGGACCAAGAGCACCGTTCCACTTCGCACGCGAGACAATGCGCTGCGGGCGGGGGAGGTCGGGGTGTTGGACGAAGAAGCTTCCACTGGAATTGAGGTTGAGGCGCGAACTCCGGCCAAAGAGGGCTATTCTCTGGACGTCATGAAACCCTGGATCTTTCGACTCGCCGTCATTGTTTTTGTGATTCTCGCCGGGCTGCTGGCGAAATCTACTGTCTTGGCCCAGAAGCCGGTCCCGGTCAAGGTGATCGAGGTGACTCGGGGACAAGTGGAGTCCACGGTGACCAACTCGCGCGCGGGCACGGTCAAGGTTCGCCGACGTGCCAAGCTCTCTCCGCCCATCGGCGGACGGGTGGTCGAATTGCCCTTTCGCGAGGGCATGTTGGTCAAGGCCGGCGACTTGTTGCTGCGCTTGGACGGTGAGGTGCAGGAGGCTCAACTTAAGTTGTCGGAGCGTCAAGTGGCCTCGGCCCAGGCGCGCCATTCAGAAAGCGGCCAAGCAGCGGAACGGGCCGAGCAGGAGTTGAAGCGCAACCGCATGCTCGCGGAGCGCAAGATCATCTCCGACGATCAACTGGACGAGTTCTTGAGTCGTCGGGATCGCGCGGTGTTGGCGAGTGAAAGCTCGAAGGCTTTGGTGGAGGAAGCCCGCGCGTCCAGTGACTTGGCCAGGGCCCACGTGGCTCAAACGAAACTGCACGCGCCCTTCTCCGGGGTGCTGGCCGAAATGCAAGTGGAAGTCGGGGAGTACGTCACGCCCTCGCCACCGGGGGTGAACCTACCGACGTTGCTCGACTTGATCGATCCCGCTTCCAGTTACCTCAGCGCGCCCATGGATGAGGTCGATTCCGCGGTGATCTCCGTGGGCTTGCCCGTGCGTGTCACCATCGACCCGTTCCCCGGTCAGGAGTTCGCGGGCAAGGTCGTGCGCATCGCGCCCTTCGTGCTCGATTTCGAAGCCCAGAATCGAACGATCGAAATCGAGGTCGAACTCGTCGACGTGGAAATGGCGCAGCGCCTGCTGCCTGGAACCTCCTCGGACGTGGAGGTCATCCTGCGCACTGCCGACGACGTCCTGCGAGTTCCCACTTCGGCCCTCCTAGAAGGCGGTCGTCTCTTGATCTTCGAGAACGGACAACTCGCGGAACGCAAGGTGCAAGTTGGCTTGCGCAACTGGAACTGGGTGGAGGTCACCGGCGGTTTGCAAGGGGGCGAGCAGGTGGTCACGAACCTGGGGGACATCGGCGTCGAAGCGGGAGCCATGGCGACCTTGACCGAGACTCCATAGATGGCACGGGTCATCGAACTCAGGGGCATTCGTCGCACTTACAAGATGGGCGACCAGGAGCTACACGCCCTGGCGGACCTCGACTTGGACATCGAGAGCGGCGAGCACGTGGCGATCATGGGCCCGTCGGGTTCCGGCAAGAGCACCCTGCTCAACGTGATCGGCTTGCTCGATCGAGCGAGCAGCGGACGCTACGCCCTGGACGGTCGCGACGTGACCGACCTCAGCGATGAGGAGCTCTCCGAAGTTCGACAAAACCAGATCGGCTTCGTGTTCCAGTCCTACCACTTGGTCGCGCGCTTGGACGCCGTGGCCAACGTGGAGTTGCCCATGGTCTTCGCTGGCGTCCCGAAGAAAGAGCGGCGCCAACGGGCGGAAGCGGCCCTCCAGCGCGTAGGCCTTGGCGACCGCATGCATCACAAGCCCACGGAGATGTCCGGCGGCCAGGCCCAACGGGTGGCGGTCGCGCGCTCGACGATCATGGGGCCCTCGGTGCTCTTGGCAGACGAGCCGACCGGCAACTTGGACTCCGTCTCCGGCAACCGCGTGCTCGATCTTCTGCAAGGCCTGCACCGCGATGGGTTGACCCTTGTGGTCGTGACCCACGACCCTGCCGTGGCGCGTTTGGCGGATCGCGTGATCGTTCTGAAGGACGGACGCTTGGCCCGCGAGTGGCGCGGCACGGACGTGGTCAGTCTCGACCAACTCTTCGAACTGGACGCCCCGTGAGATCCGCGGACAAGTGGAGGTTCGCTTTGAATGCGCTGCTGCACAACCGGCTGCGCACGGGGCTCTGCTTGCTCGGCATCTCGATTGGAGTCACCGCCGTCGTGTTGCTGACCGGACTCGGCGAAGGGGCACGCCGTTACGTGGGTGCACAGTTTCAATCCCTAGGCACGAACCTCGTGTTCATCTTCCCCGGACACGCGGACACCGAAGGGGCCATGCCCGGCCTCGGCGGCGCGCCCAATGACTTGAGCTTGCAAGACGCGCGCGCCTTGCAACGGGAAGTGCGCCAACTCAAAACCGTCGTGCCCATTTCCCTCGGCAGCGAAACCGTCGCGAACCGCGAGCGCAGCAAACAGGTCTACGTGCTAGGGACCACGCCGCAATTCATCGAAGCGCGCGGCCTGCGCTTGAGCAGCGGAGTGAACCTGCCCGAGTTGGATTGGGAACGCGGCCAGCCCGTGATCGTGTTGGGCGGAGAGTTGGCTCGGGAACTCTTTCCCGGAGGGGAGGTCGCCGTGGGCAACACCGTGCGCGTGGGGGACCGCCGCGTGCGCGTGATCGGAGTGATGGAAGATCGCGGAACGCAGGTGGGATTGGACACGGGCCTGATGGGCTTGATCCCCGTGGCTTCCGCCATGAGCATGTACAACGAGTCCGGACTCTTTCGCATCCTGGTCGAGATCGGAGCGCAAACCGACACCGATCGCACGGTGGCTCGCATGCGCGAGGTGCTCATGGAGCGCCACGGGGAAGAGGACTTCACCTGCAAGACTCAAGAGTCCGTGGCTGGATCGCTCTCCACGATCATGCGCGTCTTGACCTTGGCCTTGGCCGGGATCGCGAGCGTCTCCTTGGCCGTCGCGGGAATCGGCATCATGAACGTGATGCTCGTTTCGGTTTCTGAACGGCGTTCCGAAGTGGGACTCTTGCGGGCCCTCGGTGCGGGGCATGCTCAAGTGCGCGGAATCTTCTTGGCGGAGGCGGCTTTGATTTCAGCGGCGGGCGGGGTCATCGGACTCGCCATTGCCATCGTGGCCAGTTTGGTCTTGCGGTCCTTCTACCCCGCCTTCGACGCCACACCACCCTGGTGGTCCGTGTTGGCGGCCCTTGGAGTTTCCACCGGCGTGGGCTTGCTCTTCGGTGTGATGCCGGCGAACAAGGCTTCGCGCCTGGATCCCGTCGTGGCCCTGCGCAGCTAACCCATGGGCAACCTCTTCTCCCTGGCCCTCGGTGCAATCCTCGGTCACCGCCAACGCTCCCTGCTTTCCATGTTGGGCATAGCGATCGGCATCGCGGCGGTCGTCCTCTTGACCTCCATGGGAGAAGGCACGCGCCGTTTCATCTCCGCAGAGTTCTCGCAGTTCGGCACCCACATCATCGCCATCAACCCGGGCAAGGCGGAGACCTTCGGCATCCCGGGCATGATGGGGGGCACCACGCAGAAGCTAACCATCGACGACGCTTTGGCCCTGCGCCGGGTGCAGGGGGTGGAACGCATCGTGCCCTTGGTGTTCGGCCAAGGGCGAGTGGAAGGGGGCGGTCGCGCGCGCAGCATCATGATCTTCGGCGTGACCTCCGACATGCCGGACTTGTGGAAGTTCGATCTAGGCGTGGGCCTGTTCATCCCCGAGGGAGATTGGAAGCGCGAGTCTCAAGTCTGCGTGTTGGGCGCGCGAGTGTCCCGCGAGCTGTTCGTGGACGGCAACCCTCTCGGCAATTTCGTACGCGTGGCGGATCGTCGCTTGCGCGTGATCGGTGTGATGGCTGCCCGGGGCAACATCTTCGGCCAAGACATCGATGACGTGGCCTACGTCCCCACGGCCACGGCCATGCAACTCTTCAACCGCGAAGAACTCGGAGAGATCGACATCGAGTACTCGGAGTCCGTGATCACGGCGCGCGTGGTCGCGGACATCAAGGCCATCCTCACGGAACGTCACGGTGGTCGGGAGGACTACACATTGAATACTCAGCAGGAGATGTTGAGTGTCATGGGCAGCGTGATGGACGTGGTGACCATGGCGGTTGGAGCGATCGGCGGCATCTCGCTCTTGGTGGGCGCCGTGGGCATCCTGACCATGATGTGGATCTCCGTTGGGGAGCGCACGGGGGAGATTGGTTTGATGAAAGCGCTGGGCGCCACCTCTTCCAAGATCCTCAAAGTTTTCATGGCGGAAGCCATCGTGCTGGGGCTCTTGGGCGGAGTGGCGGGGGTTCTCTTGGGGCTCTCGTGCGTGGTCGTGATTCGTGCGATCGTTCCTGACTTGCCGCTCGGGACGCCGCCGGAGTTTGTGGTGGCGGCCTTCTTGATCAGCGTCGTGACCGGCGTGCTCGCGGGAATCCTGCCCGCCAGGCGCGCGGCCAACCTGGACCCGATCGAGGCCTTGCGGGCGGACGGCTAGTCGCCGGAGTTGCGCGCCACTCCGGCCAGCTTTTTCGCAGTTCCCCGTAACGATTCCGCGCTCCGTGCAGAGAAGTGCCATGAACGACAACTCCCGATTGCGCCGGCAGCTCCTGGCCTACAACCGAACCCGCTCGGGGAAGCACGCCGCGCGTTTGTTCGACGCACTTTCGGCCGAACTTCTCACTGTCGCTCGTCGCGTGGCCCCGAACGAAGGGGAGGCCGAGGACTTGGTGCAAGCCACGTTCTTGGCGGTCCTGGAGTCCCCCGAAAGCTATGACCCCGATCGCGAGGTGCGTCCGTGGGTGATGGGGATCCTCACCAAGGAAGCGCGCTATTGGCGCCGGAGCGCAAGTCGCCAGCCGGACCCCCGGGAGTTGGGTTGGCAAGCTTCCACATCTGGGCCGAGGGCTCCGAGCGCAGCGGACGCGAGCGTGGACGCCTCCAACGTGGAAACCCATGACTTGGTCGCGGTCGCCGTGTCGCGCCTGCCCGAGCCTTATCGGGAGGTCTTGAGTCAGCACTTGCAGGAGGAACAAAGCCCGCGGGAAATTGCGAAGCGCGTGCAGCGTTCCCCGGCGACGGTTCGTGTTCAGTTGCATCGGGGCTTGGCTCAATTGCGCGAGTTGTTGCCCGTGGGACTCGCTACAGGCATGGGCTTCTTACTCGCCCCGCGCGGCCTCGCCGCCGTGCGCGATGAATTGCTTGAGCACGTGCGTTGGCGCGCACAGAGCCTGGGCTCGTCGAGTTTGCTGAGCACAGCCGCGGTGGGCCCGGCGGCGATTGTCAGCCTCGCTTGCCTCGCGCTCTTGATGATTCTCCTCGGGGACTGGGGTCCGCAAGCAGAGATTCAGCTGAGTTCCGAAGGACTGCAGAAGCGCTCGACGCAGGCCGTCCATGCAGAGTCTCCGGGGCTGGTTCCGGTTCCTTCCCGAACCGAGAAGCAACGGCTCGCGGTCGCCGATGAGCAAGCGCCCGATTCCTCATCCCCCCCGGAGCCTGAAATCTGCCGGCCCTTAACCATCGATGTCGTCTGGTCCGATGGAACCCCCGCGCAGGGCATCACTCTTGACATGCAGCGCACCTCTGGCGGAATCTCGGAGTTCGGCTGGCGGCGCACAACAGACGCGAACGGACGTGTGCACTTCGAGTCCTTGCCGGAAGGCAATTACGCCGTGACCAACGACCGAGGGGGGAGCTCAACTTCTGCGCCGGGGCTGGTCACGATCACCTGGGCCGAGGGGACGGATGAAGCCACGAAGCAGGCGGCCCGCTTGCAGATCAATCAGATCGAAGTGCTGATCGAGCGAGGCACGGACATCAGCGGGCGAGTTGTTGATCAGCACTCATCGCCCATTGTGGGCGCGGAGATTTGGATCTCCAGCGGATTGTCTCGTGCCAACCCTGCCCGGGCCACGAGCACCGATTCCTCCGGTCGGTTTCTATTGCGATCCGCTTCCCCCGGCAATGCCTTCGGTGTCCGCCACCCGGACTACGCGCCATCTCTGTCGTACTGGGCAAGGGGGTTCGTTCCAAGCTCGGACCCGGCGAAGCAGGTCAGCGGCAGCTCGGCTAGAACGACCAATCTTGGCAGAGGAATTCGGCCGGGTGGAGGGCACCCCCGTGACACGCTAGCAGGGAAAGTACCCGACGATTCCCTGTCGCCGGAGTCACCTGTCATCAGGGAACTGGAGATCCGCATGACCGGCCCCGGAGCCTCTGTCGCGGGCGTGGTCCGAGACCCACTCGGTCAGCCGGTCTCAGGGGCTCGTGTCCGAATCGGTGCCCAGGATCGGATTGACTTCCCGGGCCAAGATGGAGCGCCTGGCATCGCGCCGCCCCAGGAAGCCCTGTCGAACGAGCTCGGGGAGTTTCGTTTGGAAGGGCTCACTCCCGGTGTCAACCAGGTCGCTGCTGTGGCGGACGATTACCCCGTCTGGACGGGCGATGTCGAAGCACAGATTGGTATTCCAGGAGATCTCACCGTCGAGTTTGGACAGCCGATTTGGCTCGGCGGGACTGTCTGCGATCCCCAAGGAAATCCGCTCCAGAACGTCACCTTGACGCCCGTTTGGCCACGCACCCCGAGCGGAGGTGCTTACGCCAGCTCCTTCCGCAGTTCGCGCATGCAGACCGCTTCGGATGGTCGCTTCGAGTTGGGCCCTCTTGGGATCCGTGACGTGGAAATCTCCGTCAGCCACTTCCAGAGACTCATGAGTCGAGCGCGAGGTGAAGAAGGCGCAACGCCGATTTCGGACTCTTTCGTGTTCACCCAAACAATGGATGACCGGGAGTTCAGCGTGCGCTTCTACGGCAGCGGCGCGAACGACCTCTGGATCCGCGACTTCCGCTGCACAACCCAACCTACTCGGGCAAGGGCAGAGTGAAGGTGGACCAACCGTTGGGTCCGCCGTGGCTGTAACGCCCGTCTCCTAAGCTGATGGCGTTCCCGCTGCGAAAGACGAAGGGGTGCTTTGCGAACTGTCGCCAGGCTTTGTACTCGCGGGTGTGGGCGATGGAGGAGAGGGCTGGGTCGTCGAGGTGGCGTTCTAGCTCGTGGTAGATGAACTCTTCCGACGCTGGCTCGAAAAGATCGACGCGCACCCGATAGATGACCTCCTCCGTGGCCGCGACCAAGGTGGACCTCCAGGGGATCGCAGGATAGGGATTGACGGTGGTTTGAATGGGGACGTCTCCCAGCGTTTGGCGAATCACTTGAATCCCGCGCCCACGCGCCAGATGGCTGGACCACTTCAAACCGCCCAGGTAGAGACTGACAAGAACCACGAGCAGGCGAGCGACTGCCACGCGACTCCCCACTGCCTTGCGCAGAATCATGCAGAGCAGCATGCAAGCGACCCAGCCCCCGTTGATCGCTAGCGGGATGCCGCGACTGTGCATGACCGCAGCACCCAAACCGCTGAGCACCGCCCACAGCAAGTACCCAACTGGCCGCACACCTCCGCCCCACAGCGTCGCGCCGCCAAACAGCAGCCACATCCAAGGGTCGACGATGAACGCCATGTCCCCGCGATACCAACTGCTGTCAAAGGGCAGCAGAAAGCGCACGCCATAGGTGTTGAGCAGGTCCAGGCCCACGTGCGAAAGGTACCCAAGCGCGGAGGCCAACAAGAGCGGACGCCATTCAGGCAAGGGCTTCCCACGCTTGCGTGCTGAACGCGTTCCAAAAAAGTAGAAGAGCCACGCGAGCAGAGGAATCTGCACGAAGAAAGTGAGCAGGGAATGGCTCCAACCGCGTCGGTGCATCAACGCATCGATGGAATCCCCGAAGACGTACAGCAACGCATCCAAGTCCGGGCCATTGGCGGCCACCACCAGAGTCGCGGTCACCAGGGGTCCGCGGCGCACGAGGCCCGCGCGGGCCAAGGCGGCTCCGCACAAACTATGGGCGATGTTGTCCAAGGGCCCGTGCGCGCCTACCGGTTGGGGTTGGGGGCGATGCGCCGGTGATGAACGAGAAAGGCCTTGGCGGGCCCGTTGAGGATCAGGACGAAGTCTCCGAGGATATCCATCCCCAGCAAGCCGTATTCCTGACGACTGCCCACCACTTCACCGCCGATGGTGAAACCGCACAAGGGAAAGTTGGAGAGGCCGTAGGTCTTCGCTTGGTAACGTCCGTCCAGTCCCATCTTCATGCGCAAACCGAGTGGGGGACCGAGCAGATCGCAGATCGGCTGGGGCATGCTGGTGTGCGTGGCCCCCGTATCGATCAAGAGCTCCACCGGGATGCGGTCCTGCCCTTGAAGTAGGTGGAACTTGACGAAGGGCCGCGGACGAAAGTCGATGGGTTCCCCACGCCAAATGCCGTTCAAGTCCTGGCGCGCGCGAATGAACTCGGTGATCTCTTGCTCTTGGATGCCCGTTGGCAACAGGGTGAGCTCGCGACGTTCCATGTCGAAGACACTCGCCAGTTGAACCAAGAGATCCTGACCAAGCACCCCGTCGAAGTCGAAGGCCTCGAAGGCTTCCGATTCCACCAGGGAAAGGTAGAAGCGCTCGATTTGCAGGTCGCCCAACTGCATGACATCGATGGCCACGTAGTGCGTCACCTCTCGCGACCCTCCTGCGGATCCTTCGATGTGGCTCGCGCCCCGGTACTTGCCGATGGTGAGACCCATGTGTTCCGCGGCTGCGCGGGACAACAAGCTCGCCTCGGCCCCCGTATCCACCACCATGCGAATGCCTAACTCGGCGGCCGCGGATCGGCCGGGGAAACAGGCTTGCACGATGGGCACCTCGCCGCTCAAGAGGGGCAAGACGAGTGGTTCATCGACCTGAATCGATATCTCCGCCAATGGCGTATAGCCGCTGGACGGAGTGATGGAGAGGCAGCCCGCCAGCACGCACGGCCAGATCCATAGCAGGGCAGCCAGCCTTGCAGGGCGGTGGGGGACTCGAATGCGATTCATGGGGGAGAAGCTAGCAGAACGCGGTGGGACCCAGTGGCGCGGAGCCTTGGAGCGCCGAATCTACCTTGCGCTCCAGTGCCGGGCTCTAGTCTCAAACCCGGGAGACTTGTAGGCCAGGCTCGGCAGAGCACTTAGGGAAGTTACAAACCCCACACGAACTACCTCGGTCGTTCTCTGCTATCCCGGACGGTCGCGGACCCGTTCCGCCTGACAACTCAACTGCACAGGGATGGTCTCCGGCCACCGTCGCCGGGAGCCAACCCTCTTACCGGAGCGCGGCGCTCCAGCGAGACAACTCATGTCCAACACGAATCAAAACGAAGGTTTGCAGACCCTCTTGAACCGTGTCGAATCCATCGAGTCGGAGAATCAGCGCATGAAGCGCACGGGCAAGTTGGTTCTGGGGGCCTCGGTTCTCTTTGGGTTGCTCGGTGCGCCAACCCCGATGTTCTGCAAGACCGTTTGGGCGGAATGCTTGGTGCTGCGTAACTCAGCGGGCCGTGACGTGATGACCATGGACGCTTACAGTGGCGATCGACCGATGACTACCATGCGCGATGATCATGGAAAGTCAACCGTGCGCTTGTCCTGGGACGAGGGCCTCAAGATGGCGTTCCTGAATGACAAAGGAAAGGCGACGAGTTCTGTCAGGGTCACCAGCGATGGAAAGACTCACGTGACCCAAAGCGAGCCCGAAGGCCAAGAGGTCAGCATGTGGGACTGATCCGTTGGATCATGCTGCCCGCTGACTTCGGAGGTCGCGATTCGTTCCCGTACGCTGAGGTCGAACCCAATCCGACAACGAGGAACATGAACGAGGCCCCAGGCGAGCTCCTGGGGCCTCAGACTTGGCTAGCCGTGAGTGCCGGCGACTAGTTCTTCCAGCATCCCCCAAAGTACGGGGTGGTTCCGACGGCATATCCAGTCACAAAGCGCAAGAGTAGGCCTTGGGCTTCCAAGTTGTTGTGCTGGGTGTTGAGTGCCGACGCGCTCAGACCGTGTTGCCCGTTCCAGGTGTTGGGTTGGACCGAGTTCCAGATGGCCGAGAAGCGTGGCATTCCTCCATCGTCGTAGACGTTTAGATAGCTGAGGTAGCGGCCAGCCTGGGCTTCCGAGGTGAAGAGGGTCTGGTAGGCTGCGGCGGTCATCCCATAGTAGGCAGACCAGAGTCCCACGCTGCTCTTCTCGTAGAGAGCCGTTATAGAAACGTTCGATCCGCTCATAAGTGGGGAGGTCAGCGTGGCGTGGTAGCCCTGGCCCACCAAGGAGTTGAAGTTCGCTTGATGGGTCGCGCCCGAGGCGCTGCGGTAGGCAGCCCACAGGGGCCCCGGCGAATCCTCGGCCAGCAACGCGTAGCGAATCGATCCGTTGATGTAGTAGGACTCGATGTGCGTGGGCCTCCATGAGGTGCCCGTGAATTGACTAAGCCAATTGTCGAGGGAAGCGCCAGTCATGTTGTGGAAAGCCATCCATGGGACCGAGGTGTCTTGCTCAAAGATGGCGTTGAAGTAGGTCGAGCCGTTGACGTCGAATCCATCGATCCACACGGGGCGGTAACCGAGGTTCGCGTAGTAATCGAATTCGCCTTGGTAGGAACCTTGCGGAATCAGGAAGCGCGAGATCCGTGGGATGTTCACGGCTGGGCCAATCGCGACGGGGAAGCTGGCGGCGAGCAGTCCATTCGTCAGAATCTCAATGGTCCAGTTGCCGAGGATGCTCTGGGGCGTGAAATTCTTGATCCAGAACGAGTGCCGATGCACCTGGCTAAAGGTGATCGTGCCCTGGCTGTGAAGGGTTCCATCCGGCCTTTTTAGCAGCACTTTGATTTGGTCGCCGACGGCACCTCCGGCCACAGACATCCCAACTCCAAGAATCTCCCCGTAACTCAATTGTGTGATGCTCGGTCCCGGGTCGGCGATCTCTGGAATCCCGCCCACAGCGCCCTCCGTCAGGACCGTTTCCATCACCGAAAGGGGCGTGTCATAGACAGGGGGATTCTGCCAGAGCCCTTCTCGGAACGGATCGATCACGACGTTGGCTGCGTCGCGCGTTTCGAGGTGCAAGTGCGGGTGGGTCGAGCAGCCAGAACTACCGACCACGGCCAGGTCTTGCCCGCGGGCGACGACTTGTCCCACGCTGACGATCACGGAGTTCTGCTTCAAGTGGCCGTAGGTCGTGCGCAGGCCATCGTCATGTTGCACGGTCACGAAGTTCCACTGCCCCGTGCAAGTCGTGTTGCGATCGAAGTGGACGTCATCGAGGGCGACGACGAAGCCGCGCTCCACCGAACGCACCGGGAAGTCCCCATCCATGGCGAGGAAGCTCGGCACGTCGATGTCGATGCCCCGGTGATTGTTGTAGGTCTTGTTGCCACCCGTGTAGTCCGTGGCGCCGTTCCCTGGATTCAGGTCCACGTAGTTGTTGATGACCCACTCCGATCCATCCGCTCCGGGCAAGGGCCGAGCGCTTGAGCGGTGGATTCATGGTTTGGAGGGTGGCTTGGGGTGGACGTGTGGAACCGTCCGGGGAGAACGGCTCGCTCACCCCCCTCACCTGGGTCCCCGGGCAAACGTCACGGCATTCGTGGAGTTTTTTCGGCGATCGGGCAAAGATGCAGTCCTGCTCGTTCGTCGTTTGCTGCGGTGGCTCGCTGCCTGGGAAGCGCCGAACGAGGTGAGCTTTGCACCTGCGCCATTGAATAGGGGCCGCCAAACCTCGCGGTGTGGCGGCCCCTGTGTGGGGCCTGCTTGCCTGATCGCGCAGCGCTCATCAGAGCGCGACCACTTGGCGGAACGAACTAGGCCTTCTGCAGGGTGGCTTCCATGCGCTTCGCGACGATCTCCGTGAACTCGACACAACCCAAACTGCCGCCGATGTCGCCGGTGCAATCGCCGGTCGAGATCGAATCGAGCACCGCTTGGCGCAGGGCCTTGGCGGAATCCCGTTCGCCCAAGTGCAGCAGCATGTTGCGCATGGCGAAGAGCGCCGCCGTCGGGTTGCAGATGCCCTGGCCAGCGATGTCCGGTGCCGTGCCGCCGGAGGGGTCAAACATGGCGGTGGTGATCTGACCTTCGTCGTCGAAGGCGTAGGAAGACGAGTCGCCAAGGCCCACGGAGCCGATCAGGCCGCAGGCGGAATCCGACAGGAAGTCTCCGTACTCGTTCGGGCAGACGATGACTCCGTAGCGTTCCGGATGCATCACGATGCCTGCCAGCAAAGCGTCGAACAGTTCACGACGGTAGGGGATGCCCGGGTAGTCATTGGCGACCTTGCCAGCGATCTCCTCGAAGAAGCCGTCCGTTTCCCGTTGGATCGTCCACTTGGAGGAAGAGCAAACGTTCGTGTCGCGCATCATCGCCAACCGGAAAGCGAAGCGCGCCGCGTCGCGGCAGGGACCGCGGGAGATGACGCGCAAGGAAACCGCGGTGTCCTTGCCGATGCGCTGCCCCGCGTCGTCGTAGGTTCCGCCGGTGGCCACACGCACCACGTCGATGTCGAGGGGCTTGGTGAAGTTGGTCTGAATGCCGGGAATCGTCGCGACCGGGCGATGGATCACGGAGAACAGGCACTTCTCGCGCAAGACCTTGTTCGGACTCTCGCGGGTCGTCGCCGTGGGGTACTTCATGGAGACCCCGTGCTCGTTCATCAGTCGCACCGCTTCGTCGTAGATCTCGATCCCGCCCTTGTCCCGGGCTTCCTCGGAGAGGTCGTAGGGGATGAATTCGAGCTTGAGAGGCAGGCTCTGCGCGATGCGATGAACGCTCTCGGAGAGTTCGGCGGAGATGCCGTCACCGAGCAACTCAACGATCTTGTAGGTCTTCATAGGAAGGGAGGAGGCGGCGGGGAAGGCTGGCGATGGACGCGAATGCGAGGAATCGAGGGATTCGGGCTCGCGGGCGCCTAGGAATCTGCGCAGGATAGGGAGTCGCCGTACCGGCTGCATCCCCTGGCGAGGCCGAACTATCGGTTCCCGGCCATTTCCCAGGGACAGTGGCCCATTCGGGGTGGGGGCCGGAACAACAGCGGAGCGGGAACAGCAACAAAGGGCGGGCGAGCAGGGTTCGCGCGCCGGACACGTAGAGAGTTTCAAAGAGACGAAGCATGGAGCAAGCCTGGGTACGATCTGCGAAGCTCGAGGGGAGCAAAGTCCTGCTGCGCCCGATGGGGCCCCTCGACATTCAGGACTGCTTTGATCGCCTGCACCGGCGCAGCGAAATCACGGACTGGCTCTGCTGGGACGGTCCCGAAGCGATCGAGGAGCTGGCGCCCTGGTACCTGAGTTGGCCCCTTGGGGATCCGAATCGCGGTTGGGACTATCACTTTGCCGTGATCGATTTGGCGGACGGAGAGTTCGCCGGGGTGATCAGCCTGCGCTTCTACGACCACGCCTCTCAGGGGGACATCGGCTACTGGATCGACGTGCCGAAGTGGGGGCGCGGCTTGGCTTCGGAATCCGTGAGCCTGTTGACCTGGTTGGCCTTCGAGCACGCGGGCGCGCTGCTGGTCTACGCGGAGTGGTTCGAGGGCAACCTGGGATCCAAGCGGGTGCTCGAGCGGGCGGGCTTTCTTTCGGACCCGGCCGGGGAGCACCGCTTTCAGAAAGGCGAGCGCAACGTGCTCGTGCACTTCCATAGCCTGGCTCGCAGCGCTTGGGAGGAGGCCGGCAAGCCGGGAGCTCCCGATCGGGTCCAGGTGGAGGCTGGGGAGAGGGCGAATCCGCACAAATAGCTGAGGGATTCCAAGCGGGCAGCCGGGGGCTGGGTCGTCCCCAAAGCGCCGAGTCCTTGGATGCCGAGGCCAGAGGCTCGCGCAGCCCACTCTTTTGGAGCTTGAAAGGGGGTCCGCGCCCAAATGCCTCGGGTCCTCGGCCATTTGCGCCGGGTGGCCCGCGATTTGCGCTCTGCCGGGCGAGTGATCCTGGTCCGCAATCGAGTGCTTCCAAGAGGCCCTGACGCTTGGGGTGTTCCTCTCCAATTCAGTCGGACTAGAATACCCACCCGACCCCGGCCTCCAACAGGGCCCCGACTCCACCGAATGACTCAAAAACTCCTGCTGCCTGCCCTGCTCCTCGGACTTCTGCTGTTCGGGGGATTCATCTGGAAGAGCATGGGCCAAGGGCCCGAGAACGTCGTGGAAGGCTTAGAGGTGAACCGTCCGGTGCTCACGCCGACCGAAGCGAAGCCCGTTGCCCAAGAGATCCGGATGCTTCCCGAGGCGGGTGTTCGCGTGGGCACAGCCGCTCCCGGTTCGACCGTGACCACGGTCAAGCTGCCCCTCGAGATTGACATCACCTTGATCTCTTCGAAGCCCCGACTCTCTAGCCCCGGCGTGCCCAACTTGGACAGCGCCGCCAGTGCTCAGATTCGCGGATCGATGCACTTGCCAGACGGCAGTCCTGGGCGCGGCTACGCGGAGTTCGTCGCCGGCCCCAACCAAGGGCGCGTGCTCGAGACCGACGACCAAGGACGCTTCGGAGCCAACGACCTCTACGCCGGACTTTCGCTGATCGCCTTGCACTCTTCCGGAACTCCCGGGGCCTTGCGTGAAGCCGTTCTACGTGAGCATCGCGAGACGCAGATGAACGTGGGCTTCGGTCGCACTTCCACGGTGAATGGTTTGGTCAAAGGACCCGACAACTCCGGCCTGCCTTTGGCCACGGTCATCATGGATGGGCAGAAGACCATGACCGACGACGAAGGCCGCTTCTACTTTGGTCGCATGACCTCGGGCAAGGTTCCGATCTACATCTCAAAGCCGGGCTATGCATCGCACCGCGAGATGCAGTACATCACCGGGGGCATGTCGGTGCCTCCGGGCAAGCTGCGCTTCACTCTGCAAGAAGGATGCACCTTGAAGGTCGTGATCCCCGAGCGCGTGGGAGGGCCCGAGCCGGGGCAGTTGTATTTGTCCTCGCGATTGGACGGCTCCGCCACGCGCACCTACCCCTGGCACCTGGTGAGTCCGATCACCGTCTTTGCCGGGGAGAGCAAGGAAATCGAAGATTTGCCCGCGGGGCCCGTGTTCTTGCAGTACTTCAAGCCCGGGACCATCAGCAACCCCAACCGGGTGATGATGAACTTGAATTCCTCTGTGCCGAAGTCCGCTACGATTCACCTGAAGGCCGCGCCCTCCATCACGGGCCGCGTGCTGCAGGATGGCAAGCCCGTGGAAGGGGCACTCGTGCAGTTCGAAATGCCAGACGTGTCCGGAGCTGCGGTGGAAGCCATGGGCGGAGACTTGGGCCGCGCCCAATTGGAGGTGGACCTCTACAGCCAAATGCCTCCCGCCAAGCAGAAGGTGGTGACGAAGGCCGACGGCCGCTTCATGTTCTCCGCCGCCGAGGAGTACTCCAAATCTCGCTACCTGACCGCCAAGGGACCGGACGGCAGCGGTTGGGGAGGGCGCGTGGTGAAGGCGGGCGACCACGAAGTGGATCTGGTCCTGAACAGTTCAGCTGGGGGCGACAGCCGCATTGTGTTCGAAACTTCCGAGCGTTTCCAAGCGATTCCGGTGCACTACTCCGTCAACGGCAAACCTCACACGAAGGTGCTTCCCGCGAACGAGGACTTGACCATCGACGACCTGCCCGAGGGCCGTTACGAGGTCGAGGTGCGCTGGCGCAACGATCACATCCTGAGGGACGTGATCTTGGACGTGGCCGGAACGAACAACGTGTTCTTGCCCCTGCCCCAGGGCGCTGTCGACGGTGAGAACCCCGGGCCCAAGGGCCAGATTCCGTAGGGATGGGATACGGTGTCGCACACCTTGTTGTTGCCCTTCAACAGGAAAGTACCGCACACGAGGCTTTCGGCCCCTTGTGCGGTACTTTCCTGTTGAAGGGCAACAACAAGGTGTGCGACACCGTATCCTCTCGCCCCCAGATCGCCCCTTCTCCTGCCCGACGCTGCCTGTGACGAACCCTGTGAAGAACTCCGCCAAGAAGCTCTCCTTGGACGGCCTTTCGCTGTCGCTTGACGACTTCCAGCCCCTGCTTTGCGAAGACCTCGCGGGGTCCAAGCCGGGCCTTTCGCTCTCCGTCCCCAAGGCCGCCATGCAGCGCGTGGCGCGAGCGCGCAAGCTCGTGGAAGATCACGTGCAAGCGGGCAACGTCGTCTACGGACTGACCACGGGCTTTGGCAAGTTGAAGAGCGTCGCCATCGACGAGGAGAACCTAGAGGAGTTGCAGCGCAACTTGGTGCTCTCTCATTGTTGCGGAGTGGGCGCAGCCATGCCCCTAGAGGAAGTGCGCGTCGCTCAGATCTTGCGCTTGAACGGCCTTGTGCGCGGGCATTCCGGTGTGTGTGTTTCCACCGTCGAAAAACTCGTGCGGCTCTTCAACAAGGGCTTCGTTCCGGAAGTTCCCCAGCAAGGTTCCGTGGGGGCCAGCGGTGATCTGGCTCTCTTGTCGGAAATGTCCGCCACCTACATGGGCTATGGCTACGCCTACGTGAACGGCAAACGCAAGAGCGCGAAGGCCGCCTTGAAAGCCGTGGGGGAGGAGCCCCTCGTGTTGCAGGCGAAAGAAGGCTTGGCGCTGATCAATGGCACGGAAATGATGAAGGCCATCGGCGTCGTCACTTGGTTGCGCGCGCAAAACCTCTCCAAAGCATCCGACGCGATCGCGGCTCTGTCGCTCGAAGCGCTCTTCGGTAGCTTGAAGCCTTTCGATGATCGTTTGGCCGAATTGAAAGGGCACGCCGGTCACCGCCGCACGTCGAACAACTTCCGCAAGCTGCTCAAGTCGTCTAAGGTTCTCGCGAGCCACAAAGATTGTGGCCGGGTGCAGGACCCCTATTCCCTGCGTTGCATCCCCCAGGTCCACGGTGCCTTCAAAGCCGCGCTCGGGCATGTGGGGGAAGTGCTCTCGGGCGAGATCAACTCGGTGACGGACAACCCGATCCTCTTCCCGGACACCGGGGAAGTGATCAGCGCGGGCCAGTTCCACGGCCAACCGGTGTCGATGATCATGGATTACTTGGCCTTGTCCCTGTGCACCTTGGCGAACATCTCCGAGCGGCGCGTGGAGCAGCTCGTGAACCCGGACCTCTCCGGCTTGCCCGCCTTCCTGACGCCGGAGCCGGGGCTCAACTCGGGCTTCATGATCGCCCAAGTTTCTGCCGCCTCTTTGGCGAGCGAGAACAAGTCCATGGCGCACCCCGCTTCCGTGGACAGCGTGCCCACCAGCGCGAACCAAGAGGATCACGTCTCCATGGGGGTGACCGCCGCGCGCAAGGCTCGCCGGATCGTTGAGAACTGCGAAGCGGTGGCAGCCATCGAACTGCTGTGCGCTGCCCAGGGCCGCGACTTTCACAAGGAACTGAAAGCTGGCAGGGGCGCGCAAGCTGCTTGGAGCTGCGTGCGCTCCCAAGTGAAGCCGCTCGGCAAGGACCGCTACCTGCGTCCAGACATCGAAGCCGCCCGGCAATTGATCGTGAGTGGTGAGTTGGTGGCTTGCGTCGAAAAGGCTGCCGGAAAGCTGGAAGCCTAATCAGGTGTAAGACACCGTATTCCCTAACCCTTCTCCTCGAACACAGCTTCAAGCATGTCTGCCTCCTACGATCACATTCCGACCGGCCCGCAAAAGTCTCCCCACGGTTCTGAACTCAGCTGCAAGAGTTGGGGGGCGGAGGCCGCCATGAGGATGCTCATGAACAACCTCGACCCGCAGGTCGCGGAGGAGCCGGAGAACTTGATCGTCTACGGGGGCAGCGGCAAGGCGGCCCGGGATTGGCCGAGCTTTCAGGCGATCATCGGCACGCTCCAGCGACTGGAGCCGGACGAGACTTTGCTCGTGCAGTCCGGTCGGCCCGTGGGCGTATTCAAGACGACCACGGCCTCACCGCGAGTGATGATTGCCAACTCGAACCTGGTGGGTCATTGGGCCAACTGGAAGCACTTCCGGCACTTGGAAGCGGAAGGCAAGATGATGTACGGCCAGATGACCGCTGGCTCTTGGATCTACATCGGAAGCCAGGGCATCCTGCAGGGAACCTACGAGACCTTTGCGGCCTCCGCCAAGAAACTCTTCGGTGGCACCTTGGAGGGTCGCTTGGTGGTGACCGCGGGCCTCGGTGGCATGGGCGGCGCGCAACCCTTGGCGGCTTGCATGAACGGCGCGACCTGCCTGGCCGCGGAGGTGGATCCCACTCGCATTCAAAAGCGCTTGGACACGCGTTACTGCGACGTGATGATGGACGACATCGACGCGGCCATCGACCAGGCCCTCGAGTGGAAAGCGCAGAAAGTGGCCAAGTCCATCGGGGTCGTCGCCAACGCGGTGGACCTCTTGCAGCGCATGATCGAGCGCAACATCACGCCCGACATTCTGACGGACCAAACGAGCGCCCACGATCCCTTGGACGGTTACGTGCCGAACGGCATGAGCTTCAAAACCGCCTTGGCCCTGCGCTCCTCCAACCCGGACGAGTACGAGAAGGAATCCTTCCGCACCATGGTCGATCACACGAAGGCCATGATTGAGCTGCAGAAGCGCGGGGCGGATACCTTCGACTACGGCAACAACTTGCGCGGTCACGCCAAGCAGGCTGGTCTGGAGAACGCCTTCGACTTTGAAGGGTTCGTTCCAAAGTACGTTCGCCCGCTGTTCTGCGAAGGCAAGGGACCTTTCCGTTGGGCTGCACTCTCCGGCAACCCGGAAGACATCGCCGTCACCGACCGCATCATCCTGGAACTCTTCCCGGAGGACGAAGCGCTCTGCCGCTGGATCCGCATGGCCGGGGAGCGCATTCAGTACCAGGGCTTGCCCGCGCGCATTTGTTGGCTGGGCTACGGGGAGCGCGCCAAGGCGGGCCTCGCGTTCAACGAAGCCGTGCGCCGTGGAGAGATCACCGCGCCGCTTGTGATCGGTCGCGACCACTTGGACTGCGGGTCCGTGGCTTCGCCCAACCGCGAGACCGAGGGCATGAAGGACGGTACCGACGCCGTGGCGGATTGGCCGCTCTTGAACCTCATGTTGAACACCGCCTCCGGCGCCACCTGGGTTTCCTTCCACCACGGAGGCGGGGTCGGCATCGGCTACTCCCTGCACTCGGGGCAAGTGACTCTTGCTGATGGCACGGACGAGTCCGCGGCCGCCTTGCAGCGCGTCTTGACCAACGACCCCGGCACGGGCGTCATGCGCCACGTGGACGCGGGCTATGACGAAGCAATCGCCTGTGCGAAGGAGCGCGGGCTCGACTTACCGATGATGTAGGGAATACGGTGTCGCACACCTTGTTGAAGAGCAACAACAAGGTGTGCGACACCGTATTCCCTACTCCCAACCAAAGCTGCGTTCGAGCGCCTTGTGCCATCCGGCCAGGTGCTCGTCGCGTTTTTCGGCGGACATCGCCGGCTCGAAGGTGCGCTCCACACGCCAGTGGCTGCGCAAGTCCTCCAAGTTGCTGAAAAGCCCGGCGCCGAGACCCGCGGCGTAGGCGGCGCCCAGGGCCGTGGTCTCCAAGACCGTCGGCCGGATCACCGGGGATCCGTGCAGGTCGGCTTGAAACTGCATGAGAAGATCATTGGCCGCCATGCCGCCGTCCACGCGCAAGGTCCCGAGGGCGATCCCGGAGTCCTTGGCCATGGCCACGAGTACGTCGTGCACCTGGTAGGCGACGGCCTCCAAGGAAGCCCGGGCGATGTGCGCCTTCGTGGCAAACTGCGTGAGGCCGCAAAGCACTCCGCGGGCGTCCGGTCGCCAGTGGGGGGCGAAGAGTCCAGTGAAGGCTGGAACCAAGTACACACCACCATTGTCGGCGACGCTGCGCGCGAGAGCTTCCACTTCGGGAGCTGAGTCAATCAGTTGTAAGTTGTCGCGCAGCCACTGAATCAACGCCCCTGCGATGGCCACCGAACCTTCGAGCGCATAGACCGCGGGGGATCCTTCAAATTGGTAGGCGACGGTGGTGAGCAATCCCGCCTTGGAGGGAACCGGAGTCTGGCCCGTGTTCAAGAGCAGGAAGCAGCCCGTGCCGTAGGTGTTCTTGGCTTCCCCGGACTCGAAGCAACATTGACCGATGAGCGCTGCCTGCTGATCGCCCACCGCGCCGCACAGGGGCAAGCGCGCCTCAAAGGGTCCGCTCGTTGCCGTGTAGCCCCAAGGAGTCTTGGCACTCGAGGGGACGATACTTGGCAACATGCCGGCGGGGACCCCGAAGGCTTCCAGCAACTCGGGCTCCCAGGCGAGCTTGTTCAGGTCCATCCACATGGTGCGCGAAGCGTTGGTCACGTCCGTGATGTGCGCGCCACCATCAGGACCGCCGGAGAGGTTCCAAAGGATCCAACTCTCCATGGTGCCGCAGATGGCCTCACCAGACTCCGCAGCCGCGCGCAGGCCGGGGACGTTCTCCAGCAGCCAGACCAGCTTCGGACCCGAGAAGTAGGTGGCCAGGGGCAAGCCGGTTTGGGCTTGAAAGCGTTCGGTCCCCGCGTCCCCAGCCAGCCGGTCGCAGATGGCTTGGGTGCGCGTGTCTTGCCAGACGATGGCGTTGGCGTAGGGCGCGCCGCTCTTGCGGTTCCAGACGGCCAGGGTTTCCCGCTGGTTGGTGACTCCAACCGCCGCGATCGAGACGTGCTCGCCGGCGGCGATGCGCGCTTCCCGAATCACAGTTTGCGTGTTGCGCCAGATCTCCGCCGCGTCGTGTTCGACCCAGCCGGGTTGCGGATAGATCTGCCGATGCTCCTTTTGACCTAGACCCAGGATGCTTCCGTCGAGCCCGAAGAGGATGCAGCGGGTGCTCGTCGTTCCTTGGTCGATGGAGGCAATGCAGGCAGTGCTCATGGGAAATTGGCAATCCGACTCATGAATAGCGCGCGCTAGTCAACGAGCCAGCAGGAGACCGGGTGATCGACACTCTTCCTTTCGAGCCGCGGGCGATCTGTGTGGCACTTCGCTTCCGCCACGGGACAGCGACCCGCGAAGGCGCAGCCTGGGGGCAGCACGAAGGGGCTTGGCACGTCGCCCTGCAACACGATCAAGGGCCTGCGATCGTCCGGGTCGTTGATCGGGTTCGCACCGAGCAAGGCCTTGGTGTAGGGATGGGCCGCGTTCTTGTGCAGATCGTCGCAGCTGAGCTCTTCCACCACGTTGCCGAGGTACATGACCAGCACGCGATCGCAGAAGTGCTCGATGACCTTGAGATCGTGGGAGACGAACACCAGGGTCAAGCCGAACTCGTCCTTGAGATCCATCAGAAGGTTGAGCACCTGGGCCTGGATCGAAACGTCGAGGGCCGAGACAGGCTCGTCCGCCACCAAAACATCCGGGTTGCAGGCCAGGGCACGGGCGATGCCGATGCGCTGGCGTTGGCCGCCGGAGAATTCGTGGGGGAACTTGTCCACGGCGTCCACGCGCAGGCCGACCCTTTGCACCAGCTCCTCGATGTAGGCGTTCATGCCAAAGGGCGTGGGCACCTGGTGAAACAGGGCCACCTCGCGCAAGGCCTGGCGCACGGTCATGCGCGGGTTCAGGGACGAGTAGGGATCTTGGAAGATCATCTGGATGCGCTTGCGGTAAGGCATCAACTCCCCGTGGCTGAGGCCCGTGAGCTCCTCGCCCTCGAACAGGATCGAGCCAGCCGTGGGGGAGTGCAGACGAATCAAGCACTTGCCCAGGGTCGACTTTCCGCAGCCGGACTCGCCGACGACGCCGAGCACTTCGCCCTTCTTGAGGGAGAAGGAAACGCCGTTGAGTGCGTGCACCTTGGACTGCACGCGATTCAGGATTCCGCCGCGCACGGGGAAGTGCATCTCGAGGTCTTTGACCTGAAGGATGTCTGTGGAAGAACTCACTGGGCGCCTCCTAGGGGCAAGTGGCAGCGATAGCTGCGGTTGCCATGCTGTTCGAGTAGGGGCTCGTCACGAACGCAGCGCTCCTCGCGGTACTCGCAACGATCTTGAAAGCGACAGCCGGGGGGCAGGTTGAAGAGGCTCGGCACGATGCCTTTGATGGTCGGCAGGCGTTCGCCCTTTTGGCGTCCACCGGACTTGGGGATCGAACGCAGCAGCGCCTGTGTGTAGGGATGCTGCGGGTTGTGAAAGAGATCGCGCACGCTGGCCACCTCGATCACGCGTCCCGCGTACATCACCATGACCCGATCGCAAATCTGCGCGACCACCCCTAGGTCGTGGGTGATCAACATGATGGCGGTGTTGAACTTGTTCTTGAGCCCTTCCATCAGATCGAGGATCTGGGCTTGGATGGTGACGTCCAAAGCCGTGGTCGGCTCGTCCGCGATCAGGACTTCCGGTTCGCAACAAAGTGCCATGGCGATCATCACCCGCTGGCGCATGCCCCCGGACAGTTGGTGGGGGTACTCGTCCACGCGCCGTTCGGGTTCGGGCATCTCCACCTGGCGCAGCATGTCGATGGCGCGCTGGCGGCGTGCCTTCCTGTCCAGGTCGGTGTGGTAGGAGAGCGCCTCCTCCAACTGCGCGCCGATCTTGAACACGGGATTCAAGGAAGTCATGGGTTCCTGGAAGATCATCGCGATCTTGTCCCCCCGCACCGTGCGCATCTCTGCCTCGGTGGCGGCGGCCAAGTTGAGTCCGCCGTACATCACGCGACTCTCCGGCTTCTGAAAGGACAGATGCTCGGGCAAGAGGCGCATGATCGACTTGCTGGTCACCGTCTTGCCGCAACCGGATTCGCCAACGATGCCCAGGGTTTCCCCCGGATAGAGATCGAAGGAAACGTCATCGATGGCGGTGACGACCCCTTGATCGGTTTTGAAGCAGGTGGAGAGATTTCGAACCTCTAGCACGGGCTTAGTCTTCGTTTTGCTCATAGCTCTATACGTGCTTGGGGTCGAAGGCGTCCTGCAGAGCATCCGATAGGATGTTGAAGGCGAGCACGAGGATCACCATAAAGAATGTGGCAGCGCCGATTTGCCAGAAGAAGCCGTTGAGCACTTCGGCTTTGGCCTGGCTGATCATCACGCCCCAGGAAGGTTGGCCTTTTACGCCAAGTCCGAGGAAGCTCAGGATGACCTCGGCCTTGATCGCGCCCACGAAGAGCAACGAGAAGTTGATGAACATCAGGTGGGCCGTGTTCGGGATGATGTGCTTGAGCAAGATTTGGATCTTGCCAAAGCCCATGGCGGAAGCGGCTTGCACGTACTCCAATTCCTTGAGCTTCATCACCTCGCCGCGAATCACGCGGCAGGGGGAGATCCAGAAGGACATGCAGAAGGCGGCATAAACGGGGATCAGCGTGCCATCGAAGGGGCCACCGCGGAAGGCGGAGGCCAGCACCATCAAGAGCACGATCCAGGGGATCGAGGAGAACGTCGAGTAGAGCCAAATCACGAGGTGATCGACCCAGCCACCGAAGTAGCCGGCGGCGGCGCCGAGGAGCGTTCCCAGCAACACGGAGAAGAGCGCGCTGATGATGCCGATTTGTACAGCGACCTTGGTGCTGTACAAAGCCCGGAACATGATCGATCGTCCCTGCAGGTCCGTGCCCAGGCTCATGCGCAGACTGTGGACTAGACTGCTGAGCCCAGTGGGCTGGGTGTAGAGCTCTTCAACTTTGGATTCCAAGTCGAGCAGCAGCTTGGCAGCCGCGGGGTCCTCTTCAAGATCGTCGTACTCGACGGTCGCGTTGAAGATAGCCCAGGCTTCAGCCACCCTGGCGCTGACCACTTCTGGATCGTTGCTGAACGGTACGAGAGCGCCGAAATTGAGGGCCTTCAGGGCATCCTCGGCTTGGGTGGCCGCGGCAGCCCGTTCAATCTGTTCGATTCGAAATTCGGCGTCCTGCAGGCGCTTCTCGCCATTCTGGGTACCCCCAAAGCCGGGTGTCCAGCCGGGACCGACCCGTGCGAAAGCATCTTCCTTCTCGAGGACGTTGAGCCCGACAGCGAGAGCACAAAGGAGATAGACGAGGATCACCACTAGGGATCCGATGGCCATCTTGTCGCGCTTGAACTTGCGCACACCTCGGCCTTGGAGAAATTTGCTCCACCAGCTGGGGGCGCTCGTGGCTTGTGGGGTTGAGCTCATGAGAGGCGCACGCGTGGGTCCACCAACGCGTAGAGCACGTCAGTCAAAATGTTGGAGAGGATGAAGATGGCCGCGAAGATCGTTACGAAGCTCTGGACCACCGGGAAGTCCTGTTCTTGAATCGCCTTGTAGAGCACACGGCCCATGCCGGGGATGTTGAAGTACACCTCAAGCAGCAAGGAGCCCATGATCAAGAAGGGCAGGGTGGTCATGATGCGCGTGATGATGGGGATCATCGCGTTCTTTAACATGTGCACGAACATCACTTTGGTCTTTGTCGCGCCCTTGGCCTTGGCCGTGATGATGTAGTCGCGTCCCGATTCTTCGACCATCACCGCTCGGTAGAAGCGAGTGTCATAGCCCACAGCCACCAGGGTCGAAATCAAAACGGGCAACAAACAGTAGTACGACCAATTCTCGATGCCGCTTTCATAGCCACCGATAGCGAACAGGTCCCAGCTGGTCTCCTTCGTGAGGAGGTAGGCCCCGTAGTACTGGCCGAAGATGATATAGACCAGAAAGCTTACACTCATGCCGATCACGGCCAGGACCATCAAAATGCGGTCGATCCTGCGGCCGCGGAAGAAGGCGGAGATCAACGCGATCGAGATCGAGATGATGCTAGTCAAGGTCAGGGCCGGCAGGGTGATCGATAGGCTCGGCTTAATCGAGTCCATGAACATCTGCTTGACCGTGAGTCCTTGGTTCTTCCAGCTCATCACGTTGAGGTCGAAGCGTAGCACATCGAAGTACTGTTCCAGCAATGGACGGGCGAGTCCGAGTGACTCCTTCATGGCCAGCATGTCTTCCTGGGACTTGTTCTTACCCATCATGCTGCTGACTGGGTCGTTGACCCGCAGGGCCACCATGAGAAGGAGAACGATCCCCAGGTAAACGGGGATGTTGTAGAGCAGTTTGCGCGCGACGTAGGACCACATAGGATGCTTAGGGCTAGTTATTCCGCCTGGCGGATTCGTCGATGTCGATGTACTTCGACCAGTTCCAGAAGTTTTCGCTCGGCTTGAAGTTGCGGATCCAACGGGTGCCGAGGTAGTTGCGAGTGCGAGCCATGCCGCCGATGAAGGCCACGTCCTCGAGGACCATGTCACGCATTTTGGCGTAGATCGCGCTGCGCTCTGGGGAGGGGGGCATGGAACGGATGGATTCGTACAAAGCGTCGTACTCGTCGTTCTTGTAGTTGTAGTGGTTCGAGCCAGGGGACTCGTTGGGGCCGTAGAAGAGCGCTAGGTTGTTCTCCCCATCTGGGTAGTCCGAGCCCCAGGCGAAGGAGAAGATGCGCGCCTGGCGCTTGTCGATGGCGTCGATCAACTGCGGGAACTCGAGCAGGATTGGATTGAGAAGGACACCAATCTTGTTCAGTTGGCGAGCCATCATCTCAGATTGCTCTGCGCTATTGCCTGAGAGTGACGTGTAGTAGTCGATGACAGGCAAGCCCTCGCCGTTCGGGTAGCCGGCTTCTTTCAACAGGACGCGAGCACGGTCCAAGTTCGGACCCGTGTAGCCCGCATCACAGAAATGCCCGTCTGGATGACCGTCCAAGCCAGGGGGGATCATTCCGTCGTAGACGATGTTCTGGCCGTTGTAAAAGGTGTTGTTGAACTCGGCCAAGTCCATAGCGAGGCTGATCGCTTGGCGCAGTTTCTTCTGCTTTTCACCATAGCCTCCGACTAGATCATCATCCATGTTGAAGCCGCGGAAGATGAAGTCGAGCAGGGGCACCTGGTGATAGGTAATGCCTTCTTCTCGGTACTCCTTGGTGAGCTTCTTCGTGCGCTTCCGAATTGCGTCCAGGAAGTTCTCCGCCGGGATTTGCGCGTAGTCCAACTTGCCAGTGCGGAACTCCAGCCACATGGGTTGGTCTTGTGCATAACAATTGATGCGCACATGGTCGACGATGGGGAGCTTTTGGCCTGCGGCCAAATGCAAGCCAGCGGCTTCTTCTGCGGGGCCCCACTCGTTCGGATAGAACTCGTCGCGGTAGTTGGGGTTGCGAGAAAAGTCCAAGCTCTTAGAGGTGATCCAATCATCGGGGTCCATGATGAAGGGGCCCGTTCCGACCGGGTTGCGAGGGAATCCGGTGCCGTACATCTCGACGGCTTCGCGGGGCACGATGGATGTCTGGAACATGGCCAACACGTAGAGAAAGCGTTGGATCGGTTCGGTCAGAGTGACTTGTACGGTGTGCGAGTCCAGGGCCACGAGTCCTTCGAAGTTCGAGTCGTAGTCGAAGGTCTGCGCTGCGTTCTGACTGCTGCGCCATTCGTCGAAGCCCCTAATCGTCTCTTCTAGCAACCACCAGGACTTGGTGTCGACGTCCTTGTCGGCCATTCGTTTCCAAGAGTAGATCACGTCCTCCGCGACCATCTCGCGCCCCTTGCCGCCCTCGAAGCACTCGTTGTCGTGGAACAGAACTCCGCGCTTAAGCTTGAAGGTGTAAACCAGCCGGTCTTCAGAGATCTCAGGCATGGCTTCGCAGAGGAGAGGCTCGAGTTCCACGGGCTCGATCAAGTACTTGTACTGCAGCAGGGTCTCGTACACATGGCAAACCGCCTGGTTGTCGTAGGTGGTGGACCCACGCACCGGATCCATAGATCCGGGACCAGCACCACGAATCGGGAACGTGAAAGTTTTTCCCACCGAGTTGGAGGCATTGGCGCCCCCGCAGCCCCCCGTCAGGGGCAATAGCAGTGCTCCGAGGAGGGCCAAGGGGCCCAGCAGGCGTGCGGCTAGATTTGTCATGGGGGGAATCCTCGCCGGAACGGCTCTCTCTGGCAAGGGATCCGTGGGATGCCTGGCCTCGCCTGGTAGGCTGGCGCCATGATCTCCGCAGGTTGTCCCGCCCGTGGTGACAAAATCCGGACATTTGCTGGTCACCGATTGCCAATATCCTAGAACCGTTGGAGTGCTTACCTTGGAATTACCGACAACTGATCAGGCCGATCAGACCCCTGCCCAGCCGGCGGCCAGCGTTGATCCCTTCCCAGTGGAGAGCCGAGCTGCCCTGGCCCGGCGCGAAGAGCAAGCGCTGAGTGCGTTCTACGACGCCTACTTCGACCGGGTCTACGGTTACGTGCGCCGCATGGTCGGGGAGGAGCACCTCGCGGAAGATCTCACGCAGGATATCTTGATGCACATCATGCAGCATTTCGATACTTACGATCCGGAGCGCCCCCTGCGGCCCTGGGTCTTCACGATCGCGACGAACAAGGTTCGGGATTACTGGCGCGGCCGGCGTCACCAGTCGAACCTCCGTGAAGTCAGCTTGGAGGTCGGCGAGTCCGGCGGCTGGGCCCGCTCCAACACGCTCCAGCCCGTGGAGGAGCTCGGGGCAGGGGAGACCACTTCGGAGCTTTCCGCGGCCATCGAAGCTCTGCCGGAGTCCATGCGATTGACCCTGGTGCTGCGCTACTACGAAGGTCTCTCTTTCGAGGCCATCGCCGAAGTGGTGGAGCGAACTGAGGTCGCTGTGCGCAAGCGCTACTCGCGCGCCTTGGAAGAGCTGCGCAAGACGCTGCCCGGCACCGACGAGGGGGGGCTACAAGCGTGAACGAATCGAACAACAACCAGAAGGACTCTTTCCAGGACCCGGAAATCCCGGCGGAACTGCGGGCAGCCCTCGACGACTGGCAAACTCCGATAGCCGACGCTGGATTCCGAGCCCGTCAACGGCACGCCTTCCTGGCTGCTGGGAAAGCGGGGGGACCGCCCTCGGAAGAGGAGGCTGGCGCCCAGCTCGATAGCAGGCAAACCGAGCCCGCCCGGGAAGGTTTCCGCACCATGTTGCGCGAGCGTTTCTTGGCCGCGGCTGGGGAGTATCGCGAGGACTACGACGAAAGTTCCCACGAGTTGCGCCCGCTGGCCGGCGGCGCCCCAGCAAGGCCTCAACCCCAGCTAGGGATGCCCAAGCTGCTGGTCGGCGTGCTGGCCCTGGCCGCTGCCGGGCTTCTGTACTTCGGGATGGGCAGCAACGCGCTCCTCGGCCCGCTCGAGAGCATGCCCCAGGATCCCAGCTTCCCCGGTTGGCAAACCGTCAACTTCGTGCATGGGGATGAGGTGGTCTTGGACGGCAACCAAAGACTCTCCGGTTCGGACGAGCGACTCGGCGCCGCGCTGACCCTGGGAGGTTGCAGCCTTGAAACCGGTGGCGGCAAGCTCTCCGTGATCCACTACGGCGAGGGCGTGCTATTGGAGTTCCCGCCTGGGACTGAATTGCGCTTCCCTCCAGTACCGAAAGGCGAGCGCGGTCTGATCGAGATCGTTGTTGAGCGCGGGGGCGTGCGGGTAGCGACCACCGATGAGTTCATGGGCCGCATTCTCGTGCACACTCCACACACAACAATCGCCCTGTCCGGACCCTCCATGGGCATCGATGTGGTGGAGGAAGGCACCTGCGTCTGCGCCCTGGCCGGGGATGCTCAGATCCGTCCGCTCAAGGAGCAGGAAGGCAGCGCCGGTGGGTACAACATCGGATCCGGCAGAACGAGCTTCGTGCGCCGCTCCGGCGCCGTGGTCGAGTTCCCAGAGGGGGATGTCCACCACAGCAAGGAGCTGGAGAACTTCGCCGAGCTCGGGAACAAGTACCTGTACTAGCCAGCCCTGTTCACTAGTCAGTACGGTGCAGCAGGTTCGATTCCTGCTCAGACGGCCACCCCAAATAGATGCCCATCCCTTCCGGGGGTGGGCATCTGTGCGTATTCTGGGCGCGCCCGTAGAGATTCCCCGGATGTTCAATAGCAGAGCTGGCACTCTGGATTGAAATTCTCCAAGCTGTTCGGGACCTCAACGCCTGAGCCCCCAATGGAAGACTTCATCAACGTCCTGACCTCGCCCGGATTCCTCGTGGCCTATGGGGTTGTCCTGTGGACGTTTCTCTGCACCTTGTACGTGCACTTTCGGGGCAAGGAACGGTTGCGTTTTGAACGCCAGTTGACGGAGCACTCCGGTTGGCTCTCGCCCCTGAATTGCCTCTTCTACGCCTTCTCGTCCGTGCCCAAGGATCCGATCCTGCCGGTGGAGAGCTTTCCCGAGCTGGCACCGCTCAAAGCGAACTGGAAGGTGATGCGCGAGGAAGCCCTGGAGCTCCTTTCTCAAGGCAAGATTGCCTACAACGAAGAGGACATGGACCTGGCCTTCTTGGCCTTCAAGAAGCTCGGATGGAAGCGCTTCTACCTGCGCTGGTACCACGACTTCTTCCCCTCGGCTTTGGAAGGCTGCCCGAAGACTGTCGAGATCTGTCGCAACATTCCGGGCCTCAACGCGGCGGCCTTCACCATGCTGCCGCCGGGCGCACACCTTGGCAAACACCGGGACCCCTTGGCGAGTTCCCTGCGCTACCACCTAACCCTGGTGGCCCCCAACGATCCAGAGTGCTGCCTCTTCGTCGATGACAAGACGGTGGTGTGGAACGAGGGGGAGGACTTCGTCTTCGACGAGACCTACGTGCATTGGGCTCACAACCACACGGACAAGACACGCATCATCTTCTTTGCGGACTTCACGCGGCCCCTCTATCCCGGGCCGGTTCGCTGGCTGAATGAGTTCCTGATCCGCTACGTCTACCGCATCACGCGCAGTCGCAATGACATGGGGGAGTCAGGCGGACTCGCTTGCAAGGTCACGCCGATTCTCTTGCACGCCAAAAAGTTCTTCCGCGGCATCAAAGAACGCGTGAATCGCAAACTCTATTACACGGTGAAGTACATCCTGTTTGCGGGGCTCTTGTTCGCGCTTGTGCGCAGCTTCGTTTGACGGGCGACACGGCTCGCTGATTCCACCATTTAGGCCAACGCTGATTCCGCCATTCAAGCCAGCGGGAGGGTCGCGGCCCCTTCTAACTCCTCTTCGCCATGGACATTTCCGCACTCGCTCTGAGCGCTGCATTCGCACTCCTGATTCCGGCCTCCGCGGCACAGCCCGAGCCGGGTTGCCCGGCGGCCAGCGCGGTCACTCCCTGCACGACCTTCTGCTTGCCGGCGACCCACGGCCCAGTTTTCGGACGCAACTACGATTGGGGCATTGGCTTCGGGCTCGTCACCGTCAACCGCCGCGGACTACAGAAGTCGGCCTTCGTGGCGGAGCCCACGGAACCTGCCAAGTGGATTTCTAAGTACGGAAGTCTGACCTTCAATCAGTACGGCCGAGAGTTGCCCACGGGGGGCATGAATGAGGCCGGTTTGGTGGTGGAGGTCATGTGGCTAACCGACACGCGCTATCCAGACCCGGACTCCCGCGCTGGGCTCGGAGAACTCGGTTGGGTGCAGTACCAGTTGGACACTTGCAAGAGCGTCGCAGAGGTGCTCGCCACGGACTCCAAGATCCGCGTCACGACCGACAGCACGAGCATCCACTTCCTGATTTGTGACGCCAGCGGTGAGCAAGCCACGGTGGAATTCCTCGATGGCAAGCTGGTCGCCCACACCGGTGGGGAGCTGCCAATCTCGGCCTTGGCCAACGACACCTACGCCGATTCGATGGAGTACCTGGAGACCATCCAAGGCTTCGGCGGCGAACGGCCGACCCCCAAGAGCCGCAGTTCATTGGATCGCTTCGTGCGCGCCGCCTGTGGCGTGGTTGAGTACGAGCCCGGGACGAAACAAGCGGCCGTGGACTACTCCTTCGACCTACTGAAGAACGTCAGCCAGGGCGATTACACCCAGTGGAGCATCGTCTACGACATCGCCGAGCGAGCGCTGCACTTCAGGACGCAGAATGCCCCGACCATCAAGACCGTGAAGTTCGCGAGCTTTGACTTCTCGGCCACGAGTCCCTGCCGGATCCTGGACATCGACACCCCAAAAGCGGGGGACCCCACGAAGCTCTTCAAGGACTACACGGTCGAGGCCAACTTGGCCTTGATCCGCAAGTCCTTCAAGGGCACCGAGTTTCTCGCGGACCGGCCCGAATCCTTCCTGCTGACCTTGGCCCGCTATCCGGAAACGATGCTGCCGGCCAAGGAGCAGGCTGCGCAACCCGAGCCTGCCGGCGGGCGCTAGGCGCTTCGGGAGAACCTACTTCGGCTGGGGCTGCACCAGCCAGACGTAGTCTCCTTGGCGCATCTCATCAGGATTCAGAGTTCGGTCGCGCACGTCGTCTGAGTTCATTCCGACGACGCGCACGTTCAGGCGCGGGTGGCGGCGCAAGAGGCGCGAGACCGTGCCCAGTCGGTGGTCCGAGTGGAACTTACCGTTCAGGTGCACGACCAATGGCTTCTGGCCCAAGCTCCAGCCGCGCACCAAGACCTGGGAGATGCTCTGGGCCATGATCTCGTCCTTGGCGCATTGTGCCGTGAACCAGCGTTCGAGGCCCTCGTCGTATTCTTCGTCGGGAGTGCGTCCCATGGCGCGGGCGAAGCGCTGCGCGTACTCGGGTTCGTCGATCCAGATCATCGGCGGAGCCAGCCACTCCTCAGACTTGATCCCGGGGCCCTCGTAGGCGATGCGCCGGGCCACGGGCCGCGGGATGTTCGCAGCGATCACCGGGATGCGGTGCTGCTTGGCGAGCTCGATGATGGGGGCGTAGTGCCGCAGGTAGTTGGGCCAGGGCCGAGTCGTCTTGAGCAAGGTCTCCTGGTCGATGGCGCCAGCCATGTACAGATCCAACTGCCCTTGAATGTCCACCTCGAATTGCTCCAAGGTCAGAATCACTTTGGGGTGCCGGGCAATAAGAGCCTCGAAGGTCTCCAATTGCAGCCGGTGCCCCACGTCGTTGTCATGCTCTTCGCCGAGGAAGACCACATCCGCCTGGGCCAGGTCGTCGGCCATGACAGAGAGCGGCACGGACTGGCCCCACTGGGTTTCGAAGGTGCGGTGATCGGCCGCCGCGAGCCCCGTGGACTGGCAGGCAGTGAGCAGAGCACTTAGCGAGAGCAACGAGAGAAATCGCCGGAGTTTCATGGGGAGCAGTATACTTTCCGCCCCATGACTGAATTCCTGTACCAGCTACTTTTCGCTGCGAGCATCGAGATGATTCTCGCCACGGCCGTCGTGGGGGCGATCGCCGTCAAGCACCGTCAGACCGTCGGACCCCTCCAACGCAAGGAACGTGGATCCGCCAAACTCGTGATGATCTTTCTCCCGATCACCCTGGCTTTGCTGTTTACCATTCAGTTCAGAAGTGACTTGGAGATCAACCGCTTCCTCCCAGGCTTGGTGGCCGTGGGCCTGTGCCTCTTGCTGCTCCCTCGAACCGGTAGCAGCGTGCTCGGGGCAAAGGGGGTGCGAGTCGGTTGGCGTTCGCGAAGCTTCGCGAAGATGGAAGAGTGGCGCCTGACCGGTGATCACTTGCGTGTTTTGATTGCAGGAGAATGGCGCGCCGTTTTCGTGCCGGTCGCAGAGCACCCGGAGTTGCGCGGACGCCTCGAAGCGATTTGCGCCGACCGCGAAAGTCGCTTCAAGGTCTAGCGGGCAGCGCAAGCCCTTCGAGCACCGCACGCTCGGGGATGCGCAGGGAACCGCTTGTTGCCCCTTGGCTCCACTGGGCGCCCACGACCCGTCCGTCCCCGTTGCGTTCCAAAGTGTTGTAGGGCACGCGCAGTTTGGCGTGGCGATCCTGACTGATGGTTCCCCTGGCCAGGAAGGTTTGGCTTTGTTCCGGTTGGTTCGCGCGCCCCGGATAGGCCAGCTCGATCGCAACGGAGACTGGAGTTCCGGGCTCGCCTTCGAAGCTGACTTGCGCACCGCGCACCCGTTCCCAAACCCATCCGTAAGGGGCAGGGCCTTTCCAGTCGCTGATCGGTGATTGAGCGAGCAGGATCGGCGAGGCGTGCAGCAGGCGCAGAAAGTTCAAGGAGTCCCCGCGCTCCGTGCCGCGCGGAACACGCCCGTGGCCACCGTTCAGCAGTTGACCGCCAACGGATTCAAACCAAGCCGCGAGCAACTGTCCGTCGCCTGCCGTGTCCAAGCGGTAGTAGCGTTCGTGCCACTGCTTGGGACCCGCTTGAATCCAACCGGGCAAGCTGGAGGAGAGGCCGCAACCCAGCACCACGAGGTCCGCTTGGCGTTCGAGGAGCACGGCTTCCGCCTCGGCGGGGTCCAAGCTCAGGAAGAAGCGACCTGGGCTGAGGTAGCCTTCCAGTCCCACGTAGCTGCCGAAGTTGGTGGCCACGCTGGGGCGCTGGGCGATCCACTCGAGCTCGTGGCCCAGGGCCCAGGGGGCGAGCACCGCGGAATTGGGATTGGGCCGGTTGATCGCGATCCATTCACACAACTCGCGCCGCGCGCGCTTGGGTCGCGGGTCTTCCTGCCCGCCGGCGAGACGTTCCCCGAGGCGCAGGCACGTGCTGGCCTGGGAGAGTCCGACCATGAGGATGGCCGCCGGGACGGCCATGGCCTGCAACTTGCGCAACCTCGACCAGGGGAGTTGCGTCACCACAAACCAGGCGACGAGCACTCCCGCGGGTCCGATCAAGGTGTCCGTGAAGCGCACCTGTCCCAGAGCTTGGAACAAGAGCGCGGGCAAGGCCACGACCCATGGCAAGAGTTGCAAGCAGGCCCCTTTCAGAATGCGCACGCAGGCGAACAGCCAGGCGATCGGGATCAACCAAAAGAAGCCACCGAGATAGATGCTGACACCATCGGGAACGGCGCCCTCTCCGAACAAGGGTCGGGACTCGTCGATGTGCGCCATGAAGCTGTCTTGACGACTGACCCAGGCGAAGCCTTCGCGGATGCCGTCGAGCGGTCCGGCTTCGATCAAGAGTGAACACAGAGCCAAGAGCAACAATCCGGCGCCCACCATCCAAGGGTAGCTGCTCACGAGTCGCGGCTGGTCTTTGATGAAGAACAGCGGAACGAACACCAGCGCCCCCAATCCCAAGAGCGTTGGGTGGAACCAGGAGAGGTTCACGACCATCCACGGGAACTCCGCTTTCCACGGGCTTTGCAAGACAGCGGGCAAGATCACGAGCAGGGCCGTTGCGTGCAGGCTCAATCCGAAGTGCGCGAGACCCGCCCGTGGTGTGCGCCCTTGCAGGAACAGCAGCACGGCGAACAAGCCATCGATCAAGAGCACGAGCAGGAGGGCCGCCACCCAGGATCCCATGGCGAGTCCGATCAGTGTGCCCAGGCCAACGCCCAAGGCGAGTGCCTGGCGTTTGTTGTTCAATCGCTTGCCCTGCAACGCGAAGCTCATGCCCCACAGAATCGCGCCGGAGAGCATGGCGTAGAAGGCGTGATGATCCCCATTGCCCACGCGGCTGTAGACGATCGAGCCCATGGCCAGGGCGTGCAGGCAGCCAGCGCTGAAACCGGCCAGTGTCCCTGCTATTTGCCGTGCGGCGGCGAAGGCCAAGAGCGAGGTCAGAACGCCGAATAGAAACGGCAAGCGGCCGACGCCGCGCTCCAAGGCTCCGCGGTCGATGCCCAACTTCTGGCGAGCAGAATCCTTCGCGAGCTGTTGGCTTGGCGCAGGGAGGGCTTCGGTGTTTCGCTCTGCGCTTTCCACAGGGTTGGCCACTGGACTTCCCAGCGCGCTTCCCACTCGGTCCCGCCCAGCACCCTGCGCTCCTCCCCGCACAAACGGTCCGAGAACCCAAGCCGCCAACTGGTCGTAGTAGGGGGGCCAGGGCACCGCCGCCCCTTCGGGGAAGTTGAGAAAGGGATCCGTGGCCGCAGGCAACCCCTCCTCCAACAGCGCCCGTTCCACCCGGCGCGCGTGGTACAGGCTGTCGGGATCCGACACGCTCCAAGCGCCGCTCTTGTGGGTCGTGGTGTCCGCCAGAATCAGCCGTGGGGCTGCAGAGCAGAGAACGACACACAGGGCCGCCAACCAGGGGATCCACTTGGAGAACATGGCCAGGACGATACTCCGTCAAAGCAGCGGGGGGGAAGGCTTTTGCCTCCCCCCCCGCGTGGATCTCGTCTCGGGTCTGGCTCTACTTGAGCTGTTCCCAGTACTCCGCCGGCATGTCGTGGGCGATCTTCAAGGCACCGTTGGCGCCGCCGTACATGGGCTCTTCCACGCGGATCACGTGGCCACTGCCAAGGATGCGATGCATCTCCGCTTCGATGGCCTTGTCCAAGCCCTTGATCTGGCTACCGCCACCGGCGAGCAGCACGCGGTCCTTCAGCTTCTGCTGGAATTCCGGGTCGAAGCTGCCGACCAGCTTGCCGAGACCCTCCACGATCGGGCCGATGATGATCTGGCAGGCTTCGCGAATCTCGTTCGTGATGTCGAAGGGCGTCGGCTTGCCGTTGACGGGCAGCTCGACCACGGCGGCGTCGAGCAGTTCGCCCACGGCGCCAAACTTCTCTTTGATGCTCTTCACCATGTGAATGGAGAACTGAGCTTCGGGATAACGCTCTTGCAAAAGGCGCGTGAGCTCCGCGTCGATGGAATCACCGGCCCAAGTCATGGTGACCTGGTCGGCTTCCTCGGGCATGGTTCCGTGCATTCGGCAGAGGTCCGTGGTGCCCGCGCCGATGTCGATCACGAGCACGTCGTCGAGCATCTCCAGGCCGTAAGCCACGGAGAAGGGCTCGGAGCAAAGCATGACCGAGTCGACGCTAGCACGAGCTGCGTCGAGGATCGCTTCACGGTTCTTGAAGGAGGCTTCCGCGGGGCAACCGATGACCGCGTAGACGAGTTCGTCCTTGCGGGGCTGCGCCCGCCGAATAATCTCGGCGATCAAGTCCTTGGCCGCGCGCACGTTGCCTTCGTAGTCACCGTCCTCAGAGCCGCCCTCGAGGCTGGTCTTCAAGACGCCCTCGCCCAAGGGACGGTACAGGTTCAAGGAGAGACGCTTTTCGATGGCGTCACTACCGAACAAGACGTCGGCCTTGAGCAGTTTCTTGGCGACCACGTCCTTGGGATAGCCCACGAACGACGCGACAGTTTCACGGACGCCGTTGCTCGCGGTGACCGAGGTCCGTGAGGTCCCCAAGTCGATCCCGAGGTACAGGACGCCGGACTCTTTCTTGCCAGGGCTGGACGATTGTGAGCCCGACGAGGTGCTGGGGGTGGATTCGGTGGCGGTGTTGGCGGAGTTGTCGTCCGTCGTTCCTTGGTTGTAGTCCTGATCGCTCATTGCTCGCTTCTCTCTGCCTAAACTAGTGATTGTGGTTTGGGATGATGGTGTCGTCGGAAGACCCCAGCACCCCGGGAAATAGATTGGGTGGACCTGTGTCCGGTTCCTACGCCGTCTTGCCTTTTTGCAAAGCGAGGTTGGCGGCGAAGATGCTGGACATCAGCTCCTTCTTGGTTTCGTAGTCGTTGTCTTCACCGGAGAGCCCTTGCACGGACCGGTAAATGGAGCCAACTCCGAGATCGATGTTCTTGGCCTTGGCCATCTTCTTGAGCTCTTCCTCGGTGAGTTCGAGGGAGTTCGTGAGCTTGGCGATGCGTCGTTCGAAGCCGTCGACTTGATCTCGATGCTCCGCCATCTGCGCGTCGATCGACTTTTCGCGTTGGCCTTGCATGGAACCCAAGGCGAGCTCGGTGATCTTCTCGCGGATCTTGGCGGAGTCCCCATCGCTGGACGCGAAGATCGCGGCGATGCGGCCCGCGAGTTGTTCGTCTTCCACTTGGCCGGTGGCCTGGGATTCGCGCACGAGCTCGGCTTCGCGCAGGCTGTTCTGTTCTTGGCCCAGCTTGAGCTTCTCGAGCATCGCGTCGAGCTCGCGCTTGGCGGTTTCGCGGGCGGCGTCGATGCGATCCTTGTCCGCTTGGACCTCTTTCAGGAAGGCCGCCTTGGGAACGCCACGCACCGCTTTCGATTGGGCCTTGAGGCGCAGCATCAGGCGACTGCCCACGGCGCGCACGGCTGCGTTGAGTTGGGCTTGGGTCAGCTCGAACTGGTCGCGCAATCCCTCTCGAACCGATTCCGCAACGGCTTTCGTTAGCTGCGAACTCCCCACGAGGTTCAGCTTGCGCGCGTGCTGCTGAACCGTGTCGTCCTCGGGGGCACCTTTCGGAACTTCGTCCTCAGGCACTCCGTCGTCTCCGCGGGGAATCTTGCTCATCTGTTCACTGACCTTCATTCGGTGGAGTGGGGGACTCAGCAAACGAAACTGAGGCCGTTTGGGATCCATGCATCCCGGGAACCTCACCTTGTCCGCACGCTGGGCTCAACTGCCCAGACCCGTTTCTTCGCCCGCTATCGGGTCCCGTCTGGTCGCGGCTTTATCTCTTCGGCGATAGATCTGGACGAAAAGGCTGATTTCGTAGGCTTTATGCAGAAAGCTGCAAATCGCCAGGGGATCTAGGCCGGCTCGATCGTGACTTTTAGCGGGTAGTGGGGCCGAGCGGCGGAAATCACCTGCTCCTGCTTCAGTTCAGCCAGTTCCATGGGATAGACCCCCGCCAGGCCGATTCCCTTTTGGTGAATCGTCATCATGATCCGGTAGGAAGCCTGGGGGGTGTGCCCGAAGAAGCGCACGAGCACCCGGATGACGAATTCCATGGTGGTCACCTCATCGTTGTGCAGGAGCACCTTCCACATGGGGACGTAGCGGGTCTGGGTGTCCGTGTACGTCTCCTCGACGGTTTCCTCGATGGTCTCTGTTCCCCCGCTGATCATCCCTAGAACTTAGCTTGGAAAGCCCCCAGGGTCTCTCCTGGTTCCCACGGATTCCACGGGTACACTCGTCCCAATATGAGCAGTTGGATGGAATTTCAAGGAATGGGGGGGGCCTCGGCCCAGGACTCCGGTGCGGCGCCCGCCGTCGATTTGTTGGCTGGGCTGAACGAGGCCCAAAGTGAGGCGGTGCTTCACGTGGAAGGGCCACTCTTGATCCTGGCGGGCCCGGGGTCGGGCAAGACCCGGGTGGTGACGCACCGCATCGCGAACCTGGTCACCTCGGGGCAGGCTAGGCCCCACGAGATCCTGGCGATCACCTTCACGAACAAGGCAGCGAAGGAAATGCGCGAACGGGTGGAGCGCCTCTTGCCCGGAGTGCGCGGCATGTGGGTCAGCACCTTCCACGCCATGTGCGCTCGGATCCTGCGCCAAGAGATCGAGTGCCTTGGGGATTGGACCCGGGACTTCTCGATCTACGACACGTCCGATCGCAACCAGTTGTTGAAGACGGTGATCAAAGCCTGCAACTACGACGTGACCCAGTACCGCCCGGCCATGGTCGGCTCCTGGATCAGCGAGTGGAAGAACACGCGCGGCAAGGAGCGTCCCCAAGCGGATGGGGGCATGGAGGAAGAAGTCTTCGCAGTGGTTTACGCCCGCTACCAAGACACCATGCGCACGAACAACGCCTTGGACTTTGACGACCTACTGTTGAAGGTGCTCGAGATCTTCGACAGCAAGCCGGGCCTGCGCGACGCCTACGCCAGTCGCTTTCGGTTTGTGATGGTGGACGAGTACCAGGACACCAACCGCGTGCAATACCAACTCACCAAACACCTCTCTAGTTTTCACGGGAACCTGGCGGTGTGTGGGGACCCGGATCAATCGATCTACGCTTGGCGCGGCGCGGACATCCGCAACATCCTCGACTTCGAGCAGGACTTCGGTTCGCCGAAGATCGTCAAGCTGGAGATGAACTACCGTTCCAGCGGTCACATCCTCAAGGCCGCGGACGCCTTGATTCGCAACAACTCCCAGCGCAAGGGCAAGGAACTCAAGACGGACAAGGAAGACGGTGCCTTGCTCAACTTGATGGAGTGTGGCGACGAGAACGACGAAGCGCGCGAGATCGCGCGCCAGATCAAGGGCTTGCGGGCCGAGGGCTATTCCCTTTCCGGCATGGCGATCTTCTACCGGGCGAACTTCATGCAGCGCGCCCTGGAGAGTCAGCTGAGTCTGGCCAAGGTGCCCTACAGCGTGGTGGGCGGCGTCGAGTTCTACGCGCGCCGTGAGATTCGCGACCTGATCGGCCACTTGAAGCTGATCATGAACCCGGCCGACGACATCGCCTTCCGGCGCATCGTCAACGTCCCCAAGCGCGGGGTGGGGGACAAGGGTCTGGAGACCCTGAGCATGTGGGCCGCGGATCGGCGCGTGTCCTTGCTGCAAGCGGCCGCTTCGGAAGAAGCCTTGCTCAGCATTCGCGGTCGGGCCAAGAAAGGCCTCGCGAGTTTCGCGGGCCTGATGGAGTCCCTGGAGTCCTGCAAAGAAAAGGCGGCCTCCGCTGCCCTGGAAGAACTGCTGCTCAACATGGAGTTCGAGGCCTGGATGGCGCAGCTGGACGACGGCAACCGCGAGGACCGTGAAGCCAACGTGGAAGAGTTGCGCACCCACGCTAAGGAGTACGACCGCTTGAACCCCGAGGGCATGCTGCGCGGGTTCCTGGAGGACATCTCCTTGGTGAGCGAAGTGGACGGGCACGAGGAAGGGGTCGAGAGCGTCAGCTTGATGACCCTGCACGCGGCCAAGGGCCTCGAGTTCCCGGTGGTCTTCGTGGCGGGCCTCGAAGAAGAGCTCTTGCCCCATGCGCGCTCCGTGGGCGAAGCGGATGGCGGGGAAGGCTTGGAGGAGGAGCGCCGCTTGCTCTACGTGGGCATGACCCGCGCCCAGGAAAGACTGTGCCTAAGCTTCGCGGCCTACCGCATGCACTTCGGCCAGACCAGCGCGCGCATGCCTTCGCGTTTCCTCAACGAGATCCCCGCCGAGCTGATCGAAGGCTTCGAACCCGATCAAGATGCGGAGGATGTGTTGGGCGTCTACGAAGCTCCCAGCTCCGAATACGGCAACCTGCGAGTGGGCGACCGAGTGCGCCACGATCACTTTGGCAACGGCAGCATCGAGCGCCTGCTCGGTTCGGGCATCAACGCCCGCGCCACCGTTCACTTTCCACGACACGGCAACAAGGAGCTACTCTTGCAGTACGCAAATCTCGAGGTCTTGAGTTGAGCGACGCCAAGGAGCGTGGCTTGAGATTGAAGAAGTTGGTGCAGGAGGCACGCGAATCTGGGGAGCTAGCGGAACTGGATCGAGACTGGCGCGGGCTGCTTCAGGAGCACGCGCGGCAAGCCTATCCCGCAGATGAAGAGCCCCTGGGACGCTTTGGCATGATCGGCTTGAGCGCCCCGATGCAAGCGCTCTACGCGCTGTTGGAAAAGGTCGCACCGAGCCAGGTCTCCGTGCTGATTCAAGGCGAGACGGGAACTGGCAAGGAACTCGTCGCACGCTGTTTGCACGAGGCGTCCCCGCGGGCCAAGAAACCTTTCGTTGCCGAGAACTGTGCGGCGGTGCCCGCCAACCTGCTCGAAAGCGAACTCTTCGGCCACGTGAAGGGCGCCTTCACCGGGGCGGTTGCGGATCGCAAGGGCACCTTCGCCACTGCGCACAAGGGCACCGTGTTCCTGGACGAGATCGGGGACATGCCCTTGGAAATGCAATCGAAGTTGCTGCGCGTCTTGCAGGACGGTGAAGTGCGTGCGGTTGGCTCCAACAAGACGCAGAAAGTGGACGTTCGATTGGTCGCTGCCACCAACAAAGACTTGGAAGCCATGTGCGCCGCGCGCACTTTCCGAGAGGACCTGCTGTTCCGCATCAACGTCATCACCCTACGCCTGCCGCCCCTGCGCGAGCGGGAAGGGGACGTGGAACGCTTGGCACACTTCTTCTCTTCAAGACGCGAGGGTGGCTCAGGTCACCCCTTGGACTATTCCCCCGAAGCCCTGGCTGCCCTGGTGCGTTGGAATTGGCCCGGGAACGTGCGAGAGCTGGAGAATGAAGTCCAACGAGCCTGTGTCTTCGCGGATGGCCGAATTGAGTTGGAGAATCTTTCCCCGCGCATTCAAGCGGGAGTCCCTTTGTAGTCGGGGCCGGATCGGGGCGCTATGCACGACGATCTTCTCTCGCCCGCAAGCCGATGAATCCCCTGACCTCCCAATGCGTGTCGCGCGCGCGGCTCGTCCTGCTCTGGACCTCCTGGCTAGTGTTCCTGTTGCCAGCCTGCGGAGGCCCACCAGCGGAATTGGAATTGGCCGAGCGACAGTTTCGCCGGGGAGACTTGAACGCCGCGAGTTTGACCCTCGAAAGCTTGGGAGTGGTGGACGCCTCCTCGGCCCAGCGAGTGCGATCCTTGCGCGCTGAAATCGAAAGCTTAGTTACCAGCCGCGCGGAACTCGCCAGCGCGTTGGCCGGCACCCGATCCATTCACCCGCGCGAAGCCCAGGCAGAGCTGGAGCGCCTGCTCTCCAACTGCGAGGACGACTGGGCCCGGGACCAGGTGATCCTGGAACTCAGCAAGCTGGCCGACAGGTTGGCCGAAGGGGATTGGCCGGAGCCTAGGCCGCAACCCAAGCCAACGTTGGATGCTCCCCAGGAAGCTTCGGCGCAGGTCCCCGCGGAGCTCTCGCCCGCACAGCTCGCGCAGCAGCGAGCCGCAGAGGCGCGTGAACTAGAGCGCATGCAAAGAGCCATCGCGATCGCCGCCAGCATAGGGGCGGCGACCGTGGAGCCCGACCTTGCGCAGCCGGAACTGACCCCGCAATTCGTGCCCGCCGAGCTGCCCTCGGAGATCCATCTTCCGCAGCGGCTCGAGCTGGCCCCGGAAGTCACCGAGAGATTGCAGACCTCCTTGGACTACGCCGCTTACGAACTGGAAGAGGCCCACGCGCAGGACCGCGAACGGGCTGCGGAAATCCTGCGCGGGATTTATCCGGGCAGCACCTACTTCCTGCGCCAAGCCCTACGTGTGCGCTGGGATCGAGCCTGCGCGGCTTTGGAAGCGTCCGCCGAATTGGCGCAGCTCACGGAACTCCATGAGCGCTACCTGGAACTCGAATCGCGACGGGCCGTTGCCCTCGCCCTGATCTTCGACGGAGAGGCGTACTTCTACCCCTACGCGGTCCCGGAATGCCCCGCCGAAAAAGCGCGGACCTACGGGACCGTTCAACGGCAGGTCGACGTCCAAGTGCAAGCCCTGGAGCAGGCCTGGCTGGATTCGAGTTCCCACGTGCTTTCGAAAGAGTTTCACTGGTGGGTGGATGAACTCGTCTGGCAGCGCATCTACGGGCAGGACCACGATCACTTCCCCTCCTTGCCGGGGAAGTTGCGCGGCTGGATCTTCTGGCTCGGGGAGCCCGGGCAGGAGCTGACCGTGCGGAATTTTACGGCCAACAGATCCGGTCGATTGACCCAGGCCTACAATCGCGCTGTCGAGGCCTACAACCGCCGATGGTGGGGCGAGAACGGGATGGGGGGCCTGAGCGAGGAAGCCCGCGCCACCCCCGATGAGCAGGGCCAAGTGCAGGTGACGAACGATTATCGGCGCCTGTTTGGGCTGCGCATCTTGGCCTGGAATCCCCAATTGCAGGAGGCGGCACGCAGCCAAGCGGCCTACATGGCCAAGGTTGGCCACATCACGCACACACAAGAAGACGACCCGACGCGCCGTTCACCCTTCGACCGCATGGCCCTCGTCGGGTACAACTACGGGGCGAGCGAAAACTGCTCGGAGGGCTACATCCTCCCCCAATCAGCCCTCAAATCCTGGCGGAAATCGAGCGCGCACCATCGCAACCTTTTGATTTCTGAGCATACGGAGCTGGGCTCCGCCCGGATTGGTACCTTCTGGACCCAGAACTTCGGCACCGGCCGAGAATTTCACAGCGAACTCGATTCATGGCAAGACTGATCCTCGACGAAGGCGGAAACCTTCGGGCATTCAAGCTCAACGATGGCCGGATGACACTCGGGAGTGGCGAGAGCTGCACCCTCAAGCTTGTCTCCGAAGAAGTGGCGGATGTGCATGCGGAGCTGCGCGTGGAAGACGGGGTGGTGACGCTCATTCCGCGGCAAGGGGTTCTGCCCCCCCAGCTCCTGGGCCAACCGGTCAAGCAGCCCACGCGACTGACGGGCAACGCTGAGTTTCACATTGGTGGTGCTCTGTTGCGTATCGAGTCTGAAAACGCCGCTGCCCAAGCCCCTGTGACGCGTGGCGCGGCGGCGCCTGCTGCGAGTTCGCCGAGTGTTTCCCGAGGCGGCACGGGCCGCTCCGCGACGGTCACCCGCCAACGTCGCACCATTCAAAAGGGCATGCCCGCTTGGATGATGCTCTCGATCTTCGCAGCTGCAGTGGTCATCCTGGGCCTCGGTGCCTACAAGTGGATGAATCAAAACACCGAAGTTGAATGGGATCCGGCGGTTAGTCTTCAGCAAGCCAAGGAAAAGTACGCTGAGGGCAGCATCGCCGCAGCCAAGTTCGAGCTAGACAAGATCGACGACGGTGCCAACATCGATCCAGCCCTGCGTGCAGCCGTCGCGGAGTTCCGCAAGCAGGTGATGGCAGACAACGACGCAGCTGTGGACACCGAGCACAACATCGGGGGCACGGACCAGCTCGACTCGAACATCAAGAAGTACGCGGACCGCTACTTGAGCGGCGATAAGGCAACGCGCCCCGCGGCGCGACTCTTCGTCAAGCGCTGCGATGAGTTCAAAAAGGAATACCCGACCCATGGGGAGATGGGCTGGGTGGACCGTTTCCGAACCCGCTTCGCGAAGCTGGCCGAGATGGACGACCCGAGCACCTTTGCGGACGTCGCCTGGGAGATCAAGATCTCGGTGGCGGGCAAGCCCCGGGACTATGGTCTGGTGTTTCGCTTGCTCGACGACCTGGAGAAGACAGATCCGTCGGCGGAGTCGGACATTGCTGTCTTGCGCGCTGATCAAGAGAACGAACGACAGGCCTACTTTGTCGACCGCCTGCAACAATCCCAATTCCACTGGAAGAAGAAGGAGTACGGGAGCGCGACCGAGTGGCTCGTGCAAGTCATCATGAAGATCGGCGACAAAGAGAAGGAAGACAAAGCCATCGACACCTTCCTCAAGATGGCCGATCACTCCGGCTCCGCTCTGGCCGGGCGCTACTTGAGCAGCTACAAGAACCTGCGCCCGAAGGACTTCGAGCGTCTGATGGAGTTCCCGCGTCTGAAGGCTGCAGCGGATAAGGCTGGACTGCTTTAGCCGGCCATTGCGCGAGGGACTCTTCGCAGAGCAGCAGGCTCAACAAGGCCTGCCGGGGCGAGCGAGTCGCCTCTTTGCTCCCGACCGAATTCGACGTCCTGCACACAGACTCCTCACTTCCGATGACCTCGGCATTGAGGAGTCTGCGCTTTAGCCAGGAAACAAACTCTTCGTTTCCGGTGCCCCGAAGCGCGGAGCGACCTGGGCCCAGGTGAGCTTGGAGTTGGCCTTGCGATTGCTGCGTTCGAACTCCAGCAGGTTGCGCTTCATCTCGATGCCATGGGCGTACCCGGTGAGCTGGCCGTTGCTGCCCACGACCCGATGGCAAGGCAGGATCAAGGCCAAGGGGTTGGTGCGCATGGCGAGCCCCACTGCCCGGCTCGCGCCGGGGGAACCGGCGGTTTGCGCCAGAGCGGCGTAGGTCACCGTATCGCCGTAGGGGACAAGGCTCAAAGCGGCCCAGGTCTTCCTTTGGAATTCGGTTCCCGGCGGGGCCAGCTCGATTTGAAAGCGCTTCAACTGTCCGCTGAAGTAGGCCGCGACCTCCTTGGCCGCTAGCTTGAGCTTGCGATCGTTGCGCACCCATTCCGCCGGCGGCGGGGACGGATGCCGTTCGGACTGGATGTGCACTTGAACCAAAGCTGTGCCTTCCATCGCCAAGTGAAGCGGGCCGAGGGGCGTGTCGCAGGTGGTGAATTCGATCATCAGTCTTTGTCCGAGAGGGAGGTCCAAAGGTGCAGGGCTGCGTAGGAGCGCCAGGGACTCCAGTCCTTGGCGAGTTCTAGGCATTCGTTCGGGGACTCACGCTTGAGGGCGCGCTTGATGCCCAAGTCGGAAGCGGGGAAGGCGTCGGGCCAGCGCAAGGCGCGCATGACCACGTACTCCGCGGTCCAAGGTCCAATTCCCGGTAGGGTTTGAAGATTCTCACGCACCCTGTCCGCGGGCGAGCCCGGCGCGAGCAGTTCGGGCTCGTCGCAGCACAAGCCGGCGAGGGCCTGCAAGCTCTGGGCGCGCTTCAAAGGGATCCCGATGGCCGCGATCTCCCGCACGGATGTCCGGGCCACTTCTTCCGGACGCGGGGTGAAGCCGGTCAACGCCCCCCGGGGTTCTTCAAAGGGCTCACCAAAGCGCTTGGCAAACCTGCCCGCCAGAGTGCTCGCTCCGACCACGGAAACTTGCTGGCCCAACACGGCGCGCCAAGCGAGTTCAAAGCTGTCCATGGTTCCGGGTACGCGCAAACCCGGACAGCGCTTGACCAGGGCACTCAAGTGTTTCGAGCGTGCTAGGTGTTCATCCACCAAGCTCGGACGTGAGTGCAAATCAAACAAATCGCGCACGCGCGCCAAGAGTACTTGCAGAACGGGAGTCAGACCGCTGGAGATCTGAACCCGTAGTTGATTGGCTGGCGCGTCTAGGCTCACATCCAAGGTGCCGCGCCCTTCCCCGATTTGCAGGGTTCGGCGATAGATCCCGGACTCGACGCTTTCCACTCCAGGAATCGCGCGCGGCTTGAGAAAGGCCAGCAACGCATCCCAAGCGAGCGGCGGGCGATAGGCGAGTCGCAGCTCGAGGGCTCCACCGGGACGGATCGAACTTGCGCGCCGCGGCACACGCCGGAAGCGGCTCGGTGGCATGCTGTAGGAAGCGGCGAAGAGTTCATTGAAGCGCCGCAAACTGGCGAATCCGCTGGCGAAGGCAATCTCAGTCACGGGCAGCTCCGATTCGGTGAGCAGTTGCTTGGCGAGCAACAAGCGCGACGTCTGCGCCAACTGAACCGGCGTGACTCCGGCGGCGCCTTTGACGATGCGCCGCAGTTGTCGAACGCTCAGTCCATGGCGCGTGGCCAAGTCCGTCAAACGCTTCTCGCCGTTCAGCGCTCCCCCTTGGATTTGCGCGATCAGAGCAGCGGCCTTGTTGAACTGCTGTTCGTAGGGCGAGCAAGACGGGGCCAATTCGGGACGACAGCGCAGGCACGGACGGTAGCCTGACCCTTCCGCTGCCGCGGCGGTGTTGTAGAACGTGCAGTTCTTCTGGTGAGCGCGACGCGCTGGACACAGGGAACGGCAATAAATCCCGGTGGTCTTAATCCCCACAAAGAACAATCCGTCAAAGCGCGGGTCGTTGGCGCACAGGGCGCGGTAGCGAATGTCGTCCTCTTCCATGGGAGGGCCAGTCTAGCTTCCGGTCGAGATCGAACTGGCGGGAATCGGCCATGGATCTGGGCTCGGGGGTGAAGCTCCGTGGGGGCCAACCTGGGACCAGCATGGCCCCGAGTCGGCGATTCCCTGGTTCGGCATGGGGTTGTCCGTTCTTCCTGATTCACGCTCACACAGCGAATAGCTGGCGATGTGGATGGGCCTGCAGCCCGTAGCCAGGAGTGATCTCGACCAGATCCGAAGGCTGCGTCGCGCAACGCCCTCCGAGTCCATTGCTGAAGATTGGGATTCAGCCGCGGTGCCTGAGCGCAGCGCAGGTTCGACGCTGTGGCCCTGGATCCGGAGCCTGTTCATGGGCACCTACAGGGGGAAGTCCCTGGGGCTATCGGAAGGCCCCTTTTGCAACTATCCCCAAGAGCCGGTTTGCGGATATAAGATCGCCCCAGACACGCCTTTGCCCTCTACAAATGACGCGCCTCCCCCTCAGCGCTCCCACTACCATGATCGAGATCGAACACGTCATCGTCCGCAACCTTGCCCTGGACGACTATATTCAATTGAGAGAGTCGATGATCACCGCCTATCCCGACTTTCCCGGGGCCTATTGGACTGAGGATCAAATTGGGTCCCTGATCGAGAAATTCCCCCAGGGGCAATTGGTGATCGAGGCCGACGATCAGTTGGTGGGCTGTGCTCTGTCCCTTATCGTGGATCGGCATGCTTTCGGAGACGATCACACCTATCGGGAGATCACCGGGAATTTCACCTTCGACACCCACGACGCCGAAGGCAATGTGCTCTACGGAATTGACGTCTTCTTGCGCCCCGAGTATCGCGGGCTGCGCTTGGGCAGGCGCTTGTACGATGCTCGCAAGGAGCTGTGTGAAGAGTTGAACTTGGAGGCAATCCTGTTCGGCGGCCGTTTGCCGCGCTACAAGGAACACTCGGCCAGCATGAAGCCGAAGGAATTCATCCAGCGGGTGACGAACAAGGAAATTCACGACCCCGTCCTGAGCTTCCAGTTGAGCAACGATTTCCACGTCCGCAGGGTTTTGACCGGGTACTTGCCGGGTGACACCAGCTCGCAGGACTACGCGGCCTTGATGGAGTGGATCAACATCTACCACAAGAAGGACTACAAGGTCGCAGGCAACAAGAAGTCCGTGGTGCGCATCGGCTTGGTGCAATGGCAGATGAGGCCCTTCAAAGACATCGAAGCGCTCTTCGAGCAAATCGAGTTTTTCGTGGACGCCATCTCTGGCTACCAAAGCGATTTTGGACTGTTCCCAGAACTCTTCAATGCGCCGCTCATGGCGCAGTTCAACCACCTGCCGCCCGCCGAGGCGATCCGTGGGTTGGCGGGCTACACGGAGGCGATTCGAGATCGATTCAAAACCCTGGCGATCAGCTACAACATCAACTTGATCGCCGGCAGCATGCCGCTCGTTGAAGATGGCAAGCTCTACAATGTGGGCTACCTGTGTCATCGCAGCGGCAAGATCGACATGTATCGCAAGCTGCACATCACGCCCAACGAGGTCTTCCATTGGGGCAT
>CALCXM010000035.1 GCA_937905825.1 uncultured bacterium
CGGACTTTACGAAGGCCGAATCCCGCACCCAGGCTCCCCAGCCCTCCATTCCGACCAGAAAGCGGGTAAGTCCGCGCCATACGGGCAAACTCACGCGCCTAATCGGGTAGCGGGCATCCCCAGTGTGGAATAGGATTGAACGTAGAAGCCGCTCCGGGCCCCGAAAAAGGGGGTGCTGGGGCGAGCTTGCTATCCATCCCTCCCCTCCAGGCTGCCCCTGGGCCCTTCCCGGCCCGTCCCCAGGCTGCCGATCCCCGCATCCTGACGAACACCTCGATCATGAATTCTCTTCGTATCTCCTCGCTGCTCGGCCTGGCCTTCCTGGCCCCGGCAGCGACCGCTGGCACGCTCTTCGTCGACGCCAACTTGAACACCGGCGCGAACGACGGCTCTAGCTGGGCCAACGCTTACCAAGGTTCCGGAGCCGTCCAAGTTGCCCTCACGGCTTCCGTGGCTGGCGACGACATTTGGGTCGCGGACGGTGTCTACATCACGAGCCAAACCGGCACCCGCACCGAGAGCTTCCGCATGGAAGACGACGTGCGCGTCTACGGCGGCTTCAATGGTTCGGAGACGCTGCTGTCCGAGCGCGTGCTCGGTGCGACCCCTTCGATCATGACCGCGGACGTCAACGGTGACGACAACACCGGCGGCAGCAACGCGGAGAACTCCTACCACGTGGTGCGCGCCGCGGGCGCCAACGCTGGGTCCCTGCTGGACGGCTTTGAGATCCAGGCTGGCAACGCCAACCTCGGCAGCTCGAACAACGACCGGGGCGCAGGCATCATCTGCGGCGGCGGAGCAACGATGACCATCCAGAACTGCAACTTCAAGGGCAACCGTTGCACCTTTGGTGGTGGAGCCGGCTACATCAACGGCGCATCCCCCAAGTTCATCGATTGCACCTTTGAGAGCAACGACGGCAACAACTTCGGCGGCGCCTTCGACATGGCCGGGGCGAGCAATGTCCTTTTTGACCGCTGCAGCTTCACGAACAACACAGCCAACCGCGGCGGTGCCTTGGAGATCTTCTCCTCCAACGGTGTGGTCGTCAGCAACTGTCTCTTCGCGAACAACAGCGCCACCGGATCCGGCGGCGGTGGCGGCATGTGGATGGGCAGCGGTGGCAACACCCAAATCATCAACTCGACCTTCGCGAACAATTCCTCCTCGAGCCAGACAAACGGCGGTTTGCGTAACCAGGGAACCAGCGCGTCGGTCGCCAATAGCATTTTCTGGGGCAACACGGGACCCGGCGGTGCCATGGGCGTGGCCAACCAGCTTGGAATCATCACGAATGTCACCTACACCACCGTGATGGGGGGCTTCGCGGGTGTCGGTAACTCGGCAGCCAATCCCGGTTTTGTGAACAGTGGCGCCAGTGACTTCAGCCTGTCCGCTGGCTCCCCGGCAATCGACGCGGCGAACAACGCTGCGGTGCCGGCCACGGCTTCCCTCGATTTGGCGGGCAACCCGCGCTTCGTGGACGATCCCACTGTGGTCGACACGGGCGTCGGCTCGATCGGCATCGCGGACATGGGCGCCTACGAGAAACAGGTCGCAAACTTCCCGACGACGGCTTACTGCTTCGGTGACGGAACGGGCACCGCTTGCCCCTGCAACAACGCAGGTGGCGCTGGTGCCGGTTGCGCCAACAGCGCCTTCGCGAGCGGAAGCACCTTGACCGTGCTCGGTACGGGCAGCATCTCCAGCGACACGATTCTGCTGAGCGCCACGGAGTCCGCTCCCAACAAGCCCGGCGTGTTCTTCCAGGGTGTGACCCAGCAGAGCAGCGGCGCCGGCGTGGTGCTCGGCGACGGCTTGCGTTGCGCAGGCGGCCAGATCGTGCGCTTGGAAGTGGTCTTCGCCAACGGCGCGGGCGCAGCCCAGTCGACGGTCCCGGTGGGCTTCGTCGGTGGAGCCCTGAGTGGCGACACCCGTCGCTACCAGTGGTGGTACCGCGATGCAAACTGGGGCAGCTGCTCGGGTCAAACCAACCTCTCGAACGCGGTTGAGTTCACCTGGATTCCGTAAGCTCGGATTTCCAAGCTACAGCGTTCCAACCTAGGAACGACTCGAACGCCGACCTCGCCTTTGGGTGGGGTCGGCGATCTTCATTTGCGGCCGAATGGTCGATCAACTCGCCTGGTCGTTGCCCCCGCAGAGCCCCCGGTGTAGAACCCTCCCATGCGAATCGAGCAACCGATCACCCAGGGCAAACTCATCAAGCGTTACAAGCGCTTTCTCGCGGACGTGGAGCTGGACGACGGCGAGCTGTTGACCGCGCACTGCCCGAACACCGGCAGCCTCAAGGGCTGCGTGCCCGAGGGCGCTCGAGTGGTTCTGCGCGATAGCGAAAACCCCAAGCGCAAGCTGCGTTGGACCTTTCAAACCGTGGAAGTCGACGGCACCTGGGTCAACGTGGACACCGGCTTGCCGAACGCGCTGGTGGCCGAGGCGATCGAGCAGGGCAAGGTCAAGGAACTCACTGGTTTCGATTCCTTGCGTCGTGAAGTCAAGTACGGCGAGAACAGCCGCATCGATGTGCTGCTCGAGCAGGGCGACAAGAAGTGCTACGTGGAGGTCAAGAGCACGACCCTCGCGGAAGGCAAGACCGCCATGTTCCCCGACGCCGTCACCGAGCGCGGCCGCAAGCACTTGATCGAGCTGGAACGCATGGTCGCGGAAGGCCACCGCGCGGTGATCTTCTTCTGCGTCTCGCGCGGGGACGTCACGAACTTCACAACGGCGGACGAGATCGACCCCAAGTATGGGGAGACCTTCCGACGCGTGTGCACCGAAGGGGGAGTGGAAGCCTTGGCGTACTCCACAAAGGTGGGCCCCGACTCTTTCGAGATCGGCAAGCGCTTGAAGATCAAGTTCTAGGGAGGGGCGCGAAGGTGGTCGTGATACGGGGTTTTTTGACTTGTGCGACGGGCTGCCGCGCCCTGGTGAAGGGGGCGGCGGTTCTCTTGGTTGCCGCATGGGGACTCTCCAGTTGCGGCGAACCGCCGCAGGCGAAACCGACCCCACTCACCGAAGACCAGTTGCGCGCGCGCACGGAAGTCGTCTACGCGTCCGTCGACATGTACAAGCCTGTGGCCGGCGAGCAGACGCAGCTCGATGTCTACCAAGCGCCGATGTTCTACCGCGAGCACCCCGCGGAACAGGAGTCGATCGATCAGGACCTGGAGTTCGCGCGCCTCAAACTGACTGACGGGGAGCTCGCTCTCGACATCACCCAGCCCGCGGTCTACACCCACGAGGGGAAGGTTCTGCATGGCGCGATCGATCACGAACAGATCACTTTCCTTTGGTTCCGTCGAGCAGGAGGGCAAGGCCCGATTCTTGCCCAAGGGCTGCGCTTGACCTACGACAGCGCGGGCTTCCCCGCGATCTTCGAAGTGCTCGAAGACCAGAGTGGCAAGTCGCTCTTCTACGCGAGCGCAACCTTGGAGGCGCTGGCTCTCGAACGCCACGGCCCAGTCCTCCAAGGACGCACCTACGCCTTGGAACCCTCACGGGCGGAAGCGCCGGAGGCCCTCGTTGTCCGCACCGTCAAGCAAGGGGCCCAAGCGCTCGGTCCGTTGGTTTACGACGGGTTCGCGGGCGCTGACATCCTGCAGCTGCACTGCCGCTGCGCGCCCTCCCAGCTGAAGGCGATTGGAAACTCGGTGGAGTACGAATTGATTCCCTTCGGAAGCCTGGACGCTACACTGATCGAGGCTCTGACACGGGAATTGAAGTGGGGCGACGCCGGGAAGGATCTCGGCTTCCCCGCTTCGGTCTGGCCCCTAGCCAGCTTGCGTTTGCCTGATTCGTTCTAGGCGTCGCCAGCGTTCCCTCCTCGCTGAACTCTTTTGCGGAGCCCATCGCTCGAACGGCTCCGCGTGCATGAACCATGTCGGACGATCAGGATGACCTTCCAATTGCCTCGGACCCCGGCGGAGTTCGATTGTCGCGCAAGAAGCTCCAGGAACTCTGGCCGGTTCAGAAAGGGCTGCGAGGGTGGTGGCAGCGTCATTCTTGAGTTACCACCCTACCTAGCAACCGGTCAGCGTTAAGGCTGCGGCGGACGGCAGTCGCCCCGGGTGTTCGGCGTGATCTGGTCGCGCAGGGAAATGGTGTGCTCGAGCCAGTGGTCTTGCACCGCCTGGGGCACCTTGTTGTCCGCCAAGGTCTCGCGCAGGATCTGCAAGCGGCGATTGAACTGCCCTCCAAGGATTGGATGCTTGGCGTGGGCCTTGCGCATCGGGCGGCCCGTGTAGCGTCCTTCGGCGCCGAGTAGTTCGAGCACGAATTCGAGCTCCAATTGAACCAAGTTGGCCTTCTCTAGCCCCTTGAAGAAGAAGCCAATCATCACGTCCGGGAAGACTCGGTCGTAGAAGTCCTGCACCACGACGCGCAGGGTTTCCTCGCCACCAGCGAGCTCGATGAGTGTTGTGTCGCTCTTAGGCATGGGCGTTTTCCTCGGGGGTGATCAGAACTTTCATGGCTCCTTTGCGTCCGGCGTGCTCGAGAGCCTCGACCGCGCGGGCGAGTGGGTAGCGAGCGCAGATCAACGGTGTGGGATCGATGGCTCCCGCGGAGAACAAGTCCATCGCAGCTTGCAAGTCGCCACAACGGGAGCCGACCAAGCGCACTTCGTGGATGACGAGGGGAGCTAGGTCCACTTGAAGTTTGCCCGCGACCGTGGACTTCAAGATGACCGTGCCCCGCGGCCGCACGAGTTGCAGAGCGCGCTCCAAGCCCAGGGGGTTGCCCGTGGCTTCAACCACGAGGTCGTAGGTCACCTGGGAGTCGGGCAACTGGGACTCGAGCAGCCCACGGACCCCCAAGGCGCGGGCCACAGCGAGCTTGCTCTCATGGTGGCCGATGAGCGTTGTGTCTTGGCCCGTGCTATGCACCGCAAGGGCGGTCAGCGTTCCCAACTTGCCGTCGCCGAGCACCGCGACTCGCTGCTGACCCCTGCCCTGTAGCTCCTCGAGAACGTGCAAACCCGCCGCCAAGGGTTCCGCAAACACAGCCACCTCATCGGGAACCTGATCGGGAACCGCCACCAGGTTGCGCGTCGGCAGGGTGAACTGCTCCGCCATGCAACCGTCGCGCCCGAGGATGCCGAGCACGCTGCGCGTGGCACAGTGATGGCCAGAACGCTCGAGGCAATCCTCGCAGACCCCGCAACCCGCGTTGATGTCGCCCACCACGCGCTTGCCGACCCAGGACTCGTCCGCGCACTCCAACACCTCGCCAACGAACTCGTGGCCGGGGATTCCCACAAAGCCCATGTAACCCCGGGCGAGCTGGATGTCCGTGTCACAAACACCGGCGACGCGCAAGGCAATGCGCGCTTCCGCCGGGGGAGTTGTGGGCACGGGCGTGTCCTCGCGCAGTTGCGGTGTCGGTGTCAGGTGCAGGGCTTTCATGAAGCAGGTCGGCAGAGGGGCGCGAACAGGAGGGAGCGTCCAGGATAGGCCACGGGAGTCTGGATTGAGCCGGGTGCCCGGGATTCTGCTAGATTCGCGGGGGAGGATGCTAGAGCCTTCTCGGGCCTGCGGACTTCGATCCATGCAGCCCCCTTGCCGCGAATTCATATCGCTTCGAACCTCTGCCCCGCGCCCCATGACCGAACCAATCGAACCGCAAGATCAAGCGGCCATCGCGCGCCGCCTGCTGCGCAGCATCGACAGCGGAATCCTCTCAACGATGTCGCAAGAGTTGCCGGGTTACCCCTTTGGCTCGGTGACGCCCTACGCGCTCACTTGCGAAGGGCAAGTGGCGGTCTACGTCAGCGGCATCGCTCAACACACGAACAACATGCGCGGGGATTCGAAGGTGAGTTTGACGGTCGCTGCCCAGAAGCAGGAGAACGTCAATCAGCAGGCCCTGGGCCGCGTGACTGTGGTGGGGGATGCCTTCTTGGTACCTGAAGCAGAGGCGCAGGTTGAGCGCGAACGCTACTTCGGTTTCTTTCCCGAGGCCCGCGAGTACGGGGCGACCCACGACTTCCACATCTACTGCATCAAACCCAAACGCGTTCGCTTCATCGGCGGCTTCGGGAAGATCTTCTGGGTCGAGGAAGAGGACTGGTGCCTGCTGACAGCGGAGTGGGCTTCCGAGGCCCAGGGCATTCTCGATCACATGAATCAGGACCACGGGGAATCCCTGCTCGCCATGGCGCGCGGCTACAACGCAGCCGTGCAATCCGCTGAGCTCATCGCCCTCGACTGCGAGGGCTTTCACGTGCGCACGGACAAGGGGATTTGCTACCTGACCTTTCCCGCACGCTGTTCGACGACGGAGGACGTGCGCAACGCCATGGTGCAGCTGGCACGCAGCGCCCAGTCTTCATGAATAGAGCGCGCTAGAGGCCTCCATGGAGCACGAAACGAAAGCGGGATCCGTGCTGATCAGAGCGCAGCTTTCCGCTTCTTTTGTATGCTACGCCTATGGTCCACCTCTCACTTCTCGCCCTGATCCCCCTGCTCGGGATCGCCCACCCAGTGCCGTCCGACAACGCTTCGGCGCCGACGAGTTCGGTCGCTCCCGCTTCGCTTCTGTCGGATGACGAAGAGAGCCCCAAGCAACCGAACATCCTGCTGATCATCACAGATCAGTTCTCACCCAGGGCGCTGGGCATCGCGGGCAACTCGGTGGTCAAGACACCGCGCCTGGATCAGCTCGGCGAGCAGGGAGCGTACTTCCGACAGGGGTACTGCAACGACCCCATTTGCGTGCCTTCGCGCTACTCGATGCTTTCGGGTCGCTATCCCACGGAGATCGGTGTGTTCACCAACTCCCTGCCACCGATCGCGGGTGTGCGCTACTTGCCGGAGTACTTGAACGACTTCGGCTACTTCACGGGATCGTCTGGCAAGAACCACTTCATCCCCGAAGAGGAAACCCACGGCTTTCAAGACCTGTACCGACACGCGTTCTACGTGTCCTCGTATTGGACCCACTACGGTCCCTGGTATGAGCGCCGCTTCAAGGAGCTAGGCCTCAAGGGGGACCCGTACTTCTGGAAACGCACGAAGGACTGGCACAAGGCCATCGAACCCGATGACGGCGGGATGTGCATCATCAATCCCTACCCGGCGGAACTCTGTCCTGAGAACTGGGTGACCCTGCAAGCCTTGCGTCTGATCGACCGGGCCAAGGAGAAGGACAAACCGTTCTTCGTGCACGCTTCCTACTTCGCGCCCCACCATCCCTACGGACCTCTGCAGGAGTACTACGACCTCTACGAAGGGGTGGACATGCCGCTGCCGCCGAACTTCTACCACGAGAAGCGCAGTCAGCGAACCTACACCGATGATGAGCACAAGTTCATCATGCGGCACTACTACGGATTCGTCAGTCAGGTGGATCACTACATCGGCGAGCTTCTCGACGGTTTGGACGAACGCGGCTTGGCAGAGAACACCTTGGTCTTCATGGTGTCGGACCATGGGGACATGATGGGGGAGTTCGGGGAACTGACGAAGGGGCCACCCTGGGAGGGATCCTTGGGCGTTCCTTTCTTCATGCGCTGGCCCGGCCGGATTCCAGCAGGGCAAGTGATCAGTGAGCCGGTCTCGCTCTTGGATATCGTCCCCACGATCTTCGATGCCCTGCAAGAGCCCGCGCCTGAGGCTGCCCAGGGGGACAGCATCCTGCCCCTAGCCGAAGCCAAGATCGAGACCTTGGATCGCGAGGTGTACGGGATCGATGTGCGTATCAATCCCTTCTTGTTCGTAAGCGTTCGCGAGCGGCGTTGGAAGCTCATCATGCGTCCCCAGACCCGGAAGTTTGATGCCTTCGCCTTGTACGACATGGAGAACGACACCTATGAGCTCACGGATCTATCCAAAGAGCCTGAGCACAAGGCCACGCTCGATCGACTCAAAGCAAAGGCCCTGGCGTTCTGGGAAACACAAAGCCTAACGGTCAAGCGACCCTTTCCCGAGGATCAGCCGTACAGTGCGAAGCCGCCGCTGAAGGAACGCGATCGCTAGTTCGTAGCCTGGGGAGTTGAGGCTTGCTCTTACGCTGGCGGCAGGGGCAAGCTGGCTTTGTCCAGGTGCGCGCGGATCAATTTCCGGCTGCTCTTCCAAAGCCACAGGGTTTGCATCAAGCCCCCGCAGGTGAAGCAAAGCACCGCGTAGTAGAGTCCCGTGATCTTCACGTGGTCCACCCCGAACCGGAACAGTGTGCCGGCGAGCAGCGAGTACAAGGCAACCGCTTCGGGAACCGCCCGGGTTCTTTCGCTGGCAACGAGCACCCCTTGGAAAAAGCTCTGCATCACCTGGTAGGCGGGCATCAACAGGCACAGGCTCACGCCGATGCGCGTTGCTGAAGCTAGCTCCGGGGAGAGGTTCATGATGTCGCTGAACCAGAAGTCCGCCAGGGGGCTGCCCATCCAGGCGCCGAGAATCAGTGTCGCGACGACTGCGACGCGGCGACAAAACCTGGCGAGCATCGGAACCGCGCCAGGCTCATCGACCAGTGCAACCACGACCTCGTTGTACGCCATGCCCACCCCTCGAAACAGGAACACCAACCCGTGGACGGCCGGCCAGGCCGCCAGAGAGAGCATCGGACTGGCCATGCGCGCCATCGCGGCGGAGCCGACCAAGGGCAAGATCAGCGTGATGAACGGAGTCATGGCCAGGGGCAAATAGAACTTCAAGAGTCTGCCCCAGCTCAAGCTGGAAACCCCGGGACCCGGCAGATCAGGCAGTTGCTTCACCACGGGCCGCACCAGGATCCCGGAGAAAATAGCCTCCATGGTCACGCCTGTCGCGATGCCCACGGTGCCCACGATGATGCCCGGCGCGTCGGTGAGTTGCCCGGCGATCAGCATGGCACACAGGTTTCCAAGCAGTCGCACGAGCGTCCCAACTCCCACCGAACGGGAAAGTCCAGCCCGAATCAAGACACCCTGCTGCATACGCCGGTAGGCGATGGCCCAGGTCCAAGGGGTCATGATGCGCAGGCCGATGCGCGAGGGCTCGAGCAGTTCTTTGGGAGCTTCGAGCAGTTCGTTGAAGATCCAGTCGAACAGCGGAGTGAAGGCCACGCCCAGGTGGACTGCCGTCAACGCGATGCTGGTCCCCGTCATGAACAGGTGCAGGCGCTTGTAGGATTGCTTGTCGCGTACGAGGGCCGTGGCGGCGGCCAGCAACATGATGATGGGGGCCTCAATGATCAAGGCCAAGGGGAACACCACGGACCCGTAGGAAGCCAAGTTCACGTGCGGGTGATCCATGCGCTCCACGACCGCCGTCAAGATCGGCAGCTCGATGCCCATCAGCAACCAGCTAGCGGCCAGGGGCCACCAGGTGCTCACGATGCGTGCCATGGTGAGGGGAGCTTTCTCTTGATGCATGCGGCGTTGGGCCGGGGCCCAAAATCTACGGCGCGGGCAGGCGCCGGGGACAAGTTCTTGAGGTCTAACCCCGGCGACTGATCACGATCAGGGGGCAGTCCGTGTTGCTGGCCAGGTCGCGCGTGAAGCCTCCAAAGACCTTGTTGCGTCGCCCAATACGTTGCACTCCGAGCATCAGCATGTCGCACTTCTTGGCTTCTTCTGCCACCGCCTCAGCGGGATGGTTGCTGAGCAAAACGACCCCCCGGGCGCCTTCTCCGATGACGTCCTCGCCCAGCTGTTCCAGGTCGCGGGTCATGCGTTCGACTTGTTTGGAGGGAGTGTCCGTTGGGACCACTCGCACGAAGATCGTCTCTCGGGCAGCGTGGCGCGAAAGGCTTCCAAGGATTCGGGCCATGAGGTGTTCGTGGCCTCCTTGCCCACCGACGGGGATCAAGATGCGTTGGACAGCTCCGAAATCCCATTCGCCCCGGGCTCGTACGATCACGACGTCCGCGTCCAAGGTTCCAAGCAACAGCTCCAAGGGCGTGCCCTCTGAGTTTGTCGAGAATTGACTGAGTCCTAGGACGACCGACTCACAGCGGTGCAGGCGGGTTACGCGAGCAATTTCCGCCATCGGATCGCGGGCGACGGTGGTCAGCATCTCCGTGCGGATGCCAATCTTGGACGAGGCCGCTAGCAGTCGAGGCAAGAGTGCTTGCAAGCGCTCGATGGGGCCGGTATCCACTTCCGGATCCCAGTCAGGCGGAGCGACGAGCACCGCTTGCAGGAGCACGCGACCCACATTCGCGGGCACCATGGCGTCCGCCAAGGAGATCATGATGTGCGCATGGGCCGGGTTGGCGATCGGGACGAGCACCAAGGGCGCATTGCCGCGCAGGGTGACCAGTTCGGGCTCGATCGCGGTGGTCATCGCATCGTGGACGCGGGCCCCGCGCGCAAAGAGCACGAGGAACAGCAAGCCGCCGACTCCCATCCAGACCAAGGCGATCGTCCCCGCCTCTGGAACGTAGACCCCTTGGAAGATCGCGAGCCCCAAGCAGGACAGGCCTCCGAGCACCGGCACCAAAGGAAACCAGCGAGTGCGGAAGGGAGGGGGGCGCAGGGTGCTGCGTTGGCGAACGAGAATCGAAATGACATGGGTCATCGCGAAGGTCACCAAGAAGATCAAACTGGCCGCCGCACCTGCAGTTCCAACGTCCGGTAGAACGAGCAGCATCAAGCACACCAGGGTCGCCGTGACCAGGATCGCGTTGGCCGGGTTTCCGCTCTTGATTTGCTTCTTGCGCAGGAAGTTAGGCAGGGTGCGGTCCCTGGCCATGGAGAACGCGATGCGCGATGCAGCGAACAAGTTGGCTTGCAGGGCGGTGAACATGGCGAGCACCGCGGCGAAGGTCACCAACCAATAACCGAAGGGGCCCAGGAACTCGACGGCCGCCAAGGAAACGATTCCCTCGGGGTCCACTTCCGCCATGGCTCGAATGGATGTCCCTGGCGGAATGCCGGCGGTGACAACGAAGAAGAGCAGGGGCAAGTAGATGACCAGGGCAATGGACAGAGAGCCGATCATGGCCCGCGGCAAGTTGCGTTCGGGATCCTTGACCTCTCCGCCCACCGCAGCGATCAAATCGAAACCCTGCAGGGCGATGAAGCTGAATCCCATGGCTTGCAACAGGCCCTTGTAGCCGCCATCGAAGAAGGGGGTCAGTGCGGCTTTGGTCTCGCCCAGCGGACGTTGCGCAAGGGCCCAGGCACCACCGATCAGGAGCAAGGCAAAGGCGGCGACCTTCACAATGTTGACCCAGGAGCTGGGACCGCCGCGGCTACGAGTCGACCAGATCGACAGGAAGGCCGTGGTCAGAATCGCACCGATGCGCACGGTGTGTTTCCCGTTCATCCAGGCAACGGGCTCGTGATCGGCCAAGACCCACAGATCGCGCAGCAGCAAGAGTGCGAAGTGCGAGAAGCCGATGGCGTACAGCACCGCCGCGGCCACGGAAGCGAACCAAACCACCCAACCGACGATGAAGGCTGCCTCGACCGAAAGCACCTTGCGCGAGAAGGCGTAGGTCCCGCCGGACTCGGGGAACTTGGAGGCCATCTCCGCAAAGGTCAGGGCCGTCAGCAGGGCGATCACGCCGTTCAAGGCGAAGGCCATGATGGCCGCTGGGCCGCTGCTTGCGAAGGCACTACCTGCCAAGGCCAAGATCCCGCCGCCGACGATGGCGCCGACCCCGACCGAAGTGGCTCGCAGCAGACTTAAGCTGCGCTCTTGTGGTTCTTGGGGTCGTGACATGCTGGAAGTGAGCGTGATTCTACTTGAGCGCCCGGTCTTTCACTCCTAGCCGGCCGTTGAAAAAGCAATCTCACCTCAGAGTTCCAAGCTCCGTTCCGCAGCGCCGACCGACTTCGGCACTGAACCTATGGATTCAACGGGTTCCCGGATGGCGACGAATAACGGTTGCGCAGGCCCTGGAGCGAAGGCTCTGAACGAAAAGTACTCTTCGACAGAGATGCGCGCTGCCCCCCAAAAGCTGGTGGATCCATTCCGCGCGGAGGCGCCCACGGTTGCCTTTGGAGCTGGATGGCTCAGGCACGGACGCGGGCGAGCACAGCCTTGCGGTCCGCGGGAATCTGCGGGGCTGGCCAGGGTCCTAACTGCCCTGGCCACGCCGCAGGATCCGTTGCCGGCCTTTTCCCGCAGGGACGCAGACTTCGGGGTACCCTTGAGCGTCCACTCCACCTTGGATCCCACCCGTTGCCATGCTGTTCAAACGATTTCGCCGCCTGTCTCTGCGCCTCTTCACCACCTTGCTTGCGGCTGCTGCCCTGACCCTGCCCGCCGAGGCCACCTGGTCGATCGTCGTGGTCGACACGGCAACCGGCGAAGTCATCGTGGCCGGAGCGACCTGTATCCCGGATTTCTACTTGCCTGGGCCGATCGCCTGCGTGGCCGTTGGCAAGGGTGGCGGGGCTAGCCAGTCCTTCGTCTTGCACTTGGCCAAGGGCGTGATGTTCACAGGCTTCCAAGCGGGCAAGACTTCCACGGAGATCCTCGCCGACGTCTTCGCCGCGGGCAGCAACTTGCCTGTGCGTCAGTTCGGCATCGTGAGCATGAACGGCTCCCCCGAGACGTTCACGGGCGCTGGCTGTGGAAACGCGGCCCTGGGCGTGACCGGTGAGGTCGGAACCCTGCGCTACGCGATACAGGGCAACGTGCTCTCCCAGGACGAGGTGGTGTTTGCTGCGGAAGCGGCCCTGTTGAATGGAAAGGGGGACCTGGCCCAGCGCGTCATGCTCGCCATGGAGGCCGCCACGGCAAAGGGGGGAGATGGACGCTGTTCCTGCGATCTTTCGCCTCCCTGTGGTCAGCCCGAGGAGTTCCGCCACGCTTCGTACACGTCCTTCTTGATCGATGCGCGCCTCGGTGACACCGACAGCGCCACCTGCACGGTCACGAGCAACAACTGCAGTAACGGCGATTACTACGCCTTGATCAGCGAAATTGGCAACCCCAACACGCCCGACCCTGTGGGAGTCTTGCGCCGCAAGTTCGACTTCTGGCGGGCGAGCCTTCAGGGCCGACCGGACCACTACAAGACGGAAGTGCTGCAGAGCGCTCAGCTGCTGCGCACCGGCAGCGCGGATTCCGTGGACGTCGACATCAGCCTGATGGACGTCAACGGTCGCCCCCTGATTGTTGGCGGACAGACGATTCAAGTCAGCGTGGCGGATGGGCCGGCCCTCACGATCTCCCCGGTCACGGACAATGGCAACGGGACCCATCATTTCAGTGTGAGCGGCGCGGCGCTGGTCGGAACCTCCCAACTGCGGATCGTCGTGCAAGACGGAATTCGTGACGTCCAGCTAACTCCGGATGTGGAGATCTCCGCGGAGTCCGCGGGGGAGCTCTTCGCCGACCATCACACGATTTCCTCGGGCACGGGAGCGCTGGTGGGCTTTGACATCGATTCGCCCGGCGCGCCCGGGGCGAGCTACCACCTGCTCGGCAGCGCTTCGGGAACCCAGCCCGGTGTGCCCTTCGGCAATCTCCAGCTGCCTCTCAACCGCGATCGCTTTTTGAGCTTTACGGTCAACAGCCCGGGGTCCCCCAACCTGCCCAATTCCGCCGGGACCCTTGGCCCTGGCGGCGCCGCGCACGCCCAATTCCTGCCCCCAGCGGGCTTCCTGGCGGACTTCGTGGGTGGGCAATTGGACTTCTACGTCTACGAACTGGGGGGGCAAAATACGGTCGAGCGCCTCACCAACCGGATTGCCCTGTCGGTTGCGCCCTAGGGAAGAGGGTTTGTAAGTGCTTTAGATGTAGCATCTTATGTTGAGGGCGGTTTGGCGCGGTTTGGCGTCAAGACCACGGTCGAAGAGGGTCGATAGCGCTTTACCCTCCAAACACCCCTTCGACGTATGAGCACGAACATCAACATTGGCGACCTTGTCCGCAGGGTCGCTAATTCCTCCGCTGACGACCACGACACTCTCTTTGAGCTGCAGGGCAATCTGTACGACTTGAAGGGGGCGATTCCGACGGTCAACCACCCGGAGCTGGGCTTCATGCTGGACGCTGCATCGGACTTGATGCGCTATCTCGCCGACGGACAACAGCCAACCGCCCAGGCCATGCTGACCATGCTGACCCGGCTGCTGGTGAATGCCGAGTGCACCATGTATCGCAACTTGGAAGTGCTCGCCACAGGAGAGGTCGCGCTCGCGCCCGAAGGGTCCGCAGTGCCGACGAAGCCGCCCCATACGTTGAAACTCAACGCGAAGTCGGCCGTGTCGGGCGATGCCCATGATCTGAGCAGCATGCGGCTGGGACAGTTCCTCGTGCAACTGGGTCTGGTCAGCGCGGAGCAGGTGGCCGAGGCCATGGAAGTCCAAACACGGGAGAAGATTCGCCTGGGCGAGGCCCTGGCCCAGCTCGGCCACGTGATGCCGCAAGCCCTCAAGGACGCGCTCAGCTTGCGCGTCAAGATGCAGACCTACGGGGATAGTCAGGACGGGGACGGGACATTTGCGCAGAGCACTCCGCTCGAGATGAACCAATGGCAGAATTCGCTGCTGGGGACGATCTTGGTGGGCAACCACACGCTCACTCAAGAGCAGCTCGACAAAGGTCTCGCCATTCAAAAAGCGACTGGCATGCGCCTTGGCGAAGCACTCGTCCAGCACGGCTTCTGCGATTGGCGACAGGTCCGCAACGCGATTCAAACTCAAGAGCGTTTGCGCCACGCGTCGAACCCAGTGGTCACTCGCGGAGTCTCCCTGCAGAAAATACCAGTTGCGCCCCTCCCCAAGCGCACCACGCCCCGCGTCACGCCCCCGAGTCGCATCCCTCCGCCGCCGGTGTAGCCCTCGACGGAACCAGTCAGACCGGCGAGTGTCCCCAGGGACACTCGCCGGTTTTTTCGTTGGCGCGCAGCGCTACCGGCTGAGCGGACTCCCGGTCACCCCTGGATTGGTTGGGTCCCCGGATGAACCGGAATTGGGAAGGAGTCGCCATCGCATTCGGCACCCCATCGGTCGAGATTGTCTGCTGCTCTCTGTCGGCAATCAGGTGGCTCACTTAAGATCATCGGATCGCCAGTCAGCCCCCCAAGAGCGAGAAGTTCTCGCCGAGCGAAGCACCTGCGTACGCCAATCAAGCCTCCCCGGAGAGCATCAAGATTGTGAGCCCGACCCGTGGCTCTTCGATCGAGGCTCAGGCGGAGTTCTTCAATCAACTGCCTGTGGGAATGGCGCGCGTTTCGGTCGATGGTCAATTCGAGTTGGTCAATGAGGCCATGGCCCGAATGCTTGGGTACACCCGTGCCGAGTTGCTCGAAGTCGACTCACGTACGGTGACGCACCCCTTCGACATCGAGGAGAACAAGGTCTATTGCCGCAAGGTCCTCGAGAACTACCCGGGGGGATTGGGAGACGGCATCGAGAAGCGGCATGTTTGCAAAGACGGAAGCACACTTTACGCGCGCATGGCCCTGACTCCGATCTTTGAGCCCGGGGGTGAGCACTCTTCGTGGCTCTTGCAACTGACGGATATCGAAGAGGCCTGGCGCGCCAAGCGTGTTCAAGAGGCTCACCGTTCTGTGCTCGACTTGCTGACGGCCGGTGCGGGCCTTGAGGACATCCTTGTCAGCGTTATCCAGCGCGCCGAGGAATCGGATCCCGGCATGCGCGCGGTGGTCATGCTGCTCGACGCGCGTGGCGAGGCCTTTGAACGGGTCTTTGCTCCCAGCATGCCCCCGCTCTTCGAAGAGAGTCTCGTTGGCTTTGAGGTCGGTATGGGCCGAGCGAGTTGCGGCACGGCGGTGACTTGCAACAAGCAGGTTGTGGTCTGCGACATCACCACCCATCCAGACTGGAAAGACCTGCAGGCCCTCGCCGCAGCGATCGAAGCGCGCAGTTGCATTTCTCAACCCATCGCCGACTCCCGCGGAGAAGTTTTGGGCGTGATCACTTTGGTGGGGCGCGGAACTCGAGTGCCTTCCGTGCATGATCTCAGCTACATGAGCGGTATCGGGCAGGTGGCGGGGCTTGCCATCGAGCGCTATCGAGTTCTCGAAGAGCTTCGAGTCAGCCACGCTCGCTTCCAGACCATGATCGACTGCGCCCCGGAGGTCGTGCTCGTGATCGACATTCGAGCGGGTAGGTTCATCGAGGCCAATGATCGCGTTCGGGAGATGTATGGCTGTTCGCCGGAACAGTTCCTAGCCGCGGAGCCCTGGAGCTTCGCGCCCGAGTGCCAGCCGGACGGCCGCTCCTCGCAGGCGGTGCTCATGGAGTACTTGACGGCCTCCGCCTTGGGTCCGGAGCAGATCTTCAACTTCACTGTGAGGACCCTCGACGGCCGCACAAAGCAATGTGAGATTCGACTCGTGCACTTGCCCAGCCAGAGGCGCAATCTGGTTCGCGCCAGCGTGATCGATGTCTCCGAGCACCGGCGCGCGGAGCACGCCTTGCGCGACTCTGAAGAGCAGCTCCGGACGACCTTGAACTCGATCGGTGACGCTCTGATCGCCACGGATACCGAGGGTCGCATCACCCAGTTCAATCCCGTCGCCGAGGCCATCACTGGGGTGCGCCGAGGGGAAGCCCTTGGCAAGCATGTGCCGGACGTGGTGCAACTGCGCTCGGTCGAGGTGGGCGAGCCAATCGCTTCAGACCTTCACGACATCCTGTTGAAGGACTCGGGCAGCATTCTAGAGTGCCACGCCCTGCTACTCTCCCGCGACGGAAGCGAGCGTTACGTTTCCAAGCGCGGAACCAAGATTCACGGGGACCAGGGAGACGCGAAGGGGATGGTGCTGGTGTTCAGCGACATCACCGAGTGGCGTGAAGCTCAAGAACGCGCCTTGCAGTCGCGCAAGTTGGAAGCGATCGGACAACTCGCCGGTGGCATTGCCCACGACTTCAACAACCTGTTGACGAGCATCATGGGCAACGCCGAACTGCTCGCTCAGCACTCCGACCCGAACGTTCGAGAAGCCGCCCGGATGATCTCCGTAGCGGCCGGGCGCTCAGCGGATGTCACGGGGCAGTTGCTACGCTTTTCACGCAATGAGCCGACGGTCTTTGATCCGATCGATTTGCACAAGCTGTTGCACGAGACGCGCCAGCTCATGGAACACAGCATCGACGAACGCGTGGTCATTCGGCTCGATCTCGAAGCGGCCAACCCTGTTGTGTACGGCGATGCCTCCCACTTGCAGAACGTCTTCATGAACCTGGCACTCAACGCCCGAGATGCGATCTATAGCAAGGGGTTGGGTCCCGGCAAGGGCGAGCTACGGATCGAAACCTTCAATGTCCTCGCCCCCAAGCGCGCCGTGGCCATTCGCTTCTCGGACAACGGCATCGGCATCGAACCTGAGCTGCAGGACCGGATCTTCGATCCTTTCTTCACGACGAAGTCGGTGGGATCGGGAACGGGCCTGGGGCTCGCTGGTCTGTATGGGACGGTTAAGTCCCTCGACGGCAACATCAGCATGGACAGCATCCCCGGCCAAGGTGCGAGCTTCTGCATTACCTTGCCTTCCGTGGGCGCGAGGGTCGCGCCGGATGCCCCCGTTGAGCAGAGCGCCAGCCCGCCCGGGATCGGTCGAGTCCTGGTGGTGGACGACGAACAACTCGTTCGGAACTTCTCCCTGCGTGCTTTGAAATCCTTCGGCTACGAAGTGGTCGGAGCTGAGGACGGCATCCAAGCGGAAGAGCTCTATCGCGAGCAACCCTTTGATCTTGTGCTGCTCGACATGGTGATGCCGAAACGCGGTGGTCTCGACACTCATCGGGCTTTGGTCGCTATTGACCCCGACGTCAAGGTCATCGTGGTTTCGGGCTATTCGCGCAACCACACGGTTGAGGAGATCCTCGCTGCGGGAGCGAATGACTTCCTGCAGAAGCCCTTCAAGCTGGGGGAGCTGGCCGCGAAAGTGACGCTTGCCATGGGCAAGCCCGGCTCGCGCAAGCAATCCTAGCCCGGTCTGATCGGGAGCCCGCCGGCACTCTCATTGGTTGAGTGACGGAGTGCGCAGTCTGTAGCCGTCCGGCCCCAGTTGATGGGTTTCGGAGAGGGGCAAGCTCGATCCGCGCAGAACACGCCCGAAGCCAAAGCGGCCGCGCAACCCGTCGATGGTGTCGTCCAGCCGTCGTTGCCTGTCGGCCCGGGAGCCGTGGGGGCAGTGCTCACTGCGCGCACGGTCGCCCTGGGGATCGCTAAAGAGGGTGGTTTGCCAACCGCTGGCCGCCGAAAAGTTGGAAAGCTCCAGGCCGATGCGTTTGACCAAGGCGCGTCGCCGAGGCAAAGAACGAAACATGCTGAGAGCCTCTTCCCAAACGCGATCGGTGGAGTCGGTGGGAAGGTCGAGGGTGCGCCGCAGCTTGCGCGTGGCGGCTTCCGAAGGTCCCTCGCGGTCTTGTTGCTGGGCGCGCCGCAAAGAGGGCGGGCGCGTGTCCACATAGCGCACGTGCACTTGCAGCGTGGCAACGTGCAAACCAAACCCGCGCAGCTTGTAGAGGGCGCGATCGACGAGGTAGGCCAACATGGCTTCGATGCGCCGGCGGGAACCTTCTTCGGGTTCAAAGGTGCTGTCCCGTCGAATCGTCTTGGGCACCCGTCGCTGCAAGTTGCCTTTGGCATCCGTGTACCAGGTGGGTTCGACCTTCTCGGGATCAATGCCACGGGCACGATCGAAGAGCACAAGCCCCAAACGTCCGAAGGAGGCGAAGAGCACTTCCTTCGAAACCCGGCGCAGATCGCCGACCGTGCGAATGGCGAAGCGCTCGAGCAGACGCCCGGTGCGATGACCGACCCCGGGCAGTTGCTCGATGGGGAGGTCCCTCAAAAAACTGCATTCATGCCCAGGCCAGATTTCAGCCACGCCACCGGGTTTGGCCAACTTTCCGGCCAGTCGGGCGAGGGTCACGTTGCTGGCAATTCCCACGGTGATCGGCAGACTGACTTCCTCCCAAACCTCACGCCGTAGGCGCACGCCCACGTCGAAGGCGGATCCGAACAGGCGCGCGCTGCCGGTCAAGTCCACCAGCAGATCGTCGATCGATGCGATCTGCACGTTGGGGGAGTAGCGCATCACCACCTGGACCATCTCTTCGCGCAGGCGGTTGGCGGCTTGGGAGTCTCCGCGCCTAAAAATGGCCCGTGGGCAGCGGCGCTGGGCCTCGGCCAAGGGCATGCCGGGGCGGATGCCGAAAGCGCGGGCCTCGTAGGAGGACGTCATCACGAGATTGCGCTCGTTGGGCATGCCGCCGATCACCAGAGGTTTGCCGCGCAGTTCGGGGTGCATGGCGCACTCCACCGAGGCCAAAAACGCGTCTACGTCCAAGTGCAGGATGCGCCGCGTGCTGGGAGGCAGGAGCAGGTCTCGGTTGGGAAGGGCAGGCATGATCGAACCCTAACAGAAACCGAGGATATGGCGAGGGGTTGGTCGCCACGGCGTGAGCCGCCTGGGGCCCAGACCTTTGGGGAAGCGCTGTTGCCGGGGGATGACGGGTTCTGAGGGAGGGAAGAATCTGTCGCAAACCCACACCGGCAGCCCAATTCAAAGCCCGCGAAACAGATTCTGGGTAAACTACCTTGCTCGGGGTGCCCTCGCTCGAGGTTGCCCACGGAGTTGAATCGACACCCATGCTGAATCACCACCCACAGATCTGGCTGCTGCTCGCCCAAGTGCTGGGCGCTAGCGGCGCCCCGCTGACACCCTCCCCGGCTCCCGGGCCGGCACCTGGGCCGGACTTCGCCCCCGCGGGAGGCCTAGGGACCGTGGACGGGCCCTACAACGTCATCGAGTTCCTCTTGGACGACGTGGGCATGGAACTCTTCGAGCTCTACGACGCGGAAAACGCCTGGCCTGCTGGCTTCCCGTACCCCTCGACGCCGAACATCGATGCGGTCGCTCAGTCCGGCATCGCCTTTCGAAACTACTGGGCGCACCCGGTGTGTTCACCGGACCGCGCAGCGGCGTTGACTGGGCGTTACCCGATCATTTCACCTGCCCATCCCTATGGAACCGGCATTGGCGAGACGGTCAACCTGAACGAGCCCATGCCTCTGACCCCGGCGATGATGGCAATGCCCTTGGCCCATAAGGCCGAGGGCAGTGAGTACCTTCATCTGCAAGTTGGCAAGTGGCACTTGGGCAACGGTCAGGACGATCCCATGAGCCCCATCGAGGATGGAGGCATGAATGAGTATCGCGGTTGTCTCACAAATCCGAACAGTCACCAAAGCAACGTGGGCAACTCGTTCGGTGGGGACTACTCGCAATACACGCACACGGTGGCGAACGCCCAAGGTGCCACCCAGGTGACTGGGCAGGGACCCTGGATGGGTACCGCGGAAGTCCAGGACTCGATTGCGATGATTCCCGGGACGAACAAGCCCTTCATCCTTCGGCATTGGTTCCACTACTCGCATTCCCCTTGGCGCGATCCTGTGCCGGATGGAGAGTTGGGGCCGACCGCGACAATGACCGGAGATACTCAGTTTCCGTACGCCGACACGATTCTGACGTACCGACCGGCGGACAACCCGCTGGATCCGTCCAACGACACGAATACGTACCACTTCGTGCATCGGCGGGTGAAGGCTGGCTTGGAAGCCGCCGACAAGGCGATCGGTGAGGTGTTGAGCGCGTTGACTCCCGTCCAGCGACGACAGACGATCGTGATCATTCGCTCGGACAACGGGACCGAAAAAAACTCCTTGGACCCGACGCCTTCGATCGCGCCGCCGACCAGTCCGCTGGAACCCCCTCCTAGCTACGATCCGACCCACGCGAAGGGAACGGTCTACCAGCAGGGAATCAACGTTCCCTTGATCATCGGCGCCGCCCCCGGCGTGTCACAACCCGCGTGGATCGCGCCGGCCCTGCGTGGACAGAAGGTGGACGCCTTGTGTTCCACTGTGGACATTTGGGCGACCATGGCCGAGATCACTTTGCCAAATTGGGAGCGCTATCAGACCGACGGTGTGTCGCTGCTGCCGATCCTTGACGGGAGTGCAGAGCAAGTGCGCGACTACGCGTTCTCCTTCCACTTCGGCCCGGTCGGTGCGTGCTGGGACAGCACAACGGTGGGGCGCGCGGCCGTGCGCAACAAGAAGGGCTTCAAGCTGGTCCACAAGCAGAACATCACGGACGAGCTGTACGACTTGCGCGTTGACCCGCTCGAGCAGCACAACCTGTTGCCTGCGACCACCGCGGAAGCCCACGCTGCCTACATGGCACTCAAGAGCCAGTTGGAGCAGATCGTGAGTCCGGTGTCAGCGGAGACTTCCTTCTGTTTCGGAGATCGCTCCGGCGCGAGTTGCCCCTGCAAGAACTACAACGATAGCTCCCTGTACTGTGGCCAGGCCGGATGCGCGAACAGCGCCTTCGCCAGCGGCTCGCTCTTGAGCTCTATGGGGCAGGCCAGCGTGACCGAGGACGAGCTAGCCCTGCGGGTGTTCGGTTGCACGCCAGGCTCCATCGGCGTCTTCTTGCAGTTCAACCTTCTAGGCAACGGCAGCGAGGGCGCGCCCTTTGGCGACGGCTTGTCGTGCGTCGGCGGCAGCGTCGTGCGCTTAGAAACGGTGCCGGTCAACGCCCAGGGGAACTGCACGACTACCGTGCGCTTGGCGCACACAGGCAGCATCACGGCGGGAATGTTCGGCCGCTACCAGTTCTCCTATCGCGACGATGCACACGGCACGTGCACGTCGGAGATGAACTGGAGCAACGCCATTGGCGTGCAGTGGAATCCCTAGTGAGAACGGCTCCCGCCCGCTCGCGCTGACGGCTGCGGGGCGTGCAGGGTCCAGCTCAGGAAGGACCCGGCGCTCCATCGGGGAGCGCTTGAATGCGCCGCGCGAGCGCGTCCGCTAGGGCCACTCGATCAATTGGCTTGGCAATGTGTTCGTCCATGCCGGCTTCGATGCACATTAGCCGGTCCTGTTCCATTGCATTTGCCGTCAGTGCCAGGATCGGCACTTGATGGTCGAGCACGGACGAAGTCGCGCTTCGAATGATGCGCGAAGCTTCGTAGCCGTCCATGATCGGCATCTGGCAATCCATGAGGACAATGCCGAAGTGCTGCTGTTCGAGCAAATGAACCGCCTCTTTCCCGTTCTCCGCTATCTGGATGTTCTTGTAGCCCAGTTTCTCCAGGAGCTTGATGGCGAGCTTGCGGTTGATCGGGTTGTCCTCAACCAAGAGGATCGGCGTCGAGTTGAGAGTGGGAACGGGAGCTGGCGCGGCTCCCGAGGGGAGCGCTGCTGCCGGTTCTGCGTTGGCTAGGTCGCCGAGCTCCTCGTGATTGAGCAAGCGCTCCAGCACTCGATGCAACGAGGATGGTTTGACGGGCTTCGAGACGGATGCAGAGCAGTGCTCCTCGATGATTGATTCGGATTCCTTGGCCACGCCGAACGGAGAAGACCGGATCCAACGCACCTGGCCGAGGCTCTTGTCGCTCAAAGCGCCGGCGAGGTCGACCGTGGGGTCCTGGGCAAGACCGGAATCGAGGAGGGCGAAGTCGTAGGCCTCGTTTGATTCTACGGCTCGGCGAAGTTCCTCAATTCCCAGTGACAAGTCGCCTGCATGCGAGGACTCCACGCCCCAGCAATCCAACCAGCGTGTCATGGACTCCCAGGCGAGCAGACTGGGGTCGATGACCAACACTCGCGCCGCACGTCCTGATTGAAGGAGAGGGGTTCTCGGCACGCGCTCCGTATTGGTTCCCCCAGGGCTCACTTCGAAGGGGATGACGCAATGGAACTGGGTTCCCTTGCCGATTTCGCTCTCGAGACGAATTTCGCCCTGCATGAGCATCACGAGCTTCTTTGAGATCGTGAGCCCGAGCCCCGTACCGCCCCAATTGCGAGTGGTGGATGCCTCGGCTTGGGTGAAGGCGTCGAACAACTTGTCCTGATTGACCTCTGCGATCCCAATGCCCGTGTCCGCCACGGTGATGCGCAGGGTGACGTGAGTCTCGGTTCGAGCTTCGATGCCAACGCGCAAGCAGACGCTGCCCTTTTCCGTGAACTTCACCGCGTTGCCCAACAAGTTCGTGAGCACTTGACGCACACGCATCGGGTCCCCGGAGAGCGATCTAGGGACGCCCCTCTCGACGATGCACACATACTCGAGTCCCTGGCTGTGAGCTCGCACAGCCAACACATCGTTCATGCTGTCCAGCAGTTCCTGGAGCTCGAACTCCACGTTGTCGATCCCGAATTGTCCGGACTCGATCTTGGAGAAGTCGAGAATGTCATTGATGATCGAGACCAGGGCGGAACCACTCGTGCGGATCGTGTCCACGTACTCCTGTTGCTCGTCCGTAAGCTGCGTATCGGCGAGCAGGTCGGCCATGCCGATCACCCCATTCATCGGAGTGCGAAGCTCGTGGCTCATGTTGGCCAGGAATTCGCCTTTCACGCGCACGGCGCTCTGCGAGTGTTCCAACTCCACAGCCAG
>CALCXM010000036.1 GCA_937905825.1 uncultured bacterium
AAGTGGAGTGGCGCGCGACGCCCTAAGGACATCCTCGAATGAAAGCCAACTTGGGGCAGCCCCCCGCAGAGACCTTCCTCCCCACCAGCGGCGCCGAAATCAAAGCGCGCGGCTGGGACGGAGTCGACATCGTTTTCGTGAGCGGAGACGCGTACCTAGATCACCCTTCCTTCGCGGCTGCACTCTTGGGCCGCGTGTTGGAGGCGAAGGGCTTTCGAGTGGCGATCCTTTCCCAGCCAGATTGGAAAAGCGCCGACCCGTGGCGCGAGATCGGCCGGCCCAAACTCTTCTACGCGGTCAGTGCGGGGAACATGGACTCCATGATCAACCACTACACGGCCAATCGCAAACGGCGCAACAAGGACGCCTACTCCCCCGGTGGTCGCATCGACCTGCGCCCGGACCGCGCCACCAACGTCTACGCCCAACGCTGTCGCGAAGCCTTCAAGGGCGTGCCCGTGGTGATCGGCGGGGTCGAAGCCTCCTTGCGCCGGGTGGCGCACTACGACTATTGGTCCGACAACGTGCGGCCCAGCATCATGGTCTCCAGCAAGGCGGACGTCTTGGGCTTCGGCATGGGTGAGCGCGTGCTCGTGTCCATTGCGGAACGCCTCAAAGCGGGCCTGGGCCTCGAGAGTTTGCGGGATCTGCGCGGGGTCGCCTACCTCTTGGGCAAGAACGCCGAGCTGCCTGAGTCCGAACACGAGACCCGCGAACTGCCCAGCTTCGAAGCGGTCAAGACCGACCACCACGCCTTCGCCATCGCCACCCGCGACTTGCACCACGAGACCAACCCCTTCAACGGGCGCCGCTTGCTGCAGGCCCACGGGGATCGCACCCTGGTGATCAACCCCGCCGACCTGCCCTTGGATGAAGCGGAGATGGATGCGATCTATGACCTGCCCTACACGCGGGTCGCGCACCCTTCGTACCAAGAACCTATTCCCGCCCACGAGATGATCAAGGACTCGGTCACGATCATGCGCGGGTGCTTTGGAGGTTGCACGTTCTGTTCGATCACCATGCACCAAGGGCGCACGATCCAAAGCCGCAGTGAAGAGTCGATCCTCGGCGAAGTCAAAGGCCTCGCCAAGGACCCCAACTTCAAAGGGCACATCAGCGATCTCGGCGGACCGACCGCGAACATGTATCGCATGCGCTGCACGAAGCCCGAGGTCGAGAAAATCTGTCGGCGCCTTTCCTGCGTGCACCCCACCATCTGCAAGTTGTTGGGCACGGACCACGGGCCGACCATCGACTTGATGCGCAAGAGTCGCGCGATCGAAGGCATCAAGAAGGTGAACATCCAATCCGGAGTTCGCACGGACCTGGCGATCCGGTCGCCGGAGTACTTGGAAGAGCTCGCCGCCCATCACGTGGGCGGTCACCTCAAGGTGGCTCCGGAGCACACCAGTCCCAAGGTCCTGCGCTTGATGAAGAAGCCCGAGATCGGCGAGTTCGACGAGTTTGCCGTGGCCTTCGAAGAAGCCTCCAAACGCGCCGGCAAGGAACAGTACCTGGTGCCCTACTTCATCGCCTCCCACCCGGGCTCCAACGCCGAAGACATGATCGAGATGGCGATCTTCTTGAAGGCGCGCGGCTACAAGCCCCTGCAAGTGCAGGACTTCATCCCCGCTCCCATGGACATCGCCACGTGCATGCACTACACGGGTTTGAACCCCATGACCATGGAGCCGGTGGAAACCACCAAGAAGCTCAAGGACCGCAACTTGCAGCGAGCCCTCATGCAGTACTTCGCGCCAGAGAACTACTTCACCGTCAAGCAGGCCCTGCTGGACTCCGGCCGTGCGGACCTGATCGGTTCGGGCAAGAGGTGCCTTATCCCTTCCAACCCTCCCCGGGAAGCCCTGCAAGCCTCCCGCGACAGTCGCGCGAAGAAGCCAGCCAAGGTTCAGAATGGCGATCGCGGAGAGTCCGCAAAACCAAACGGGCGGTCGTCAGCGAAGCGCGGGAAGCGCCCGCGCTAAAGGGCAAGTGCCCTCGAGCGCGAACAGCGCTTCGAAGGGAGTCGTCGGCGACTGCGCGAGACAACCAAACGGCGAGAGATTCGAGTCATGAGCTGAGAGCCACCCTTCTCTTCATGAGGGAAGGCTAAGCGCGCCTGGTTTACAGGGGCGTTTTTTCGTGGGCGGAGGGAAGCCTGGCAAGTTGCGACGACACTCGGGGTAGGGCCCGGGACCCCAGGAGGACTTTCTGAATGCACCAACGCCTTACGCTGGACCTGTAACAAGCGATTGCGCAAGCCCCGGTCGGCGCCTACTCAGCCGGGGTCTTGGCGATGTGCTCTTTGAAGAACTCGGCGACATCGCTCTTTGAGGTTCGGCTTGCCGCTACCCCAATGGTTAGCTCGTACAACTCCTCGTCTGTCGCCACGAACTTCACGCTGTTCACAAGCAGGAACACTTCAGCCGCAGCTAGTGCAGTCCGTTTGTTTCCATCCACGAACGGATGGTTCATGCACAGGTGAAAGAGATAGGCTCCCGCCATTTCCCCTAGGGATCCATGCAGGAGTTCCCCATCGAAGGTTGCACGGGGAAGACGAACTGCTGACTCCAGCAATCCATGATCGCAGACGGAAGGATCCCCTCCAAACTCCCCAATCAGCCGCTCGTGAATTGCGAGCACATGGTCAGTGCTCAAGAAGTGGGGATGAGCGGTCATTCAGCCAGCCGTCGAAGAACCTCTTTGCGGTCCGTCGCGACTCGATCCAGAGCGGCCTGAAATCGATCCGGGTCCGCCAGGCTAGGGTCTGCAGGGGTAATGATGAGTGAGCCGTTCTTCACGGTCAGCAATACCTCGCCGCCCTCCTTCAGGCCTATGAGCTCCATCAGGGCTCGGTCAAAAATAAGTGCGCTGCTGTTTCCGACTTTGCTGATTCTCTTGATCATCGTGTGGACTCCATTGGGGTCGCCGTACATACAGCGTCATAACGGCAGAGTCAGCCAGCCAGCAAGAGCCAAACCGGGTTCTCTGGGAGGGTGTCGGGATAGGAACCGGCGAGTTGGGGTCTAGCTCGAACCCCACTCCAGACGGTCTGCGAACCTCGAGAACATGCTAGACGGTTCCGGAATGCCGATTTCGGGGCAGAGAGCGTCAAGGACCGCCCATAGGGTCCCACCTCAGTTCGGCCAGAGGGTCCCACCCCTAAGATCCGTTTTCCAGCACGCTGGCATCTGGCAGGACTGCGCCTAGGCACCTGGCAGGGTTGGCACCACCCGCCTGGAAAAGCAGCCGCTCAGCTGGGCCAAGGGGTCCCACTTCCTGGCTACGCCCCATTCCCCGGCCCTCTCTGCCAACATGCGCGAGACACATCCCTCCCACTAATTACAGGAGGGCGAAAGGTGACTGCACATGACCAAGGACCACGAAACCAGGCCCCCCGACAAAGGCCGGGACGAGCCGTTGAAGCACTCGCGCAAGCTGCAGGCGTCGCGGCAGCATGCAAGTCCCTTGGTGTGCCTCGGGCATCTTTGTACCGCCAACGCCGACGGGAGACCCCGGGGTCGACTCGACCACCGAGGCCAGCGCCGCGCAAACTATCCACTGCCGAACGTGACGGTGTGCTTGAAACCCTGCATTCCACGCGTTTCGTGGACAAAGCGCCCGGTGAAGTCTTCGCCACGCTTCTCGACGAAGGCACCTACATGTGCTCAGAGCGCACGATGTATCGCGTTCTCGGTGAGTCCATGGAAGTTCGCGAGCGGCGGGATCAGCTTCGTCATCCGACCTGCGCCAAGCCTGAACTGCTTGCGACCGCGCCGATCCAAGTTTGGTCCTGGGACATCATCAAGCTAGGGGGGCCGGTCAAGTGGAGCTACTTCCACCTGTACGTGATCCTCGACATCTTCAGCCGCTACGTCGTCGGGTGGATGGTGGCCGAGCGTGAGAGCGCGCTTCTGGCAGAACGCCTGATCCAGGAGAATTGCACGAAGCAGTCCATTTCAGAAGGACAGCTCACGCTCCATGCAGATCGAGGTTCGTCGATGAAGTCCAAGCTGGTCGCACATCTCCTCGCGGATCTCGGGGTCACGAAGACGCACAGCCGTCCTCATGTTTCAAACGACAACCCTTACTCGGAGAGTCAATTCAAGACGCTCAAGTACTGCCCTTCGTTTCCCGGTCGTTTTGGAAGCATCCAGGACGCCAGGGCTTTTTGCGGCACCTTCTTCGACTGGTACAACGGCGACCACCGCCACGGCGGCATCAGCGTGCTGACGCCTGAATCGGTTCACTACGGTCAAGCAGACAAGATCTTGGACGCCCGCCATGCGGTGCTATTTGCCGCCCAGAAGGCCCATCCCGAACGGTTTGTCCACGACGTGCCGAGGAGACCAGAGACCCCCAGCGCGGCGTGGATCAACCCGCCAGCGGGGGACAGCTCAAGCAGCCTCGCCCTCCACTAAACTCGACACGGATGTGTCTCAATGTTGTTGACAGGTTCCGCAGCCCCTACTGCGCGCCACCCAGCAGAGGTAAACTCCGACGCAAGGTCCATGTCACGTGGGTCGCGCACAGGAAGGTCAGGATCGCCAAGCCGAACAGCAGGCCGCCGTCTCCCTGCACTTCGATGCCGAGCATGGTTAGGTGCGAGCCGAGCGCGCCGCCCATGACGCCCATGGTGAGCAGCCCGCCGAAGGCCGTCATGCGTGAGCCCAAGGGTGCCAGCAACAAGAGGATCGCGATCGCTTCCATGATTCCAGAACCGATGCGGCCCCAGGGTTCCGCGTTCAACTGCTCAAAGATGTAGACCGACTCGGGGGCGGCGCTGAACTTGAAGAAGAGGGTTTGCAGCAGGATCACGGAAGCGAGGCCACGCGCCATCCAGAGGAGTCCGGGACGAGATGGAGAGGAATCGCTGAGGGCGGCGGATGGGCTAGACATGATTGTGATGGGCGGTCGTTGATGGGGAGAGTGGGCGCGCGTGAAGATGCTGGCCCTTTCGCTAGACCGCGGAACCTGTGACGGGAAATCAGGATCCGGGAGCGCTCGCTTGCCTGGCGAGCCAGTCCAAAGCCGCTTGTCGGTCGAGCAGTTCCCCATCCACTTGCAGGTCCCCCGCTTCTCGCAACAACTCGCCCCAGCGTGGACCTCTAGCAATTTGCGTTGCCGCCAGATCCGTGGAGGACAACAGCGGCGGCGGGTTCAGGGTGTCAGCGGGCAGGGCCGAGCGCTGAGCTTCCAAGCTTTGCGCGGTCGCGAGTTGGTGCGCCAACTCCCCGGGCGCAGCTGCGTTCACGGCTTGAATCTGGATCAAGCGCAGGATCTCTGGCCAGTGGTCGCTACGCAAGAGCGGGAAGCTCTGGGAGGGCTTGCATTCGGAGAGCAGGGACAGACGGCGCAGCTGGCGCGCCCCGTCCCAAAGACTCGTCACCGTCCGCAGCAGAGCCTTCGAGGGCCGCAGGAATTCGAGGGCCGCCTGCCCCATGGCTTGCGCGGCGCTCGAGTCGTGCGCCGAGTGTGGAGCGAGCAAGAGGGCGAATCCGAGACCCGCGCAGAAGCCACCGGAAGTGCCCCGGAAGAGCTGGATGCGCTCGGACCACTGCCCGGGTGCTTGGCCCCCCATGGCGGCGAAGGCCCGCTCCAAGAGCCCCAGGTCCACCAGGCGCGTGAGCGCCAGGAAGGGGTTCTGGCTGGCGAACATGCCCTCCAACTCCACCCGAATGCGCTCGGGGCTCACGCCTCGCAAGGAGTCCGCGGCGGCCCGCGCTCCGGCCAGGGTTTCGGGGGACGGCTGCAGGCCGAAACGCCCTTCAAAACGGGCCAAACGCATCAGGCGCAAGCCATCTTCGGTGAAGCGCTCGCGGGCCTCCCCGACGCAACGCAAGCGACCTTGGAGCAAATCCTCAAGCCCACCGGTGGGATCGCGCAACTCGCCCGTGAGGGCACTGCCGAAGAGCGCATTGCAGGTGAAGTCGCGGCGTGCGGCGTCGTCTTCCAGGCGCGTCGAGTAGCTGACCTGCTCGGGGCGCCTGGCGTCCAGGTACTCGCCATCGGCGCGGTAGGTGGTGACTTCGATGTCCACGCCGCTGGCAGCTTCGAGCTCTGCTTGAAGTTCCGGGCTGAACTCATGGCGCGCTTGGTGCACGACGATCGTGCCGAAGGCTTTGCCCACGGCGCTGGTCTTCTTGAACAAGCGCTCGACCTCATCCGGGTGGGCATTTGTCGCGATGTCGACGTCCTTGGGGGACAGATTCAGCAACAAATCTCGCACGGCTCCACCAACAATCCAAGCCTCGTAGCCAGCGCTCAGAAGTCGCGTGGAGACGCTTCTCGCGGCCTCGAGCAGGGGTCGGGGAAGTTTGTCGAGGGGCAGGGTTCTCATTCGTGAATGGATGGGCAAATCGATGGGTTGATTCCCGTCTGCGCCTTCGGTATCAGAGCCCGTGTAGACAGCCGACTGAGCCTCAGGTCGCTTGACAGAATAGCACTTCATTGACGTACGACAGCCCCACCTCCATCAGCTCTGTTTCCGGTGCCTCCCCGGAGAGTGCAGCAGCCGGTTCTGGCCAACTGTTGTCCGACTCCACAGCCGAGCGCACGCGCCCTTCCCGCAAGCTGCCGGCCTTCCTGCGCGGTCATCGGATTCTCCTGTGGGTGGTGGGTTTCGTGGTGGTGCTGGTGTCCTTGCCCCTGCTTCAATCCCTGGCCCTCAAGCAGAATGAGATGGATGCCCTGCGCGCCTTGCGACTCTTGGGCGGATCCCTTCCCATGGGAGAGGTCCACGCTGCGGAGGGCACGCCGCTGCCCCAGCTCTCCGCCCTGGTCGCGGAGGAAACGGACCTAGGACGGCGTCTGCCCGACACGAAACTCTTCGACGACGGCCGCCTGCTGTTCCACCATGGCTACCTGTTCGAGATGGTGGAAACGGACTCTGGAAGCCTCGGATTGATCGCCTGGCCCCTGGCCCATGGGGAGACTGGCTTGGGCGCCTTCCTGTGGAACGGTTCCGGCCAGATTCTCGGTCATCCGAACCAGGAGGCCCTTTGGAGCGGCCCGGAGAATGCCCCGGCCTGGCCGGAAGAGGGCATGCAGGAGGCCAATCCGTGGCGGCCGGTTGAGCTCACCGCGAGCCGCGAGTAGAGGCCGCGTCTAGGCCGGGCCCCATGAGGAACGTCCCCGGGTTCCCGTGAGCCATAGAGGGTTGCCGGCAAGCCGCGGCGACCCGTTGGCAACCCCTGCGGCCCGCTTGAATCCACGTCGAATCCGCTGGCGCTCGACAAGGGGACGGTTCAATCACGGGTCCCTTCGATGGGACGTCAGTCCGTCTGGGGTTTGATCAGCTTCCCGGTCGTCTTGTTGCGACGCCCGTTTAAGTAGGAACGGCCAGGATCGACGATCATGTGACCACGCACCGCCTGACGACCGAGCAGCATGCGGAAGCCCATGGAGTCCCGGCGGGTCAGAGTCAGTTCGACCTCCCAACTCTCCCCAAAGATCTCGATGGTGGTCAGGATGACCGGGCGCAGTTCGGCCTCGCCGCTCGAGGAGCGCACTTTGCGCCATTCGTGGACACGGGCCTTGACGCTCACTTCTCGCTTGCCGCTGCGTTGCTCCGGATGAATCGTGAAGCGCACCATCTCCGTCGTTCCGCGATAGTAACTCTCCACATCGAAAGCGTGCAGGGAGGAGGTCCTAGCCCCCGTATCCACTTTGGCTTTGACCGTGTTGATCCCGAAATCAGGCAACGAGATCCACTCGCGCCAACCGATGATGAGCCGATCCTTGGACTTGCGTGGTTTCATGAATAGACGGGGGCAATCTGGGCTTTGAAGCACGACGGACGTAGGGAAGGGCTCATGACAGGAAGTGGTGGTAGGCATGTGGAAATTTGACCTAACGCAGTTTTTCCAAAAAGAAAGCAGCCATCGTGAGCACGAGGAAGAAGCCACACATGTCCGTGATGGTGGTCAAGATCGGCCCCGAGGCCAGGGCGGGGTCCTTCTTTGCCTTCTTGAGAATCAAGGGGATCACGCCCCCTATGCACACGGCCAAGGTGGTGTTGACCGCCAAGGCGCCGCCCACGACGAGTCCCAACCAGGGACTCCCCTGCCAAATCCAAGCCACGCAGCCGATCAGGATGCCGAGCACGACGCCATTGATCAGACCGAGCAGGATCTCTCCCATCAGCACGGCGCCTAGATCGGAAGCGCGAATCGTTCCCAAGGTCAACTCGCGCAAGCTCACGGCCACGGCTTGGCTGCCCGAGCAGCCGCTCATGTCCGAGATGATCGGCAAGAACACCGCCAAGGCGATCACGGCTTCCAGGGTTTCCTGGTGCATCGCGATCACGCTTGCGGCGAAGACATTCAGCAAGATGTTGACCGAAAGCCAAGCCAACCGACGACGGGAGCGCAACAGCAGGGGCATGCTGCGCAGTTCCTCACCACCGACGATGCCCTGGGTCCGACGGAAGGTCTCCGCGCCTTGGTCGGAAACCGCTGCCTCCACCCCCGACTTGCGCAAGACTCCACAGAGCACGCCCTCATGATCCAAAACCGGCGCGCCGAAGAAGTGATGTTCCTCGAAGAAGTGCACCAACTCACTCAAGCCCGCATCAATCCGAACCGAGTGGGGATCGCGCAGCATCAAATTTTCGACCTTGGTTCTAACCGGTGCCATCAAAAGGTCACGCAAACGCAGCACGCCAACCAATTCCCCTCGAACGCCCACGACGTAGGCGTACTGCACGTCGTATCCCGAGTACTCTTCAGAAGACTGGCGAAAGTGATCCACCACCTGGTCCACACTCAGTCCAACAGGAACCTGAACCATCTCCGTGATCATCAGGCCACCCGCCGTGTCCTCTGGATAGGCGGCCAACTCCCGTAGCTCCTGGGCGTCCTCCGGCTCCATCTCCGCCAGGATGGCCTCTGCGTCGACGTCCTCGAGATCGCCGAGCAGGTCCGCCTGGGTGTTGCTGGGGAGCTCTTCGAGGATTCGAGCCGCTTCCGTCGGCGATAGGTTTTCAAGCGCCTCGGATGCATGGGCATCGGGCATGTGCTCGATCACTTCAGCCGCGTCCTCCGGAGAAAGCAGGGAAAGTAGCTGGGCACGTACATCTTCCTCGAGACGCGACACGACGCGCACGGTTTCGAGAGGCTCGAGGCTCTCCATGAAATCGCGCGCGCCCTCAGCGTCCGTAGACTTGACCAGGGCGGTCAGTTGCTCCCAGGGTTGAATGGTTTCCATGCGGGAACTCAGCAGTTATGACGCCGCACCCGGCCAAGACCTAGGGCTGCGGCTGACTCTGGGACGAAACTCCCCGTGCACTGCATCAAGCGGCTATTCCACCAAGGTGGTAGGCACTTCCGTATCCAACTTCTGCACCTTGCTCTTGCGGATGCGCTTGCGACGTTCCGGCAAGAGATCCTTCATGGACTCGCGCTTGCCAAAACACAGCACGCGGTCTTCGGGCTCGAACACGCGAGAGTGCTTTGGGTTCGGAATCACCTTGTTTCCGCGGTGCAAACTCAGCACGGCGATGTCCATGGCGATCAGGTCAGAGTCGGCAATCGACATGCCGACAAACTTGGAGCCATCAGGAATGTGCAACTCGCAAACGCCGTAGCCACGGCTGACCGTCAGCTTTTGGCGAATGTCCAGCTCAGGGAAGTTCACGTGCTCCTGGGCGTAGTCGATGATCGCACCAGCGATGTCAAGCTTGGTCACTCCCTCGATCCCCTCGAGACCGGGGGATGAGTTGATTTCCATGATCTGGGGACCTGAGCTGGATTCAAGCATGTCGACGCCCGCCACCTGCAAGTTCATGATTTGAGCCGCACGCACGGCTGCCTGCTCGTAGGCCGGTTCCAACTCCACCACTTCCGTACGCCCGCCGCGGTGGACGTTGCTACGGAACTCGGCGCCCTGGGCCACCCGTCGCATGGCAGCCACCACTCGGTCACCCACCACGAAGGCTCGGATGTCCTTGCCCTTGCTCTCCGCCACGAAGCGTTGGATCAACACGTTTTGGCGAGTGCTTTGCAGGGTCTCGATGATGGCCGCCGCAATGTTGGCCGTGTCCGCCAGGATCACGCCGACCCCTTGGGTGCCCTCGATCAGCTTGATGATGATCGGCGCGCCACCCACACGCTCAATGGCTGGCAACACATCCGTTCGGTGATTGACGAACTCCGTGCCCGGGATACCGATGTCGTGGCGCGAGAGGATTTGCATGGAACGCAACTTGTCCCTTGAATTCACAATGCCATCGGCCCCGTTGACGCAGAAGATCTCCATCTGCTCGAGCTGACGCACCACCGCCGTTCCGTAGAACGTGATCGAAGCACCGATGCGCGGAATCATTGCATCAAAATGCGGGAGTGGCTGGCCCCGGTAGTAGAGGTCGGGACTCCCCTTGTCGAGGTCGATGGCGAAGCGCAAGGTGTTCAAGACCTTGACCTTGTGCCCCCGGGAAAGGGCCGCTTCCCGCAGGCGGCGCGTGCTGTAGCACTTCGCGTTGCAGGACAGGATTCCGAAATTCATTTTGGTCATGGTGCGGGGAGGGTCAGCTAGAGTTTGTCCGGGATCAGATCCCCGGATGGCAGGGCTCAAGAGTCTGGATCAAGGCGTGTTTGGAAGAGTTCTACTTCTTCGAGAGCGGTTTCCAAACGCTCAAAGACGCCAATGTTGAAGAGTGCATCCCCCTCATTGACCAGGGGTAGATTCGTTTGGCCGATGAGCACACCGGCGGTGTTGGAGATGATCGGGATCTCCTCCTCAGCCAGGGAGTCGGAAATGAAGCCGATGGTTTGTCCTTTCGAAATGTGCGCTCCCAGTTTGAGGCCACTCACAAGAATGCCACCCTCCGGCGCCCGCACCCAGGTGCTGCTGCGCGCCACGAAGGGTTCCACCTGACGACGTTTGGAACTGACGCCTGCGAGCATGCCGAGGGTGCGCATGACGGCGAGCACACCTTGCAAGCCACCCCGAATCGCAAGCTCATCAAAGCGCAGGGCCTCCCCGGCTTCGTACACGATCATCGGAATCCCCAATTGGTTGACGGATTCACGCAGGGACCCTGGACGCATGCTGGCATCCAGAATCACGGGGGCCCCGAAGCTGCGGGCCATTTCATTGGTCCCGGGCCGGTCCAGGGATGCCCGGATTTGGGGCAGGTTGGAGCGATGCAGAGACCCCGTGTGCAGGTCGATCCCGTGGGTCGCTTTCTTCACAATCTCGCTCATGAAGGTGTTGGCCAGACGTGCCGCCAAGGAGCCCTTCGGTGAACCAGGAAAACAGCGATTGAGATCACGACGATCGGGCATGTAGCGTGTCTGTCCGACGAACCCGTAGACGTTCACAACCGGCACCGCTATCAAGGTGCCGCGCAGTTTGCTGACCTTGGCGCGCTTGAGCAGGCGCCGGATGATCTCAACACCGTTGATCTCGTCCCCGTGAATCGCAGCACTCACAAACAGGCATGGCCCAGGCTTGCGACCGTGGAGGATACTTACCGGCAGGGAAACTTCACCACCGCTGTAGCGACGGGACACTGGAATCAGCATTGTTTCGCGAGTGCCAGCGGGGATCTGGACCCCGTGCAAAACGAAAGGAGGAGTGGTCAAGGGCGTTGCGCGTCTTGTGCAGAGTAAAGGGGTATTTTGGGCGAATAGGGTACCTTTTCAGGCAGGCGCGGTTCTACAGGATTCACCCCTCTCGCGACCCACAACGCCCGAGAACGGCAATTGGGCCCTCTGAGCCTCGACGGCCAAGACACTCCTCTGGCAGCGCGCTGAACTCCAAGGCCGGCAACTGCTTGAGCACCGAATGGTGACCGCGCCGTCCTTTGAGAGCTTGCTGCATCGCCGTGCCGGAGCATTTGTTAGAACACCCCGGGCAGAGCCGCCAATTCGCTGCTCTGCCCAGACCCCAAACAACCTAAGGAGTCATGGGATCCATTCGAACGTGGGGCAGCTACTTCCTCACTTGCCTATTGGCAATTCAGACCCCCACCTGGGGGCAGGACGCGGCCACCAATCTTCCGAGTGTTCAGGAGATTGAGGCGCGGCTCCAGGAACTGAGCGAGAGCAAGCCCCCGAACGCTGAACTCTCCGTCCAGCTCTACCAAGAAGCACTGGCTGCCCTGGGCCGGGCCGCGGAAGCCGAGCGGCGCGACCGGGCGTTCGCAGCGGAAGCGGCGGAGGCTCCGGCGATCATGAGCTCCCTGGACGCCCAACCAGTGGCAACAGCCTCTCCAGCCGACAAGGCCAAGGCTGAATCCTCGAGCCTCCCAGATCTGGAGAATCAACTGCTGCAAGCGCAGTCCGACTCCACGGCGGCCCGGGCCAAGCTGGCGGAATTTGAAACGACCGCTGCGCTAGGTTCGAAGCTGCGCGCGGAGTTGCCCGAAGAACTCACCCAGACCAAGCTGAAACTAGCCGCGTCGGAGGAAGCCCTCGTCGCACTGCCCGCCGACGAGGCGCAGCAGCCCAAAAGAACTCTGCTGCTCGCGCAGCGCGCCGAGTACCGCGCCAGCATGGGAGCCCTCGAGACGCGCCGCAACACCTACGAGGTTCGACGGGACCTGCTGAACAAGCGCCGTGATCGTGCCCGCCTTGAAGTGACTCGCGCCGAGGAGAACGTCGACCGCTTGAAGCAACTCGTGGATGCACGCCGCAAGGTGGACGGGGACTCCACGGCGAAGAGCGCAGGGAACCGGCTCGACGTCCTGGTCGCACGCTTCCCGGAACTCAAGGACCTTGCAGAGGCGACCCAAGTGCAGGTCGATCGACGCTCAGGAGAAACCGGCCTGCCGCGCAGGATCTCCGGCGCACGGGCAGGACGGGAAGCCACCCGAGAGAGCCTGGAAAAGGTCCGCATCAAGTTTCGTTCCGCCCGCCGGCGCATCCTGGTGGGTGAGTTGACGGAAGGCATGGGCCAGATTCTTCGTTGGGACAATGAGCGCTTGCCCAGCCCCGCGGCCGCCCGGGCCATCACCAAGCAACTGGAGCGAACCCTCTCCGAAGCGCAGCTGGAACTGATCGACACCGATGAGTCTCGCCAGGCTTTCGGAGACCTCGACACCGCGACCGACAGCTTCCTACGCGAGCACAGCCCGAAGACTCCCAGTAGCGAGCTTCGCTCAGCAACCCGTGAAGTCCTCAGCACCTTGCGCGCCTCCCACGATGCCGTGCTCGGGGACTTGGAGACGCTGACCGGTGAACTCTACACCCACAAGGACTTGGCCCGCTCACTCCTGCGGGAGTCCAAGGAGTATCGCGAGTTCATCGAGAACCGCATTCTGTGGGTCCGCAGCTCTCCCCCGAATCCGGTCAAGAGCGCCCTGCTGATTCCCGAGCACCTTTCCAAACTGCGCGAGGACCTGCTGGAACAGTTTCGGCCGCAGACCTTGTTGGACCTCTTCTACACGCGGGCGGAGTCCTTGGTCTTTCTGCTTCTCGCCGTTCTCGGACTGTTCGTCAGCATGCTTCGCCTGAAGAAAAAGCGTGTGGAGTTCGCCGAGCTCGTGGGGTCCTACAAATCGGACCACTTCATCTATTCCATCTATGCCCTGGGTCTCACGGTACTCTTGGCCTTGCCCATGCCGCTCTTGGTCTGGGCGATTGGTTGGTTGCTCACTGGTCAGCCCGACGCAGATGAGAACTTGCCCGGCGCCGTCGGTCATGGCCTGCTCGAGATCTCCATGGTCTGGTTCTCCCTTCGATTCCTGAAAGAACTGGTGAGTGTCAAGGGTCTGGGATCCGCTCACTTCAGGTGGAACACGGACGCCACCGCTGTTGTCCGACGCGCGCTTCGATGGTTTGAGCCGACCGTTGTGGTCCTTGGATTCGGCGTCTTGTTTTTTGACCGACATGACGATCCAACCTGGGCCGATTCCCTAGGTCGATTGTGCTTCATTGGCTGCATGCTCGCCCTAGGCGGCCTGGCCCACAAGCTGGTGCGGGCGAGAAGCCTGTTTCTGCCTAAGGCCACCGGATCCAATCGCAGCTTGATCGACAAGAGCTGGGGGTTGGTGACTGCCAGCGCCTATGGCGTTCCGCTGATCCTCACGCTCCTCTCGACTTCCGGGTACTACTACACGGCCATGCAATTGGTGTTGCGGCTGCGTTACTCGATCGGCTTTGCCGGGGCGCTTGTTCTGGTGAACTCGCTGCTCCTGCGCTGGCTGTTTGTGACCCGTCGACGTCTAGCGGTCAAGCAAGCCCTCGAAGCCAAGGCGCGCCGGGAACAGGAATCTGCCCTCGCTGGCGTGACAGAGACCGGATCTCCTCTAGTGGATGCGGAGAAGATCGACATCCCCGCTATCGACGCGCAAACCAGGCAGCTCTTCAAGACCTCGATTTCCTTGGCCAGCATGCTTGGCCTCTTCTGGATTTGGTCCAGCGTCTTGCCTGCCCTGCGTGGCCTTGACCGTGTTCAGCTGCTGCCGGTGCTGTCCATTGTGGACTCGGACGCCGAGAGTCTGGATCTCCAAGGATTCGGGATCCCAAGCACGCCGGTGACCCAAGCGCCTGCTGCAGGCTCCAGCCAGGCCCAATTACCGAGCGCTCCAACAGCCCAGTTGATGAACGCGAGAGAGACTTCCGAGGGTCAGCAGGGCCTACCCAGCAAGCTAACCCTGGCCGATGTCTTGCTGGCTTTGCTGTTCGCCCTGGTCACAAGCATTGCTGCCAAGAACCTGCCAGCGCTGCTGGAACTCTCTCTGCTGCAGCGCTTGCCGCTGGACAGCGGTTCGCGCTACGCGGTATCAACCATCGTTCGCTACTTCATCCTGCTGCTCGGGGTGAGCGCAGTCTCCGGGGCCCTGGGCATCGGATGGCAGAAGATTCAATGGCTTGCGGCCGCCCTTACCTTTGGTTTGGCCTTCGGACTGCAGGAGATCTTCGCGAACTTCGTCTCCGGTTTGATCATCCTGATCGAGCGCCCGATCCGGGTTGGCGACATCGTCACCGTCGGGGGAACAGAAGGCCGCGTCACCCAACTGCGGATGCGAGCCACCACTATCCTGGACTGGGATCGGCGCGAGTACCTGGTTCCGAACAAGGAGTTCATCACCGGCAGCATCATCAACTGGACCCTCAGCGACCCGGTCACCCGACTCACCATTCCTGTCGGCATCGCCTATGGATCGGACACGGAAAAGGCGCGCAGGCTCATGCTCAAAACGGCCACCGACCACCCGCTCGTCCTGCGAGATCCGGAGGCATCGGCCATCTTTCGTTCCTTCGGTGACTCCTCCTTGAATTTCGAGTTGCGCGTGTTTCTCGGGAACCGAGATCTCTGGCCGCGAGTCATCGACCAATTGCATAGCGAGATCGACAAGGCCTTCCGCAACGCCAACATCGAAATCGCCTTCCCCCAGCGCGACCTGCACATCCGTTCCGCGGAAGGCCTAAACCAGATTGCCAAGGGAGAGCACCGGGAAAAACGCAAGGAGGAGCCCCAGTGAACACCGGCTGCCAAGTCACTCCTCATGCACCCCACTCGGCCCAACGCACACCGATGAAGCGAATCACCGATTGGGTCCGCGAGGGTCTCGAGAGTCACTTGCGGCCGGGAGATTGGGCCCTTGACGCCACCCTCGGTCAGGGGCACGACACGAAGATCCTGCTCGAGGCCGTGACGGCTACCGGTCGGGTCTTTGGTTTCGACGTTCAAGCCCAAGCGGTGGACGCTGTCCGTCAACTGTTCTCAATGCACGGGCAGTTCGAGGCGTTCTTGCAAAATCACGCCGAGATGAGTCACTACCTGCCTGCTACGGCCAAAGCTCGCCTGCGCGCCGCCGTCTTCAACCTCGGATACCTGCCGGGATCGGACCACCGGGTGACGACCCAGACGGCGAGCACCCTCGCGGCCCTCGCTTGTTCCCTCGAGTGGCTCGCACCGGATGGTGTGCTCTCCTGCACTTGCTATCCAGGAACAACCCAGGGCGCCCTGGAAACGAGCGCAGTCCTGCAATGGGCCGAGGGCTTGCCAAGTTCGAGCGTCCGGCAAACCCGCATTGAGTCCGTCGGAACTCGCGAGCGAGGGCCTCTCGTGCTTTGGCTTGAAAAGCGCTGAGGGGAACTCCGTTTCCGAAGGCCTGATCCCGCGGGCGCTGACGCTCGCCGCGCTAGTCCTCCTCGCTCTCCACTGTTTCGTAGTGAAACACCTTCGAGACAATTTGCCAGGCATCGCCCACTTGGACCAGACTCAACAGATCCGTGTAGTCTCGATGAAGCATGCGACAACGCAAGCGCACGAAGGCGCTCATGGGCCCTGCAAACTCAATGGAGTCCACCTGGTACCTATAGGATTCCCCGTTTTCCTCCGGGGACCGTCGATCATCCACGATCACAAAGTACTGGCCCATGTCCAGGTGCAGTAGCTCCCCCGTCGAGGCGCAAAAGTAGTGGGCCTCCGGATGGAACACCAAGGCGAGGTCCTTTGAGTCCCCGCGGTAGAGCGCGTCGTAGTAGAGCGCGAGCAACTCCAGAACTTGGCCGAAACGAGGGTCTGTGGCGGGCGGGGTTGGCATTGGCGGAACTTCTTCAGGGTTGATCCTTCCTGTGCCCGGGGAACGCCCCCGAGTCCAGCCGAATTTCTAGCACCCAAGCGACGCCTTGGACAGCCAGAAGCCTGCATCAAAAAAAGGCGATCTGTGGCGCAGGCTAGAGGTCTGGCCGGCAAGGGGCGGTTTCTCGATCGGGTTCCACGGATCGACGGGCAAGGCGCCGGGTTCCCCACATAGTTGAAGCTATATGGGGGTTCAGGCAACGCAGCCGGGCGGTTCGTGGGAGCCGAGCGAGGGATCGCCCCTTGTCGGCCGGGCCTCCAGATCAACCGTACCAACGCCAGAGCAAGCACTCCATGGCGGGACGGAAGACCGCATGCCTCATGCGCATGTTCGCCCGTTTGAGCAGGGGCGCCACCTGGGAGGCGGGACCTTCCTGGGCCAATCGTTCAGCAACCCACACTCGTTCGTGGGGATGGGAGCGTTCCGCTTGCAGCACTTCGATCAAGAAGTCATGAGTCGCCTGATCGTGAGAAATGCCGGACGCCCAAAGCAAATTGAAGCGCCTCTGGGTGTCTTCCTCAGAACGCCAGGCCTCGCGTAGCAAGGCGTGGCCGCGCGGACCGGTGTTGCTCGCCTCGAGGGTGAAGAAGCTGTGGGCCGAATGCCCCTTGATGATGCCGTCCTCCTGATTCGCTCGCTCGAGCAAAAAGGCTGTGCTTTCGGGGCCTGGGATCTGAGCGATGGCCTGGACCCAACCTTCCCGCTTGCTGAGCTCCGCATCGGCCCGATTTGCATAGCGGGCAACCAAGACCTTGAGTGCGCGCTCGCCGAGCTCCGGGTTCGCTTCCCAGTTTCCCTGGGCAGCACGGGAGGCCAACTCAAGGTCGCGCACACCGCCGCCCCACAGTTCGAGGGCCGTGTCCGCGGCGCGCTCATTGCCGCGGGCCAGCAGGAGCTTCAAAGCGGATTCGCGCAGCGGGCGATGCTCCGAGTTGAGGGCCTCGAGCATCCCGTTCAGGATTTGAGGTGTCTCTGGCTTTTCTGACAGGTAGGTCAAAGCCCTGCCACGCATGTCCGGGTGGGGATCGTCACGAAGCATACGAAGCGCCCAGTCCGTGCGGTTCGTTTCCTGAAGTGCCGAGAACCCGTCGGCGCGAATGCCCACGTCCTCGTTCTTTAGCATCTCGTCGATCAACCCCATGGCCTCGTTGCCGCCCTCTGGCAACTGCTCGAGGGACGCCGCAAGGAAGGCGAGGACCTGGCGATCGGTCACCCGCATCATCAAAGGCAGCACGCGAACGGCCAACTCAGGGGTTGCCTCGTGGGCGATGATGCGTGCGCAGGCATCGTGCAGATCGGGGTTCTCCCCGCTGAGCAAGAACTCCAAGGCTGTCTCTGCCAAGCGTGCGGGGTTCGCCGTGTACAAGGCCTTCAGCAATTCCTGCCGAGCGTTTCCGCGGTACAGGGGCAGTTGGGACAGCAGGTCCTCGTAGAGCACGGGCCCCGGGTGATCTGTCAGGGCCCGCACCGTCGCGATGCGGATGCTCTCCTGGGGATGGCCGAGGCAAAGCTTGTAGACTTCCATGGCGGTTGGACCCCCGCCCGCCTCGCTCATGCGAAAGACGCCGATGGCGTTCACGATGTCATGGGAAGCGTGACGATCACTGTAGCCCCGGCGAATCACCCGGGCCAATTCCAACAGGGCTGGCTCTCCGATCTTCGCCAACTCTTCACGAATGTGTCGCAACACGGATTGCTCAGAATTCAGCAGCTTCTCCACGAGCACGTGCAGCATGTCGCTCGTGTCACGATTGAAATGACCCTTGCCGTAGCAGTCCCCCAGAAGGCCCTGGAGTCGTTGATCGTGCTTCCAGTCGACGCCCGCAGAAATCGCCGTGCCGGGGGGATCCGGAGCCCGGAATTCGACCTTCGGGACAGCCCCCTCCGCATCCAGAGGGGCCTCAGCAGAGTCCCCACAACTGGCCAAAGCGAGCAGCAAGAGCAGGGATTGGGTTTGTGATGGGAGGATCAGCGCTCGGATGGAACGCGGGAACCTTGGCTTGTCCAACATGAATCGTAGGCGAATGCCACTGGGGACCTGGGCACGCTGCAGAGATGGGTTCGAGGATGGATAGCTCGCGGATCGCATGCTGTTATCCAGGTTCCTAGCGCTCGCCGAGGGTGCCTTCCGCCGCGCGCAGTTGATAGAGGGATTTGGCGTAGTTGGCCCGGGATGTCTGAACGTTGTTCATGGCTTCCACCAGGCGGAGCTGATACTCGAGAACTTGGAAATTGGTGGAGAGATCGTTCTCGTAGCGGGCGACCTCCGCTTCGAGTTGGCGACGAGCCGCCCGCAGGCTCTCGCCTGCGGCCGCCACGGCCATGCTCTGGTATCGCAATTGCCGTACCGCGTCACGAACTTCCGCGACGATTGCGGTTTCCTGCTGCTCGTAGCGGATCCTTGCCGCCTTGACCTGTTCGCGAGCCGCCCGTTCTGCGTTGACACGCGTGCGGTTTTGGATCGGCGCCTCCAAGGTCAGGCCCGCCGCCCAGGTGATCGCGTCTCCATGCCTGACTTGGTCTTGGGCCGTGTCGTAGTGAGGACCGTTGCCCTGGGCGACCACGCGGCTGGTGAAGTCCAGGCCGTAGTGGCGGTCCGAGATCGCCCGCTCGTGGCGCAACTTGGCCAATTGGATTTCTAGTTCGGTTTGGCGCAGCTCGGGCCGTTTGCGCAGGGCACGCTCGAGGATCACCGTCCAGCTTTCGAGGCCCTCCAAACTGGCGACTTCCGGCAGGGGCGTCGTGGGCTGCAAAACCCGGTTCCAGGACTCGGTGTCTTTGCCCGGGAAGACCAGGGCCTTGAGAGCGTCCTCAGCGGTTTTGACCGCCAATTCCGCCGCCAACTTGGTTTCCCCCCGGGTGGCGACCTCGGCTTCCGCCTGGATCACCTCGACTTCCGTTCCCACGCCAGCATCCAACAAACGCTGGTTGCGCAAGAGTTGTTCTTCGCCCAAGTCCAAGCTCGAGCTGGCCACTTGGAGTTGCCGACCTTTTTGGACCAAATCCCAGTAGGCATCCGCCGTGTCCCGCAAAAGCCGCTGACGAGTTTGCCGGCGCGTCTCCATCTGCTGCAAGAACAGGACCTCGCTTTCCCGTTGCTCCGACATGCCGCGCTCGAGCCCGAAACCCCGCAGGAGCGGTTGACTAAACCTCATGCTGAGCTGTTGGGAAGTCTCGCGGGGGAAGTTGGCGAACCCGCCTATCGTCTCCTTGCGTTCCGTTCCCCAGTCGGTCGTGATGGTACCGCCCGTCTCGAGGGCCCGGGTCAGACTGACTCCGTAGGATTGACGGGTCCCGGTGACCTGGCTGTTGCCTTCGTAGGCAGCAATCGGTGGGCGTTCGAAGTCTTCGTGCTCGAAGTTACTACCGAAAACCCAGTCGAACTGACCGTGACCCCCAGCCGCGTTGAAACGCGCCACTTCCGTGGAGATGTCCTCGAGCTTCAAGCCCAGGTTGTTGGTTTCCGAGTGGGTCAGCGCCGCGTCCAAGGAAAGCGGCAGCACCCGTGCTCCAGCCGCCGTTAGCGAGTTCGTCAGGTCGAGGGTGCCCGGTTCTGCATCCGTTGTGTTGAGGCTGGCCTTGGAAGAGCTCTCAGCGCCTGCATGCTCCCCGGGAGCCGCGCCGCCCGGGTCGTCGGACCCGGCTTGATGGACAGGCAGCGCTGGGTCAGCGGGCTCCTCCTGCGCAACCCCCGGAACAGCGAGTCCCACTACGGCGCAGGCTGCGAGCAAGAGAAGGTGAGGAAAACGGGCGGTGCAGGAGTCGATGGGAGTCATGAGCGGCAAGGATAGGTCACTGGAGCGTGGGACTCCAATCAAAGCAGCGCGTGATCCGCAGACTGGCACCGCCTATTTTGCGCTGTTTTCTATCTCCGCTTCCGCCCGGGCACAGGCTTCCCGCCATTCAGCCCCTTGCAGCGCGCCCTCAGGAGCGAGCCAATCCCGACACTGGAACTCCATCAGGGACGCTTCCAGGGAGGTGAATCCGCTGCCGATGTCCAGGCGCAGGCTGCGAGATCGCAACCAAGCGGAGGCGGCCAGGCGTTTGAGGAAGGGCTGCTCGCGCTCCGAGCGCAAGCGTCGTAGGCACTCTCCGAGCTGTTCCAGGGTGAACTTTGCCCCAGCCCGGTGAGTCTCCGATTGGACCCCCTTCGCATGCCTAGCGCAGAGCATCTCCACTCGCAGGATGAGGCCCAGGTCGTCCGCCCACAAGACTTGATCCGCCGGTCCAGATTCCCCGTTGGAGTTCAAGGCGCGGTGGGCTCGGAAGAGATCACTCAAGAGCTCCAAATCCCCCAAGGATTCGGGCAGCGCCGCGCTGTCCTGCGGACCTGGCAGCACTTCCGGCTCAATGACTCCATAGGGCAATTCCTGATCGTCAGGCATCAAGTGAATCTGAAGCGAGGGCTCCGGCTCAGGCAAGACCCACACGTAGTAGGCCATCACCGGGAGGGCACAAAGGTGCAGCAGAAGACTCGCCGCAACCACGCGCAACAAACCGGAGGAAGCCATTCGCTGACGAACAAAGCCGGCCACAAGGCGCCAGTCGGCTCGCACGGAGAGGTCTTCGCGAACCGTCGAGTTGAGAATCGATTGGGCCAGGGACCGCGCTCGGCGTTCGTCCTGGATGCTGTTCAAATTCAAGTCGCTGCGGCACTCCCCGAGGAACTGCTGCCAAGCGTCGCGCTGCTCTGCGCCACGCTCTTGCGCCTCCCCAGCTTGCGAGAACTCCCCCACGCGCGCCTCGCCGATGCGCTCCGCCAGCCAGTCGGCCTGGGCGCGGGAATCCTCCCCTTGGGGGTCTTGTGTTGGATCAGTTTCCATGATGATCGGCTCCCGTTCTCGATGGTGCGTTGCTTCCCTCTTCGTCTGAGGGGCAAGCCAGCAACTGGCGTAGCTTTCGTACGGCGTGGAACATGCGGGACTTGACGGTGCCCTCTGGAATCATGAGCACCGCGGAGATGTCCTGGTAGGGCAGTTCCTGGATGACGCCCAGCTCAAAGACAGAGCGTTGGGCCTCCGATAGGTGTTGCAGAGCCGCTTCGACCCGGGTCGCCTCCTCCTTGCGCTCCACCAGCACAGAGGGCGACTCGGCGGGCGCTGCCACTTGGAGGCTGGGCACCAACTCTCCGTCTTGCATGACCTCTTGCGATCGACGCGGGCGCAGGGCAGCGCGGCGCGATCGGTCAATCCATGCGTTGCGGGCGATGCGAAAGGCGTAGGCCTCAAAGCGCCCGCTGGGCTGGTAGGAGTCGGCGTATCGGAATAGCTTCATGAAAACCTCTTGGACGAGATCTTCCGCTTCTGACGGCTCCACCCCGAGCCGCCTGTAGAAACCGAGGAAGGTCGAGGTCTCTTTCAGCACGAAGGCTTCAAAGAGGCTCGGATCGCCGGCTGCCAGGGCGACAATAGGATCCCGTCCGGAGTCCCAAGTCCCTTTCAACGCTGGCCACGAACGCCCCGGCCCAGGCCCGGTTCAAAGGAAATGCTCACGGATTGGATTCCCCCGAGATTTCCTCCAAAGGCTCCGCTCCGGGGCTGAACTCCCGGAGCATCTCGATGAGCTCGGGGGCATTTTTTGGGGCCGAGAGGGTCATCTTCCGATCCTCCAGGCCGAAGCCGCGGCCAAGGTACCCCATGCGCACCTGCAGGGCTGGAAGGCCCAAATCGGCGCCCACCCGCTCGCCCCACTCGATCAACGCCACGGCCTCAGCGCCCACCAAGTCCGCTCCTCCGTCCGCCAGAAGCGCTCTTTCGCGGCCCTCCATCCAGGCGTCGAAATGCAGCAGGGGCAGGCGGCCCTCGTAGCGATTCATCAAGGCAAAGGTCGGGCTGGAGACCGCTTCCGTCACCCCCAAGCCCCGGGCGAAGCCGCGAGCGAAGCAGGTCTTGCCCGTGCCCAAGTCCCCGTCCAACAGAATCACCAGACCTGCCCGGGCCACAGCGCCGAGTCGTTCCGCCGCCGCTTCGGTGGCCTCCGGAGAGTGGCTGAGGAAAGTTCGCTGCATGCGCTCTTCGGGGCCCCGCCCCAAGTCAGTGTCCTGATCCATGGGTCCATCCTCCTTCCCCCGGGCGCCAAAGTCGACCCGCGCTTGGTGCGCTTTGTTGCGCGGGTGATCCCTTGCGGGGTTGAGTTGGGCTCCGGGGCTCAGCGCTTTGCAGGAGTTCCGGGTCAAGCCACAGCCCGGCGCCCTCTTCCACCCAGCCGATCGGTTGAGCCCAAGCGGGCAATTTGCGCTCGTCCATGCATGCGATCAAGACGTGGTCCTCCCCATCATGCAAGGCGTGCTCCAGGGGCTGCCGCCCCGTTGCTCTCGCTTGGCGCCGGGCGTCCCGATGGATCGGCACGTGCTGCAGGCGAATGCGCACAGCGGAACTGCGCGCCAAGCGGTGCAGGTCCCATGCGAGTCCATCGCTCACATCCATCATGGCCGTGGCACCGGCGCGGAAGAGTTCTTGCCCCTGATCAAGCGCGGGGCGAATGCGCAGGTGGCGTCCGAGCAGGCTGCCTCCAACGGGCCCGCTCAACAGCACCCGCTGACCCGCGTGGGCCCGGTCGCGCCCCACTGGCTTTCGATTTCCCGAGAGGCGGCCATGGGCGAAGGCGGCCAGCACGATCCCCGCCGGACCCAGGGCCAAATCTCCACCGACCAGGGCAGCCCCGTGTCTCTGGGCCATGGAGCTCGCTGCACGAATCGCGGACTTCAACCAAGCCTCCGGCACTTCGGGGCCCGCAGCGATCGTCAGCAACACGGAGACGGGCTGTGCGCCCGTGGCCGCCAAGTCCGAGAGTGCGCGAGCGACTACCTTGCGCCCCACGTCTCCCGGCTTTGCTTTGTCATCGAAATGCACGCCGGACACGCACTGGTCCGCGCACTGCACCGCACGCCCCTTGCTCGCGGGCAAGACCGCCGCGTCGTGTCCCGTGCGACCGCCGAGCAAGTCCGGCGGAGTTTGTTTCTGCAACCAGCGATGAAGTCGGTCTTCGTTCCAGCCCATGGGTTCTGCGCTAGTAGGCAAGCAGCACGCGCCCTTGGATTTGATCGAGGCCGATCCAACCGAGGGAATTGCTGTCCGGGCCGGGGCAGGCCGGGTTGTCGGCGACGATCCAAAAGGCCGGGGGGGATTGGCGCAGCTTGGAACAACGGCCAATCGCCGCTTGCCCCGTCGGAATGCTGTAGAAGAGAACGTCGCCGACGCTGGCCGCCTGGGATTCTCGATCGATCCACAGAACGCTACCCGGGCGCAGGCTGACGAGCGGGGAGCATCCATCGGAAGGGAATCGCATCAACTCGTAACGATTCCAAAGGTAGAAGCCCCCCACCAGGACCAAGACCCAGGTCAGGCGTCTGCAAACCCCGAGCACCTTGCGGGCCTTCACGGGCGCCCCCCTGCGGGGCTGGTCTCGAGCGCGGCGAGGTAGTCACGGGTCGCCGCGGCGGGGTCGGGGGCCCCCAGAATGCCGCGCAGGACCGCAACTCCTGCGCCTTCGGACAACACGGCCGGAACCTCCAGCGGGCCGATCCCTCCCAGGCCGAAAACAGCCAAGTCCGTGCCCTTGCAGAAGCGACCGAGGGCCTCGCAACCCATCGAATCCAGCACCCCTCGCTTGCTCGGCGTTGGATGCACCGGACCATGGAACAGGTAGTTCGCTCCCTTCCAAGCCGCCGCAGCGTCTCCCGCGTGGGAGGAAAAGCCGATGGCCATGGCGTCCCCCACCAGGTCGCGCACCTCCCAGGTCGGCAGGGATTGAAAGCCCAGGTGCACCCCGTCCGCAGCGACGCGCAAGGCGATGTGAACGGAATCATGCACACCAAACCAGGGCAGGCAACCGCTCGCACTGAGGGATTGATCTGCACAACGATGCTTGACCTCCTCCGCCAAGCGCAACAAGTCCCAGGCGCCGAGGTTCGGTTCCCGCAGCAAGACCCCCGGGAGTCCCGCCTTCAGGGCGCACTCCAAGCCGTTCAGGAAGGCTGGGAAGCCACGGGAGTCTTTGAGTTCTCCAGGAGTCAGGGCGAGCAGACGGTTGGGTAGGCGCATGCAGGGATCAGTCGACGAGCTCCACCAGGAAACCCAAATCGCGCAGCAAAGCCTGCAAGCGCTTGGGGGTGGAACGACTCTTGAGTTTGACTTGCTTTTCGTTCAGCACTTGCGACACGTGGGCGCGCACGCTGGGATCACCCAGGAAGCGCTCCATTTGATCTGGGTTGTCGCTGGACAGTTCGTGTTTGCTGTTCAATTGCATCAAGCCCGCCTGGCAAGCCCAGGAGCGGATCGAGAACAGCACGTTCTGGGGCACGGGTGTTCGGGAGTTCTGCACCAAAGTTGCGGTGATGCGATCCGGCAAGAGTCCCTCGGCCAGGGCCCGATTGACGCCCTTCTCCAGGATGCGGAAATGCATCAAATCGTCACTGCCCTCGCGCCCGCAGAAACGGTCCAAGTCGTGGATCAGTTCCGCATCATCCCCCGTGGGAAACAGAACCACTTCAAAGTCAGGGGTGACGATCAGGTTGCCGATCTTCGCTGCGGAATCGGATTCCATGGGAACCCCGAGCATCTTGCCGCCCATGCGAGTCAGGCGCATGGCCACGGGACGGCCGTGTCCGTCGTAACCGATGTCGACGATGCCCAAGAGGTACAGGCGCTTGCGCACCCAACCGACCAGGTTCCAGGCCATGCGCTGGAGATCTTCTCGAGGTGCGTCCTGGGCGCCACCGGTGGACTGGAAGTAGTCCTCCACGGCCAACTCGTCGAGGTTGGAGAGGTAGGTGTTGCGCGCGAGGAAGGGCAGGTACATCAAGTCGTACCAAACCCCCACATCGATGCGCTTCAGCAAACGGATGTAGATCTCGCGCATGCGCGTTTGGTGGAAGTACTCGCCGCCCAAGGAACGTTCCTCGGATGCAAACGCGAGCAGGCTTTCGAATTTCTCCTCCAAGTTGCGCGACTCCCAATCGCGGCCTTCGCTGCTGAAGCTGAAGGTGCGCTCCCCGGTGGTCTCGATCAGGCGCTGGTGGCGTGCGAAGCTGTAGATGAACGCCAGCACTTCCTCGCGGGCCAGTTCGCGACCCGGGTTCGGAATCAGCTCCTGGAGAATGCGTTTCTCCGTGGTCTTGAAGATCTCCCCGCGCACCGTAAAGCGCACGTCGTGATCCAGGATGTAGCCGATGAAACGCGAGATGTTGGAGACCAGATCGACCCCCAGGGAGGCCTCTTCTTTGGGCGCGTCTGGATCCCCGGGAACGGCCACGCGCTTCAGCCAAGCCAAGGCCACTTCGTTGAAGACGATCAGGGTTTCGTCGTTGTGGTGAACCCCGTAGCGGCCCAGGTCCAAACGCTCGACCGTGCCAACCATCGACTGCTCCAGCAGCTTGCCCCATCGCCGTGCATTCCAATGGGGCAAGTCGTGCTCGATGCGTTCGAACATGTCTTTGGTCAACATGCCGCCGAATTCGAGGATGACCTTTTCCACCAGCGCGCGCAGGCCCTCGGGCAAACGTTCGATGCGCGCCACGCACTGGGACTCGTTGGAGTACATCTTGTAGAACTCCCGGCGCCGACCAGCGGAGTGCTTGATCTTCGCTTCGGGGTTGTCGTGCAAACGATCCAAGTGGCCGCGCAAAGCGAACACGTCAAAGACACCCCGGCGCGCGGCCCGTCGAGTGCGCAGGACCTGTTCTGCAATGTCGAAGGGAATCGTGTAGGCCGCTGAACCATAGCGCAGCATCTCGGTGGAGGTGCTCGCTGCGATCAAGGCGTGCCGCTCGAGCACCGCAAGGGAGGCCTTCAAGTCGTAGCTGGACAGGTAGGAGAGCTCGCGCTTCAAGGACAGCTCAGAGACGGGCAACTCGTGCCGCGGGCTAGCCAGGAGCGCGTCAAAAATGGTCAACATGCGTTGGCCCATGCCGCTGACCCGCGCGCTGACGATCTCGTCGTTGCTGATGGCATCCAGCACCGCTGCTTTGAGAGCCACCTCCTTCAGGTCCGCGGGTGCGCGGACGCCTAGCCAGAAGCGATAGACTTCGGCTTGGTCTTCTTCCCCGAGACCGGCAACGACCAGTTCTGCGGAGAGCCGTTGACTCTGCACCTTCTTCGGCCCAGATTGGGGAGCCCCAGCCCTGGAAGCGGCAGCGTTCGTGATGGACTGGGATTTGCTACGGCGTGGACCGCGGGCGGAAGGGGTCAACAGGAGCCTCCGTTCGATAGGGAGTTGGTGAGTCCTTGGGACTCAATGATTTGATAGCTGTAGCCCTGCTCCGTTAGGAACAACTGGCGCTTCTCGGCAAACTCTTGGTCCCGGGATCCGCCGGTGACCACGGAGTAGAAGACTGCGGCGGACCCGTCCGACTTCGGTCGCAAGATGCGACCCAGGCGTTGGGCTTCTTCTTGGCGCGATCCGAAGGTCCCGGAGATTTGAATCGCCACGTTGGCATCGGGCAAGTCGATCGCAAAGTTGCCCACCTTGCTCACAATCAGAAGCGGTTCGCTACCATCGCGAAAGGCTCCATAGAGCGTCTCGCGCTCGCTATTGGGTGTCTTGCCCGTGATCAGCGGTGCGCCCAACTCCTTCGAGAAGAGCTCCACTTGGGCGATGTACTGACCAATGATCAGCACCCGGCCCGTTTGGTGTTTAGCCAAAAGGTCGCGCACCACGTCCAACTTGGCTGGATTCTCCGAGGCCACACGAAACTTGCCCCGGGCATCCGCCGCCTGGTAGTCCGCGCGCAGAGCGCTTCCCAAGGGCACGCGCACCTCCACGCAGGTCGCGGCGGCGATAAAGCCCTGGCCTTCCAAAACCTTCCAGGGCACGTCGAATCGTTTCGGGCCGATCAGGCAGAAGACCTCGTCCTCTTTGCCGTCTTCGCGCACCAGGGTCGCGGTCAATCCGAGTCGCCGGCGCGCTTGTAGGTCCGCGGTCACGCGAAAGACGGGAGCGGGCAAGAGGTGCACCTCGTCGTACACCACCAAGCCCCAGTTCTCCTGACCAAAGATGGCGAAGTGTTCAAAGGCCGAAGTCTTGGAACGGCGCCAGGTCAACATCTGGTAGGTGGTGATGGTGACCGGCTTCACGTCCTTGTTGTCGCCGGTGTACTCGCCGACTTGGTCCTCCGTGAGTTCGGTCTTGTCGAGCAGTTCTTGGTGCCACTGACGCACGGCCACCGTGTTGGTGGTCAGGATCAAGGTCTTCGTTTGCACGAGGCTCATCACTTGCATCGCCACCACGGTCTTGCCCGCTCCACAGGGCAAGGCCACCACTCCGTTGCCTCCGAGCACGGTACCACCGGCGTGGAAGGCGGCGGCTGCCTGCTCCTGGTACTTGCGCACGGCGAAGTCTTGACCAGCGCGAGTCTTGGCGCGCAGCTTGATTTCCAAGTGGTCGCCGTCCAAGTAGCCGCCCTGGTCGTCCACTGGAAAGCCAACCTTGATCAGCGCGTGCTTGACGGAACCGCGACTGAGGTCCGTGATCCAAACCCGCCCCGAGGCGTCCTTTTCCGTCAACTGCGCCACTTCCCTGTAACCGAGCACGTCCTCGAGCACGCCTGGCTCCGCGGAGAGCAACTCGAAGTGGGCATCGCTCCCTGCACGCTCCCGGCGTTCGATGCGCAGGACTCCGTAGCGTTCCACCCACTGCCGAATGACTTCTGTCACGGAGGCTGGCACCGGTACACAGGCAAACTCTTGCAGGGTTTGGTCAATGTCCCTGGCCGTCATGCCCAAGGCTGCCGCGTTCCAAACGGAAACGGGTGTGACCCGGTAAGTGTGCAAGTAGTTGGGGCTCTTCTCCAACTCCGCAAAAGCTCCCAGGGCATCCCGCGCCTGGGCGTAGCGCGGGTGCTCTTCGGTCAAGGGCTGACCATCGGGGTCCTTGGCCTGAGAACCCTTGTCGTCGAACACCGCTCGAACGGTGTGCAACATCATGGTGCGATCCGATTGCACGATGAGCGGGTTGTCGGGGCGCAGCGTCACTTCTTCACCTTCCTCGAAGCCGTTTTCTTGGCTCGCTTGGCGGGAGATTTCTTGGCCACGTGTTTGGCGGTCGTCTGCTTCGGATCGAGCTTGACCTCCTTGGTCTTCGTGCGCGCCTGCTTGCTTGCGGCCCTAGTTGCCTTCTCGGTTCCAGCCTTGGTTGCCGCAGCCTGCTGCGGCAATTCCTTCTTCGCCAACGCGCGCCGCGCCTTGCCCTTCTTCGACGCCGCACCCGTTGGCATCGATTTGGAAAATAGAAAGGGGCCCGTGATCGAGTTCTTGTCAGCGGCGAACTCCTGGGGCGTTCCATCTCCCACGATCAAACCACCCTCCGCTCCGCCTGCGGGTCCGAGCTCCACCAGGCGGTCGCAGTTTTCCAAGAGGTCCGTGTTGTGTTCGATCACCACCACCGCGTTGCCCGCCCGGGCCAAACGCTGCAGCACACCGATCAATTGCCGCACGTCAGCGGGGTGCAAGCCCGTGGTGGGCTCATCCAGGAAGATGGCGCTACGTTGCCCGCGGCGCACTTCCAAGAGCTCGGAGGCGAGCTTGAGGCGCTGGGCCTCCCCGCCGGAAAGCGTGGTCGAGCTTTGCCCCAGGCACAAGTAGCCCAGGCCCACGTCTTGCAAGGAGCGCAGGATCTTCGCGATCCGCGGCAGGGCCTCGAAGAACTCCAAGGCCTCTTCCACGCTCATGTCCAAGACGTCCGCCACGGACTTGCCGCGGTGCAAGACATCCAGGATCTCGGGGCGATAGCGTTTGCCGTCGCACTCTTCGCAGGTCAGCCACAGGTCGGGCAAGAACTGCATCTCGACTTTGATGGCACCCCGTCCGTCGCAGGCTTTGCAGCGGCCCTTGGTGGAGTTGAACGAGAAGTGCGCGGGGCCGTAGCCGCGCATGCGCGCTTCGGGCGTCTTGGCGTAGAGCTCGCGCAAGGGATCGATCAAACCCGCGTAAGTGGCGGGGGTCGACGCGGGAGTGCGGCCGATGGGTGACGAGCCGACCACCACGCAGCGCAACTCCTTCAACTCGCAGGAGAAACTCTTCCAACGGCCCTCCGCTTCCTCCCCATCGATGGCGGGCACCAGGGTCTCGAGCATCAAGCTCGACTTGCCCGCACCCGAGGGGCCGCACAAACCGAGCAGCTCCCCGAAGTGCACTTCGAGATCCGCCTGGCGCAGGTTGTGGGTCGTCGCCCCCTTCAGCACCAAGGGCTTCAACGGGTCGCTCGCGCCGGCTTCCTGCAACTCATCCTCAAGCTCGATGAAAGCCAGTTCGCCACGCAGAGCAGCGCCGGTCTCCGAGGTCTTGTGCTTGCGCAGATCATCCGGCGTCCCGGCGCAAACCAGTTGCCCACCGTGACGGCCCGCGCCGGGGCCGATGTCCACGATCCAATCCGCCCGTTCCATGAGCGCCGTGTCATGTTCCACCACGAGCACGGTGTTGCCCCCGTCGCGCAACTCGATCAGCGCGTCACCGAGGTGCTGCACGTCCCGCGGGTGCAGACCAACGGTCGGTTCGTCGAGCACATAGCAGACGCCAACCAACTGAGAACCGAGACTAGCGGAAAGCCGCACGCGGCGAGCTTCGCCACCGGACAGAGTGGCCGTGCGACGATCCATTCCGAGGTAACCGAGCCCCACCCGCTCGAGCATGGAAATGCGCCCTCGCAACTCGTCCACCACCGCTTGCACAGCTTCCGCGCGCCCCTTGGGCAGCTTGACGTTTTGAATCCAGCTCAAGGCAGCGCTCACGGGCATCTCCAGAATCTGGGCGATGCGGTGAGTGCCAAGGGTCACGGCGGCCCAAGCGGGCTTCAGTCGTGCGCCCTTGCAAGCGCGGCAGGTGTGCCGACGCAAAACGGGCTCGAGCACTGCACGCCAGCCGGGGTCTTCCGCTTTGGCGTACCAGGCGTCCACGTGACCGCAAAGTCCAGGCCAGTCGGAGTTGAACTCCTGTTCGATCGTGGCGTTGTGGGACTCGCGCGCTTGGGTCACTGTGTAGCTCTTGCGCGCGCCCTTGCCGTACATCAAGAGGTCCCGTTGCTTGTCCGTCAACTGGCCGAAGGGCTTGTTCAAGTTGATGCGATGCACGGAGGCGACCTTGCGCAGCAGCAACTCATAAAAGCCCTTGCCCTTGACCAAGTAGCGCCCGAGCTTGCCGGTGATCGCTCCGCTGCACAGGGGCTCCGCGCGATCGTCCACCAGCAGGTGTTCGTCGCAATGCAACACCTCACCGAGGCCATCGCAAACTTCGCAGGCGCCCACATGGGTGTTGAAGGAGAAGTGCCGGGGCTCCATCTCTTCCTCGACCCGGAAGCCGCATTCGGGGCAGGTTCCGCTGGTGGAGTATTCCACCCGTTCGCCGCCCTGCGCTTGAACGGAGACGCAGCCATCGGAGATCAAGTCCGAGGCTTCGATCGCTTCGGCGATGCGCGAGGTGCTGCTCGCGCCGAAACTCACTCGATCGAGCACGAGATCCACCCGCGTGCCGAATTCGATTGCGGGCAAGTCCCCGTCCATGCGGACTTCCCCGCCGTGAATGAAGAGACGCGCGTAGCCCGCCGCTCTCCAGGATTCCAGGCGTGCGGCCAGTTCCTTCCTGGGATCCTCAGGCTCTTCCCCCCCCGGCCCGAAGATCGGCGCGAGGATCCAGCCCTTGCCCTTGGGGAAGTCCTTGGTGATGCGCTTCGCCAAGCGGCTGGCGTCCGAACGGTCGAGCTTCGTGCCGTGCTCCGGACAGCGCATCTGCCCCGCCCGCGCCCACAAAACGCGCAAGTGATCGTGGATCTCCGTGCTGGTGGCGATCGTCGAACGGGGCCCGCCCCGGGCACTCTTCGCTTCCACGGCGACGGAGGGACCGAGGCCTTCGATGCGCTCCACGGGGGGGCGGTCTTTGGTCCCCAGGAATTGACGAGCGTAAGTCGAGAGCGACTCCACGAAGCGGCGCCGGCCTTCGGTGAAGATCGTGTCCAAGGCCAGGGAACTCTTCCCCGAACCACTGCGCCCGGTGATGATCGTCATGGAGTCCCGGGGGATGTCCACGGAGAGGTTCTTCAAGTTGTGGGTGCGCGCTTCGACCACCCGAATGCAGTCGAGAGGCTCCACCGGATCGAGCAGGGTGTCTTTGGCCAAGCCGCGCTCTCTGTCTTCCAGCACTTCCGCTAGAGCGCGGCCCGTGTAGGACTGCTTGATCTTCACCAACTCCTCCGGCGTGCCACAGCCCACAAGCCGGCCACCCATGGCGCCCCCTTCGGGGCCCAGGTCGATGATGTGATCCGCGGCCCACAGGAGTTCCACGTTGTGCTCGATCACGAGCACGCTGTGTCCCTGATCCACCAAGCGCTGCAAGGCGCCCACGAGCTTTTCCACGTCCGCCATGTGCAGGCCAGTGGTGGGCTCATCGAGGATGTAGAAGGTGTGTTCGCGCGGGCGACGGGAGAGTTCCTTGGCCAGCTTGATGCGCTGCGCTTCGCCACCGGAAAGAGTCGTCGAAGGTTGCCCCAAGGTCAGGTAGCCCAGGCCAATCTCATTCAAGATCTTCAAGGGCCGCGCGATCTTCGGCAGGTCCTGAAAGAACTCCAAGGCCTCGGCGATCGTCATGGCCAAGACATCGGCAATCGTCTTGCCCGCGTAATGCACCGCCAGGGTTTCCGACTGAAAGCGATGGCCGCCGCACTCTTCGCAGGGCACGGTCACGGGGGCCAGGAACTGCAACTCCACAAAGAGCGCGCCCGCCCCTTGGCAAGCCTCACAGCGTCCGCCTTCCACGTTGAAAGAGAAACGACTCTTGGTGTAGCCGCGCATGCGCGACTCGGGCAAGCGCGCGAAGAGGTCGCGAATCGGACCGAGAATGCCGGTGTAGGTGGCCGGGTTCGAGCGCGGCGTGCGACCGATGGGGGCCGCGTCAATGCACACCAAGGACTCGATGGCGTCCAGGCCCTCGATGCCCTTGTGAGCCACCGGGTGGGCCGTTTCCAAGCCGAGATGCCGCTGCACCCCGCGCCGCAGAATGCGTTCGACGAGGGTCGACTTGCCCGAACCGCTGACCCCCGAAACACAACAGAGGGTTCCGAGGGGAATCGAGACGTCGATGCCCTTCAGGTTGTATCCCGCCGCGCCGCGAATCGTGATGACGGAACCGTTGCCCGGCCGGCGCTGCTCTGGCGCGGGCATTTTGATTTCCCCGCGCAGCATGCGTCCCGTGGGCGTGTCGAGCTTGGAGACTTCTTCGGGCGAACCGACGCAGTTGATGTGCCCACCGAGGGCACCCGCGCCCGGGCCCACGTCCACCAGGAAATCAGCGGCGCGCAGGGTGGTCTCATCGTGCTCGACGACCACCACCGTGTTGCCCGCATCCCGCAAGGAACGCAGAGCTTCCAAGAGCCGGCCTTGATCGCGCCAGTGCAATCCAATCGAAGGCTCATCCAACACGTAGAGCACGCCCTGCAAGCCAGCTCCCAACTGGGCGGCCAAGCGAATGCGCTGGGCCTCCCCACCGGAAAGGCTGTCCGCCGAACGATCCAAACTCAGGTAGTCCAAGCCGAGGCTCAGCAGGAACTTGGTGCGGCGCTTGACCTCGATCAGAAGGTCCCGGCCAATCGCCGCTTCCCGTTTGTTCAACTCGAGGGCGGCGAGACGTTCGGGCAGTTCGGACACGGCACAGGCCGTGAACTCCCCCATGCGCACGCCCCCCAGACGCACCGCACGGGCCGCTCGGCGCAGGCGCGTGCCTTCGCAAGCATCGCAGACTCGCTCTTCCATGTGCCGTTGAGCGAGGCGCTTGTGCATGCCCTTCTCTTGCCCGCGGATCACCGCGGGAATCACTCCTTCAAACTTGCGCTGGAAGACGGCGCTGCCCGAATAGCGTTTGCCGTTCCACTTGGCCGTGTCTTCGTAGCGCGCGGAACCGGTGCCGTGCAGGATGGCTGCTTGGGCTTCCGCTGGTAGGTCCTGCCAGGCCGTGTCCAGATCGAAGCCGCGCGCTTCGGCGACCTTCTCGAGGAACTCAAAACTGACCCGCGGGAAGACCAAAGCCCCACCGGTCGCGCGAGTCACGGCCAAGGCCCCCTCGCGAAGCGTGAGTTGCCCGTCGCTGACCATGGCCTCCGCGGACGGGGTGCGCACGACCCCCAGGCCCTTGCACTCTTCGCAGGCTCCGTAGGGTGAGTTGAAGGAAAACAAGCGGGGCTCGAGGGGCGGGACCTCTTCGCCACAGCCGCCACAGGATCGGGATGTGGAGTAGGAGGTGTCCCCCTCCGCCGTCCACACCACGAGTTCTCCTTCCCCCAAATCCAGGGCGGATTCCACGGACTCACGCAGGCGCGCCAGGTCCTTCTCAGAAGGGCGCAAGCGATCGATGACCGCCTCGATCGTGTGCATCTTGTAGCGCTCAAGCTCCGGCACTTCCTCGATGCGTTGGAACTCACCGTTCACGCGGCAGCGCAGGTAACCCTTGCGTTGCAGATCCTCGAAGACTGTCTTGTGATAGCCCTTGCGCGAACGGATTACCGGCGCGAGCAGTTGCACTTTGACCCCCGCATGATCGTGCTGAATCAACTGCACGATCTCTTCGGGAGTTTGGGAACGCACCGGCTTGTCGCAAGCGGGGCAGTGCGCCGTGCCGGCCCGCGCGTAGAGCACGCGGAAGTGGTCGGTAATCTCGGTCAGGGTGCCCACGGTCGAACGGGCGCTGCGCGAGATGGACTTCTGATCCACGGCGATGGCCGGCGACAGACCGCTGATCGATTCCACATCGGGCTTTTCCATGCGCCCCAGGAACTGACGGGCGTAGGCCGACAGGGTCTCCAGGAAGCGGCGTTGGCCCTCGCGAAAGAGGGTGTCGAAGGCCAAGGACGATTTCCCCGAACCGCTGACCCCCGTGATTCCAATCAACTGGCCACGTGGCAAGTCCACGTCCACGCCCACTAGGTTGTTCTGCTTCGCCTGGCGAATCCGGATCAAATCAGCGGGCATAGGGAGGGCGAAAGCTGCGGTTTTCGGGTGGAAAAAGGCACCTGGGCGGGTCCAAAATGCGGGCCCCGGAGGGCTTCTTGGAGACCCCTTTGGGCCAGGCACGAAGGGCTATCGTATCAGCGCCTGGGAAGACCGTGAAGCCCGGGAATCGGCGATTTGAAGCCGTTTGAGCAAGCTCTAAGGAGGGGTGTCGTCAGCGGGAAGCTGGGGGCCAGAAGCGCCCCCGGCACCCCCCATTATTGGGCCTAAGCCCGCCCTTCCTGGCCCGGGCTAGTGCTCCACCCGCTGGCAGATCTGTGGGTGCAGGGCAGCCCCGGCGGCCACGATGTGTCCACCGCGCAACCAGTCCTCGCCGCCATCCGCGTCGCTGACGATGCCGCCCGCTTCGCGCACGATCAGGGCTCCCGCAGCCACGTCATGGGGAGACAGATGCAGCTCCCAATAACCGTCCAAGCGCCCGGCCCCCACGTAACACAAATCGATGGCAGCCGAGCCCATGCGACGCACACCCCGCTGCTCGTAGAAGAAGCGATTGAAGTTCTCCAGGTTGGAATGGGCTAGCTCGTTGCGGCGGTAGGGAAAGCCCGTGGCGAGAATGGCGTCCGGCAGAGTTTGCGTGTCGGAAACGCGAATGGGCTGGCCGTTCAGGAAAGCCCCCGCGCCGCGCAGGGCCGTGAAGGTCTCCTGCAAACGCGGCAGATGAACCACCGCCAACTGCGGCTCGTTCCCCACGAAGAGCCCGATCGACACGGCGAACATGGGCAGGCCCTGGATGAAGTTTGTGGTGCCGTCTAAAGGGTCCAAGAACCAACGGGGAGTGAGCGGGTCGGCGATCTCGTCGTGAACTTCCTCCTCCGCTTCGATGGCGAAGCTGGGCGTGCGCTCGCGCAGCATCTGAACGAGTTGGCGCTCGCTCGCCACGTCCGCTTCCGTCACCATATCCCTGGAGCTGGACTTCGTACGAATCTCGGTTCCATGCAGGGCCCCGAGGTAGGACATCAGGATCTCTCCGGAAGCTTGCGCGCTACGCACGGTGTCGGCGAGCAGTTGTTCGGGGTCCGGGATGCTGGCGTGCACTTGGTGTTCCTTGGGACTCATGGATGTTCGCGTCTCACTTCACTCGGGGCCGCTTGGATTTCCACTGGGCCAACTCGGCGCAGATCTTGTTTCCCAGGGGTTTCCAACAACTCGTGTTGAGTCCCGACAGATTCGGATAGTTCACCAGCAACGAGAAGCACAACATCTCGCCGCTTTCGGTCTTGACGTAACCCGAGAGCGCACTGGTGCCATTGATCCAACCGGTCTTGGCGTACACACGGCCCTCTGCGGGAGTCTTTTGCATGCGTCGCTCCAGGGAACCCTTTTCCCCGGAAACCGCCAAGGAGCCCAGGTACAGCGACCAGATAGGGCCACCTTCGAGGGCCACCGAGTGCAGCAATTGAGTGAGTTGGGCGGCGGTCACGCGATTGTCTCGGGAAAGACCGGAGCCATCCGCCATGATCAGACCCTCGGCCGAGACGCCCAGTTGCTCGAGGGCGCGCTTGGCCGCCGCTTGACCCCCAATGCGATTGCCCGCTCCGCTCGCCTGATGCCCCAAGGTGAAGAACAGTTGGTCGGCGACGGAGTTGTTCGACTCGGCGTTGATCGGTTCCAAGACGGTCACGATCGGAGTGCGTAGGGTATAGAGTTCGCGCCCTGCAGGCACATCCCGCGTGCGGCGCAGGCCTCCACGCAAAGTCAGCTGGCCCGCAACGAGTGCCTTGCGCAAGACGGATCCAAAGAGCCCCACCGGATCGGGATGGGAGAAGCGTTGACTCCAGCTGTTGGGGCTCGCGGGAATCGAACCACGCAGGGTTGCCTTGCTGCTCGTGGCGCCAATGGCGATGTCCAAACGTGATTTGGAAGAGCCCGTCTTAACCGTGCCCGAGCGCTCCAAACCGCCCAAGTCCGGTCGCAACTCGGCCCGCGCTCGGGAGCCCACTTGGGTCGGCACCACGAAGGCCGTCAAGCAACCGGCGTTGGCGCTAAAGCCCGCGGCCAGGGCGCAGTGCTCTTGCCAGTACTGATCTGCGCTGGGCCAGCCGGGGGCCGCAGCGGGGTCCGCGAAGTTGCCTTCGTCGAGCACGATGTCCCCTTGGATTTCGCGAATGCCCGCGCTCTGCAAGGCTTGCAGCAGGGGATCGAAGAGGTGCTGAACCAGCCCTTCGGCCAGAGGATCGTAGAACGGATCCCCACCGGCGCGCACGATCAGGTCACCCTGCAAGACTCCGCCTGTCACCTCGCCCGATGCTTCGAAGCGCGTGTTGAAGGAACCCTCTCTCCCGAGCCGCAAGAGCGCCGCCGCGCTCGTCACGAGCTTCATGTTCGAAGCGGGGCGCATGGGGTTCTGGGCCGCCCGTTGCACGAGCTGGGTGCCGCGCGCATCGAGCACGGAAAGGGCGACCATGCAGTTGCTGGCGTTGGCCTTGCCTTTGGTCTTCTTGTGCGCCGTGGCGACGGCCGCGCTGATGTGACCCTCGATGCGAGCGGCCAATTCCGGATCGAGATGCGGGAACTCTGCTGGCGCAGGCTCCGGCGTTTCCAGAAGCGCCACGTCCGGTGCCAGCCCCATGTCCAGGCCCTCAGGGAGGGAGTCAACACCAAGCAGAAGCTCACCGCTGGCAGCAGCAGATTCTTTGACAGACACCTGCGCCGGATCCGCGGGCACCTGTGCCTCGCCCCCACACTGATTGAACAGGAAGAAGATCGCGGCTAGGTTTCCAATCAAGAGGAAGCCTAGTCGCGCGGTGCGGGCGGTCGTTGTTCGTCGTTCGCGAGGATCCATACGGTGTTGTAAACCATGCGTGCGGTGTTGGTGACCTTGGGGTAGTTCACCTTGTCCGGGGTATCTCGCCAGGTGTGGTAATCCTTGTCCGCGCTGATGGGAAGGCCTTCAAAGAAAAAGAGCACGGGCAAACCCACTTCATGGAAGGAGTAGTGATCGGATCGTTGCCAGAGGTCCTCGCCCTTGCCCGTCACCACGGACTTGAGGCCCGTCTTCTTCACAGCTTTGGCGCGTTCCAAAACAGACTCCAACTTCGGATTGCGCTTGACGCCGAGCACCGCCACTTCCTTTTCATCGCCGAAGCCGATCATGTCCAGGTTGACCATGCAGACGATGTCTTCCTTGGGGACGGGCAAGTCCTTCGCGAGTTCCCGGGAGCCGATCAGTCCGATCTCTTCCCCGCAGAAATTGGCGAACAGGATCGAGCGCCGGGGCGGGCTCTGCGCCAGGGCTTCGAGCACTTCGAGGAAAGCTGCGCAACCGCTGCCATTGTCATTCGCGCCGCAGCCGACGCGGCCAGCGGGTCCAACGCCGATGTGATCGTAGTGGGCGCCGAGCAGCACGTACTCCTTCGCGAGTTCCGGATCGCTGCCCGGGAGAACCCCGAGCAAGTTGTCGTGGCGCACGGGCTTGCGCACAGTGGCCGCCCCCATCGTGACCTTAACGTCCTTCAGCTTGAGCTTCTTCGGGCGCCCGGCCTTGTCCATGCCAACCGCTAGCTTCTGCGCATCCAGCCCCAGCAAGGCGGAGGCACAGTCCATGGAGATGTTCAAGGTTGGAGGGACTTTGGCTGGCCGCTTTGGACCCCGGATGTTCTCCCCAAGGAAGGTGGCGTAGCCGTAACGATAGTCCAGCAGATTGTCGCTGTTCTCCTCTTCGTTTGAAGCGGGCCGCCGGACGAGCAAAACTCCAGCCACCTCCTGCTCCTTCAAGCTGGCGAGCTTGCCGTAGAGCGACGCCGCGTGGGAGACCTCCTCTCCATCGAACTTTTTCTGATGGCGCGGTTCCCCTTCGAAGAGCAGAACGATGCGGTCCTTGACCCGCTGCGACTTGAAGTCGTTGTACTTCTCCTTGCTGCTGTCGATTCCGAAGCCGACGAAGACGAGTTCCGCCTCCGCAGTGCCATTGGCGCGCTGGATGGGCACGAAGTCGGTTCCGAACTTGAATTCAACCCGCTCCCCTTTGCGCTCCACGCTCAAGCTGCAGCCGCGCTCGTCCGGGGCTTCCAGTTCCCGTCGAAACGGCCGGTAGAAGCTGCCGCCGGTGGCCTCCACGTCCGGGCCGCCCTCCCCGTTTTCCTTGATCACGAGCTGGCTGTCTTGGGGGTACTCCAACTTCGCTTTCGTGTAGTGCTCCAACAGGTACACCGCCGCCCGCGCTTGGCCTTCACTGGGCGTATCGCGACCTTCCATGCGGGGGTCGGCCAGGAATTTCACGTGAGCTTGAATCTCCTCCTCGGTGATCGAGTCGAAGCCCGGTCCCACTTCGTCGCCCTCGCCGGTGGAAGCTCCCGGAGCCGAACCAGACAGCAGGGCGGATAGGCCCCCCCACAAAAGTAGGACGGAAAGGAAGGAGGCAAAGTACTCGCGGGGGGCGCGTCGCATCATCATTGGATCTCTTGCGAGTCACTGCTCGCGCTGGTTCGCCAGAGTTCGTGGCGGCTGCCATCGTGGGCCAACTCAATCGGCCCGGAATACACTTCGGCCGCTTCGCGTCGTGCTCGTTCCGGTTCCATGTCCGGGTAGAAGTGCGTCAAGAGCAACTTCGAGCACTGCGCCCGGGCGGCCAGTCGCGCTGCGCCCTTGGGGTGCAAGTGATTGGGTTGGGCGTGTTCCTCGGGAAAGGAACACTCGCAACAAAACAGGTCGACGCCCATGGCCAAGTCCGCCAGCCCTGGATCCTCGCCCACATCGCCGCTGTAACAAACCGACCCGCCGCGGGCCAAGTCCACTCGCCAGGAGAGGCTGTTCACGTTGTGGTGCGTGTGCAGTGCGGAAAGGCTGTACTCGGGAAAGTCCTTCGAAACGATCGTCTTGCCGGGATCCACTTCGAAGTAGCGCACCCCGTCAAAGCCCCGTTGCACGCTGCCGAGGGTGCGCCCGGCCTGCTCCACGAAGGCTTGAAAACCCGTGGGGCCGATCAAGTCCAACTCGCCCTTCTGAAAGCCGGGGTTGCGACGGGCGTAGGCCAAGGCGAACAGGTCGAGCACGTGGTCCAAGTGAAAGTGGGTGATCACCACGCGTTTGATCTGCTCCAACCCAAAACCGTTGTTCACCAGGGAGCGCAAAGTTCCGGGCCCGCAATCGAACAGGGTCAGGCTGTCCACGGAAGTCTCGTGCAAGGCATAGCCCGCGCAGCCATATCCGGGCCGTTGCAGAATCGAACCCGCCCCGAGCACCACCCAAGTCCCGCTCTGGGTCAAGGGCGACTCCGAACCAGGACTGGCCTGGGGCTGGGCGGGACCGTCGTCTGTCAACTGCTGTAGCCGTCCGGATGGGATTGAAGGAAGCGCCAGGCGTCCGCGATGATGTCGCGCAACTCGGGACGCTGGGGCACCCAACCGAGCACCTCCTGCGCCAGGGTTCCACCGCTGATCAGTTGGGGCGGATCCCCCGGTCGCCGGGGCGTGACCGTGGCAGGAATCGGGTGGCCGGTGACCGCGCGCGCCGTCTCGATCACTTGCTTGACAGAGAAGCCCGAACCGGTTCCAAGGTTGCAAGCGATGCGCGCGGCGCCCCCCTCCAACTTTTCAAGAGCAGCCAAATGAGCGGCGGCCAGGTCTTCCACGTGAATGTAGTCGCGGATGCAACTGCCGTCGGGAGTGTCGTAGTCCTCCCCGAAGATCTTGATCTCCGCGCGCTGACCCAAGGCCACCTGCAAGACCAAGGGAATCAGGTGCGTCTCGGGATCGTGGTCTTCCCCGAGGTCGCCGGTCTGCGCTGCCCCCGCCGCGTTGAAGTAACGCAGGGCCGCGAAGTGCAGGCCATAGGCGTGGGCGAAGTCCTCGATCATGTGCTCCATGTGCAGCTTAGTGCGGCCGTAGGGCGAGATCGGTTTTTGCGGATGCCCGTCGGTCATGGGCATCTCGACCGGGTCCCCGTAGGTGGCGCAACTGCTGGAGAAAACGATGTTGCGACAACTGGCCTCGCGCATGGCTTGCAGCAAGGTCCAGGTGTACATCACGTTGTGCTCGTAGTACTTGGCGGGGTCCTCGACGGACTCGCCCACGTAGCACTTGGCGGCGAAGTGAATGACCGAGCGCGGGTTGTGCTTCGCGAAAACTTTGGCGAGGCCCGCGCGATCGCCCAAGTTGCAAACTTCCAGGGGCGCGCTGATGGCCTCCCGGTGCCCGGCGGAGAGATCATCGAGCACCACCACCGGTATGTTCTTCGCCTGCAAGGCCCGCACGGTGTGGCTGCCGATGTAGCCCGCGCCGCCCGCCACAAGGACGGGGCGTTCTTCGTGTTCACTGCTTGTCATGAGGCCGACTAGGATAGCGCAAAAGCCCCTTTTGACCTACTAGAAGGTGAATTTAGGAGGGAGGCTCGGCTCCCATGGCTTCCCAGAAAGAAGGCCAAGATTTGGAAACACAGGCGGGGTTCGAGACTTGCAAGTTGGGATGCACCAGTCCCAAGAGGGCGAAGGCGAAGGCCATGCGATGATCGCCCTGGGGATCGAGCACGAGCGCTTGCGCGTTCGCGAGGGAAGTCCCTGGCCCCGGTCCGATGCTCAAGGAGTGCTCCGTCTCCCGCGCCTGAATTCCAAGAGCGCGCAAACCCGCGGCCAAGACCTGCAGGCGGCGGCACTCCTTGCCATTCAGCGTATCGAGGCCGGTGAAGTGGCAGGAGCCGGATTCTTCTCCGAGACGCAGGGCGAGTGCGCCCGCCACGGCCACCATGACCGGCGCCAAATCGGGGCAGTCGTCGAAGTCCAAGTCCGCCATGTGCGTGGGCAAACCGCTCGCCACCCATTCCGAACTCTGTTGCTGCGCTTGGCAACCAAAGGCACGCAAGTATTTCAAGATGACCAAGTCCCCTTGGGAGGAGTGCTCCGAGAAACCCGGAACGCGCACTTCGCCGCCGCCGATGCAGGCCGCCGCGAGGGCCACCGCAGCGGCGGATGCGTCAGCCTCAATCACAAACGCTTTGGAGGTTTGCTTGTCCTTCTCGGCCATCGGCGCGGCCAGCGGTCCGGCCACGCGCCACTCCGCTCCGGTAGCAGCGACCTGGGCGCCGAACGACTTCAACACCGCCAAAGTCATGTGCGCGTAGGGCTCACTCGGCAATCCGCCCATCACGAGCACGGATCGGCCGCGTGGGCTGGCGCGATGCGCTCCCATGGGCAGCAAGAGTGCCGACAACTCTTGGCTCGAGCTCGGACCCTGCAACATGAGCGTCTCGCCGACTGCGGCGGGACTGATCCGCACGGGCCAGCCATCCGCCTGACCCTCAAACTCGCAAGTCACTCCGGATTGCCGCAAACAGTCGAACAGGGCGGCACTCTCACGCTTCAGGAGACTTCCTCGAGCGGAAACCGTGGCCGTTTGCCCGGGTTCCCCACACCAGGCGTAAATGCCAGTGACGAGCCGCGCCAGGGTCCCCGACTCTCCACAATCCAAGGGGCCCGAGGCCCGCCAAAACTCCCCTGCGGCCGGAGACCGGCCCGTCACCCGCACGCGCCCCGGACCCAGTTCCTGCACGAGGACCCCGCTCTGCTTCAGGACCCCCAGAGCGGCGCTGACGTCCTCAGAAGGTGCGAGCCCCTCCAACTCGGTCGTGCCCCGGGCCAGGCCCGCGCACAAGAGTGCGCGGATCGCAAGGGACTTGGAGCCTGGCACGCACACCAGCTCAGGCATCACCATCCCAGGATTGAGTCCGCGAACTTTGACCTCTTTCTTAGCGGAAGCACTCCCCGGGCCTTCCGGCAGCAAATCTCTGTTGTTGACCATTGTGCTGAATTGTAGCGTCCGCGAAGGCTTGCCATACTCCCCGCCCACGGATCCTGTTCCGCCTCCCTCCCCCCAAGAAATGAGCCCCACCATGAACAGCTCGGAGACCTACCTCGGCAAAGAAGATGCGCCCCCCGGCCTGAAGTGCCTGGCCAACGGCAAGGTCCGGGACATCTACGAACTGGACGAGAATCGCCTGCTCTTCGTCACCACCGACCGCGTTTCTGCTTTCGACGTGGTGATGAACGAGGGCATTCCGAACAAGGGTCGCGTGTTGACCGCCATCAGTACTTGGTGGTTCGCGGCCACGCAGGACCTCGTGGACAACCACCTGCTCTCGACCTCCGTGGACGACGTCCCGGGCCTCGACGACGCTTGGCGCAAGAAGCTCGAGGGACGCATCATGATCGTCCAGCGTTGCGTGCCCATGGCCGTCGAGTGGGTCGTGCGCGGATACGTGGTGGGCTCCGGTTGGAAGGAGTATCAAAAGCAAGGCACCATCTCCGGCATTCCGCAGCCCGCTGGTTTGCAGCAGGCGCAAGCCTTGCCCAAGGCCATCCTGACCCCGAGCACCAAGGACGACGAACACGACAAGCCGATCACTCCGGAAGAAGCGGCCGAGATTGTTGGCCAGGAGGTCTTCGACATCTGCGAGACCGCGTCCCTGAAACTCTTTCAACGCGGCACCGATCGTCTCGCGGAACTCAACATCCTGCTGGCCGACACCAAGTTCGAGTTCGGCATTCGAAACGGCAAGGTGCTCTTGATCGACGAGGTGTTGACCCCGGACTCTTCGCGCTTCTGGCCGAAGGACGATTACCGGGTCGGCATCTCGCCCCCCAGCTACGACAAGCAGATCCTGCGCGACTACCTGGAAACCCTCGACTGGAACAAGTCCTATCCTGCACCGGATCTGGACCCGCAAGTGCTCGCCAAAGTCGGTGAGCGCTACCTCGAAGTTCAAGAACTCATTACGGGCATGAAGCCCCAACAAACGAAATGATGAAAGTCGCCGTCCTGATGGGATCCGATTCGGATCTCAAGCGCCTCGAGGCTTTGCTCGACAACTTGCGCAAGCTCGAAATACCATTCGAGGCACGGGTGCTTTCTGCCCACCGCACGCCGGCGCATCTGCTCGCGTACGTGGAGCAGGCGTCCAAGAACGACGTGGGTGTCTTCATCTGTGCCGCCGGTGGTGCAGCGCACCTGGCTGGCGTCGTGGCCTCCCACACCCTGCGTCCGGTGATCGGCATCCCCATGGACAACCCGCCTTTTGGTGGCTTGGACGCCTTGCTCGCCACCGTGCAAATGCCCGGGGGCATTCCGGTCGCTAGCGTCGCAGCTGGTGGCGGCGGTCCAGTCAACGCAGCACTCTTCGCTGCTCGCATCCTAGCTGTATCCGATCCCGCTCTTGCCGAGCGCCTGGAAGCTCACCGCGCCGAAATGGTTGAGCAGGTCCTCGCGAAGGACGCCAAGGTCCAATCCCTCACGAGCTAGCCCGCGCTTCGAACCGTCCCCACCACCTTCTCTATCTGAACCACTGAATCATCATGCCCGTCGAAACTCTGAAATGGATTGGGGAACGCCCCGGTCACGTCCAAATGATCGAGCAGACCAAGCTGCCCGAAACCTTCGAACAATTGGACGTGCGGGATGTGCCCGGCATGGTGGACGCGATCTACCGACTGGCCGTGCGCGGAGCTCCCGCGATCGGTGTGGCGGCGGGCTACGGCATGTTGCTCGGTGTGCAAGACAAGGAGGGGCTCGACGGTCCGGCCATGATGGCGCTAGTGCAAGAAACCTCCAGCACCTTGGCCAAGGCGCGCCCCACAGCGGTCAATCTCTTCTGGGCCCTGGATCGCATGGTGGCCCGGGCCAAGCTCGACCTGGCCGCGGGCAAGGACGGCGACGGGATGCGTGATGGACTCTTCGAAGAAGCCCACGCCATCTTCCACGAGGACCAAACCACCTGCGAAGCCCTGGGTCGTTATGGCGCCGAGTTGATCAAGGACGGCGGCACCTACTTGACGCACTGCAACGCGGGCGCCTTGGCAACGGCCAACACGGGAACTGCTCTTGCGCCGTTCTACGAAGCGAACCGCCAAGGCAAGAAGATCGCTGTCTTCGCCGATGAGACTCGCCCGCTCTTGCAGGGCGCGCGTCTCACCGCTTGGGAGTTGATGCAAGGGGGCATCGACGTGACCGTGATCACGGACAGCATGGCCGGCCGCGTCATGTTCGAAGGCAAGATCGACGCCGTCTTCGTGGGTTCCGATCGCATCGCCCGCAACGGCGACGTCTGCAACAAGATCGGCACCTACTCCGTGGCGGTGCTCGCCAAGGAACACGGCATTCCCTTCTACGCCGTCGCGCCGCTCTCGACCTTCGATCGCTCGATCACCCACGGGGACCAGATCCCGATCGAGGAGCGCCCCGCCATCGAAATCACCAACGGCTTCGGCAAGCCCACGGCCCCCGAGGGCGTCAAGGTCTACAACCCCGCCTTCGACGTGACCCCGGCCAAGTACGTGACCGGCATCGTTACGGAAGTCGGCGTGATTGAAGCCCCCAACCAAGAGAAGATCGACGCGGCCATGAAGGCGGCGGGGATTGAACTGCTGTAGGGCTAGCGAAACCGCAATGGGCCAGAAGGACCGGCATCCAGCGGCAGCTGATGACCTGTCCTCCTGGCCCACTTCGTCGGAAGGCTTGCGCCGCGCTCAGCCCCCCATGCAGGTCTAGTGGCGACGCCCCATGGCATGCAGCAGTTGCCTGGTTTCCAGCCGGTCGTCAGAGGTTTCCAAAAGTTGCGAAAGCGATTCGCCAGCTGACAACCTCAGCTCCCCAGACCAGCCCCCCCCAGGCCAGCTGATCCGCTCAGCCAACGCAAACCTCGCCACCCGTGGGAGGTCACTGGAGTCAAGCAACGCTTTCACGGAATCCTCTCCCATTGGATTCGCGCCGCTCAGCAATCCACTCGCGACTGCGCGCTGAAGCGGATAGCCCTCGATCGGACTCGTGAGAAGCTGCAACAGATCCCCCCGGAGCCCGGGTGGCGAAGTCGAGATCAAGGCACGCAGTGCACCCAGTCGTCGCCCAGCGTTCCGTCCCTCTCCAAACAGAACCTCCCGTGCTACCCCGGCGATCACCGTAGATGCCCTTGGATTCACCTGTTCCCAGTCGGGCTCCTGGGGCAAACGCTGCAAGAAACTCAGGTGGTGAACGAGGACAGCCGGATCTTCCAAATCCCACAAGTTGTTCGCAATGCATTCGAGCGCAGCCCCCAGCGGGGCGGCCAGCAGCGAGTATGCCGCCAGGGATCGTTCCTGAGAGCTCGCCTGCGGCCCCAGCAATTCGCCAAGCAGGCGGTGATCGGAAGCCGCACCAAAGGCAGCCAATGATCGCCCAGCGGCAGTGCGGAGAGAGTGAGCGCTGCTCTTCGAAAGTACGTTCCGCAGTTCTTGGAGCACACCAGGTGGAAGCGAAATGAGCGATTCGGGCAGGGTTCGCTTCAGGCATCGCAACACCTCACACATTGCAAGGCGTTCTGATTGGCTTGGGCCCCAGTGCGAGAACCCCCGCAGGATCAAGGGAGCGGAAGGAGGGCCAAGGGAGTACGCGACCGCGGCAACCTCGCTCTCCCAGCTAGAGCGCTCGAATGGGCCAACCCCAAGCGAGTCACCGAGAGACGCAATGGCCCCCCGGACCCGGCTTGACAGGGCATCGGTGCCATCCGGTTGAGTGGCTTTGGGTCCCTTTGCAGAGGGCCCCGACGGACCTAGAAGAGGGGCGGGCTCGATGCTGTCCTCGCTGATCGAGAGGACCCGATCGGACATCCGCCGCGCCCCGAGCAACGCTGACGGCAGCGGCTCCTCCGTGCCGCCCAGGGAGGCAACGCAAAGCGTCAGGCCAAGCCCAAAACCCAATCCCCCCCAAGCCCAGTGGCTAGCGACGTTCCCCAGCCTCCGCAGCTGCCAACTCACTGCACAATCACGTCCACGAGGCTCACGTTTCCCACGGAAAGGGTCGCACCGTTGACGCGACCGACAAGCGGGTCCTTCGTCACAAGCAGGTCATACGTCCCCGCTGAGACACCTAGAATTGCATAGGTCCCATCCACATTGCTTGCGGTCGACGCCAAGCTCATCTCCGTGTCCGTCTCCCCAGGAGGCATGACATAGACGGTGGCATTCTCGACGACCCCCAGGCCACCCTGTCCGTCGTCTTGAAAAACGACGCCACGGAACTCACCACTTTCTGTGAGGTTGGACACCCGGATCACAGGATGCAGACGGAAGCTATTGGCGTTCAGGGGATCGTTGGCCGGAGTCGGCTTGAAGGTCTTGGAGAGGTCAAAATCCAACAACACCTCAGAACTTAGTTTCGACTCAACATGCACGGGGGGATCGAGGAAAACCTTGAACCCACTGGTGCCCTGACTGGAAAGTTTGAGGGACCCATCCTCCGTGGAGTAGACGTTGCCATTCACTAGCGTAAGTCGCGCACTACTCACATGAAGGCGCAATTGCCGATAGTCACCTGCGGGAAGATCGGAACGCACGAGAAGTTCTGTGAGGCCATTGCGCAGCGCGACCAAATCGATCTCAATCGGATCCCCCTCGAACAAAACGTCAAAACCGGAGTCTTGGCCGGCGTCATGATGAATCCTCACTTTGTTGATTCGGATGAGCGCCTCGACGACCAGGGCATGATCGAGAGGAGCGTCCGTAACGATCAGGGACAGAATCCCGGGCTCAGCGCTCGGAGGAGCCGCGGAAGCTTCTTCCGTCACGCCGGCGCTACAGGAGACGAGGAATAGCAGGCAGATTGCGCCGACCAGAGACTTGAATGAGACCATCAGAATGCAGATATTTGGGGATGTGGGGCCCACCAAACCTACACCAATTTGAGGCCAGCGGCTGCCAAGAGGACGATCGGGTTTGCGCATACCGGGCCCAAGTGCCGCCAGGTCAGCGCACTAGCCCGCTCTATTCATGAGTAGACCAGGCTAGCGCATCCGAGCTGCTGCAGGACCTTCGATCTGCATGTGCACCGTGCTGATGGTGCGTTCGGCAAAGCCCCCCTCGCAGTAGGCGAAGTAGAACTCCCAGAGACGTAGGAACTCCTCGGAGAAGCCCATTGAAAGCGCTTTGCCGTGGTTGGATTTCAAGGCTCGACGCCAAGCGGCCAAGGTCCTCACGTAGTGCGAACCGATGTCCTCCAGTCCCGTCAGGCGCAGGTCACTGGCTTCGGTCATCGCGTTGCATAAGGCTGACACGGATGGGATGCAGGAGCCTGGGAAGATATGCCGTTGGATGAAGTCCACGGAGCGCCGGGCACGCTCGAAGTTCTGATCCTCAATCGTGATGGCTTGCATGGCCATCATGCCCCCAGGCCTGAGGCGCTCCGAACACGTTCTGAAGAATTCGTTGTAGAAGGAAGCGCCCACGGCCTCAATCATCTCAACCGAGACGAGCTTGTCGAAGTGTCCGTCAAGCTTGCGATAGTCGTCTTGCAGCAGCGTGATGCGATCCTCGAGCCCGGCGACGCGAATGCTCTCCCTGGCGTAGTCGTGCTGTTCCTTAGAGATCGTCGTGGTCGTCACTTTGCAGCCATACTCGCGGGCCGCATGCATCGCTAGCGCGCCCCAACCGGTCCCGATCTCGAGCAGGTGATCGGTAGGCTTCAAATGAAGCAGGTGACAAAGTCGATCGATCTTCGCAATCGAGGCTTCCGCAAGAGTGGACAACTCCTCTTCAAAATAGCCGCACGAATAGGTCATCGTGTCGTCGAGGAACAGAGCAAAGAACTCATTCGAAAGGTCGTAGTGCGCGCAAATATTGGCCTTGCTGCCCTCCTCGCTGTTTCGTCGCAACGCATGGTAGAGGGCGAATACCGGCTTGGTCAAACGAGCGAGCCCGCCTTCCAGGCCGGCAACAGCTGGTTGATTGCGAGCAAAGAGTCTGACAACGTCCGTAGCTGATTCACTCGCCCACCAACCCTTGGCGTAGGCCTCCCCGGCGCCGATGCTTCCGCGGAAGGCGAGTGCACCCCAGAAGCGCTGGTCGCAGACGCGCAGGGCCGCAGGGGGCAAGTCTGGCCTCGCTTGACCGAATTGGTGATCACCGCCCACTCCCGTGATGGAAAGGGTGCCCTCGGTGATCCCTTCAAAACGGGCGAGTACACGCCGCTGAATGAAGTTTGATTGGGTAGGTGGCAACGAAGAATCCAGGCCTGAAGTTCCGCTGCTTGATTTGGTTTTCATGGTAGTTGTGCCCCGCGCAAGGGCTGGCTTTTCTTTGGATGAGTGAACACGGGGACCCGCTTGAAGAACAATCGGGCAGCCTGCCAGTAGATGGCTATATGCAGTCGCAACGGCTGCAGAGGGAAGGCAAGGAAGGAGGCTGCCAAGCATCGACGATTGATCGCCTGTCGCTCGCAAGCCAAGCTGACGCGAAACACGGGCCGCCCAGCTTCGCGATTCGTCATGTGCACCTGAAGGTGGTGCTCGGTCCAAACGAAGCGCCAGGAATAGGCTTGCTCCATCGGGAAGAACGGAGAAATGTGAAAGCACTTGTCGAAGTGGAAGGCGTACTCCCCATTCCCTTCATGACCGACCTTGGCGTCCAGGACGTACGCATGACGCTCGCCCCAAGGGGTATTCGTTATCTCGGCGACAATGGCATCAAGTTCCCCCAGCGCATTCCAGCAGAAGTAGAAACTCACTGGGTTGAATAGATAACCAAGGGTACGCACTTGTGTGAGGAGTCCGAGTCGCCCCTCGGGGCGGCGGCCAAGCTTGGCCTCGACGCGATCAAGGACCGCATCCCTTAAGGGCTGTTGGGCGTCCCCTAGGTAGTCCGAACGCTTGAAGCGAATCAGGTTCGCCCGTTCGACCGACCACAACCAACGCCCCCGAAAGAGGTCTGGGAGCTCCTCGAGGTCCAAGTAGAGCAGCTGGACTCCATAGTCAAAGGAATGCTCCTTCGGACTCGTGCGGCGGTGAACCACGCGCCCGCGGAACAGGGCACTGTGAATCACACCAACACCTCGTCCTTGATGTTCTTCAAGACCCGAAGAGCGCTTTGCACACCGTCTTCGTGGAATCCATAACGCCAGTAGGCCCCACAGAAGTGGACCCCCTGCTTCCCATCGATCTCAGCGTGCCGCTCCTGTGCCCGAGTGGACGCAGCTGTGAAGATGGGATGGTGGTAGACATAGCTGCCGAGAACTTGGCGCTGGTCGACGCTCTCGTTGCGATTGAGAGTCACCATGTAGTCTTGGTCGCCGTCGATGCCCTGAAGGTTGTTCATCCAGTAGGTCACCGCGGGCAGTTCTTGATGCGTATCACGCACATGGTAGTTCCAACTTGCCCAGGCTCGCCGCCGGAGCGGCATCAAACGCCGGTCGGTGTGCAGCAGAACCTGATTGCGCTGAAACTTGAAGCTCCCCAGAATCTCGCGCTCCAGTGGGCAGGCATCCCCTAGCAGCTGAAGACTGGTATCCCCGTGAGTCGCCAAGATGACCCGGTCAAACAGGTTGTCCTCGCCGCGATTGGTGACCACCCGCACGCCTCGTGGAGTCCGTTCCACACGGGTAACCCCGTGGTCAAGCTGGATTCGGTCTTTGAACGGCTCCACCAGGGGCTTGAGGTACTCTCGGGAGCCGCCTTTCACCACAAGCCAGTCCGGACGATCGGCGACTTGCATGAATCCGTGGTTGTGAAAAAACTGCACCAGGAAACGGAGAGGAAACTCGCGCATGGTCTGCGCAGTGGCAGACCAGACGGCCGCCCCCATGGGAATCAGGTGCTTTTCAACGAAGAGCCTGGAGTAGTTGTTTGCGTCAAGATACTGGCCAAGGGTGGTTCCGTCATCGGGCCTTCCGAGCACCAGAGGGGCCTCCCGGTAGAAACGCATGATGTCGTGCAACATCCCCCAAAACCGAGGACGCAATAGGTTCTTGCGCTGGGCGAACATTCCATTGAAGTCCGTGCCGTTGTACTCGAGGCCCGTCTGGGAACAGCTGACGGAGAAACTCATGTTGCTCTTCTTCCAAGGCACATTCAGCTCTCGCAGCAGGCCGCAGAACCCTGGGTAGGTCCTTTCGTTGAAGACGATGAAGCCCGTGTCCAGTTGGAGCGTCTCGCTCCCCACCTTCACGTCCACAGTATGAGTGTGCCCCCCCAACCGGGGAGCCGCCTCATAGATGCTAAGATCGTGATCCTGGTGCAGGCCGTGGGCGGCCACCAGTCCCGAGATGCCTGTGCCGACGATGCAGACCTTCATCGAAAGCGTCCCTCCTGAATGATGCGCTCTGGTACTGGCTTGAGACCCCAGATGAGCCCCAAGGCCTCCATCATCACCAACAGGTAGTAAGTGAAATCCACCTGCCACCAGTGGAATCCCTGTCGGGCCGACCCGGGGTAACGGTGGTGATTGTTGTGCCAGCCTTCCCCGAAAGTTAGCAGGGAAAGCAAGGTGTTGTTGCGGCTGTTGTCGGCCGTGTCGTAGCTCCTGGAGCCCGAACGATGAGCCACTGAGTTGATCGAGAAGGTGACGTGATAAGTCGCGATCGTGGAGACACAGAAGGCCCATACCACCATTTGCGCAGCGCTCGTTCCGTACCCAGCTGCGCCTGCCCACTCCCCGAGGAAGTAGAACGCAACCAAGAAGAGGGAGGGCACCAGCACGTCGAAGCGGTCCAAGAAACGCAGTTCAGGAAACCGCGTCCAATCCCGAATCATCTCGAACTTCGGTCGAAAGCTCCCGCGGGAGAGGATCCAACCAACATGACTCCACCAAAACCCCTCGTGGATCGGAGAGTGGGAATCGCCGGACTCCTGGTCCGAGTACCGGTGGTGGGCACGATGGTGGGACGCCCACCAGATCGGCCCCCGTTGCATCGCGCTGGAACCAAGCACGGCGAAAAGGAACTGCATAGGGCGCGAAGTCTGAAAGGCCCTATGGGAAAAGTAGCGGTGGTAGAACGCTGTGATCGCGAACATTCTCAGGGCGTAGAAGGCGATCGCCACAGAAAGCGCGATTGGGCTCCAACCGACGACAAACACAAGCAGGCAGGCTCCGTGAAGTAGCACGAAGGGCACCACGCGCAGCCAATCCACCTCTTGAGGATCGTGGATCACATCGCGCTGGTCTTCGGCCCACGAATCGAACCAACGCACAAGACTCCTCCACGGACCCCGAGTCGCCGCAGCGGCAATGCTTGCAGGAGTGACCACGGGCCCTAGCTCTGAGGAGAGTTTGGAGTCAAGCGCAGGTGGGACACGTGCCACTCCTTGCCATTGTCGTGGTTGAAGAGCTCTGCACAGGAGAGGAAGAACACGCGCCAGCGTTGGTACCACTGACCCGCATCAGCGGCTCCGTAGGTTTCCCTGAAGAGCTCCAGCACGCGCTCACGGCGAACCTCGAGATTCCGTAGCCAGTCCTCTGCCGTCCTTCCGTAGTGAGTTCCCGGGACCACCCAACTCTCGTCGACATCGAACGGAACGTCGAGCTTCTGCACAAGGTCATGACAAGGCATCATCCCCCCGCTAAAGAAGTGCTCGCTCATCCAGTCGGTCTCGTCCTGTACGTCAAAGGGATAGGCGTACTTGTGGTGGGAAAAGACATGCAGGAAAACTTTCCCGTCCTCCTTCAGCCAGCTTCGCACGCGGGTCAATAGCTTCTCCCAGTTTCGCATGTGCTCAAACATCTCCACCGACACCACACGATCGAAGCGCGCCTTCGTGTCGAAGGAATTCATGTCGTGGGTCAACACCTCAAGGTTGCTCAGACCACGCTCGACTGCCAGAGCTTGAATATGCTTGCGCTGGGGCGCCGAGTTGGAAACCGCCGTGAAGAAGCTCCCGGGGTAGTGCTCAGCCATCCACAGCGTCAACGAGCCCCAACCGCAACCGAGCTCCAGCACCGCTTGACCCTCGCGCAGATCCGCCCGCTCGCAGGTCAAGGCAAGCATGGCCTCTTCCGCTTGGTCCAACGTCGAATGCTCGTGTTCGTAGTACCCGCTGCTGTACTTCAAGCGCTTGCCCAACGCTTCCTTGAAGAAGGCAGGCGGCACCTCATAGTGCTGCTTGTTGGCGAGATCCGGAACAGGGGCAACCGTGCTCGTGCGCATATGGCCAATCCACTCCGCCAATGCCGCTTCACGATCGGCGGCGTAGATGGAGTGCTGTTCAGCCAAGCGATCACGCAGGAGTTTACGAATGCCCTGGCGCAGAATAGGCTTGGGAACGAGTCCCTGGTCGACAAGACGAAGTGCTGTTTTCATTGGGGGTGGGGTAGATCGCTGGGCGAATTCTTCGGGGGTCCAGGAAAGAAGGCGTTGGTGGTCGCCTGGTAGGCGCGGTAGTCGTCACCACGGCTGCGCAAAGCTTGAGCTTCCGTGGGAGGCACTCCGGTCACCCGGAGAACGAGGAAGAGCATCAACAGGGGCGCGAGCCAGAGAGCGCCTCCCCCAGGCAGGCCGATCCCAAGAAGCGGGTAGACCAGCCATCCGCACCACTCAAAGAAGTAGTTCGGGTGCCTCGAGTAGGCCCACAATCCGGTCCGGCAGGTCCGCCCTCTGTTGTCCGCGTTGGAACGCCAGGCACTCAACTGTCGATCAGCGAGCGCTTGCCCCGACCAGGCCAACATCCAGACCAGGACTGCGATGGCGTCTTGCACCCTCCAACCGGGCTTCGAGGATTCGCAAAGCACGAGGAAAACAAGGGAGAGCAAGACGCTCAAAACCGCCTGCGCCTGGAAGAACCAAAAGAGAGTTGAGTGGAACTTCGCCCCCCACTCCTTCCTCAGGATGGCGTAGCGAGCGTCCTCCCGCTCATTGAGATAGCGCATGGCGAGATGCCAGGTCAGACGCATGGACCAAAGTCCCGCGAGTGCCCCGACCAAGGCCCTCCTCGGCCCCCACCCCTCTCCCTGCCAGGCATAGAGTAGGGCCAGCGCTCCGAGGCTCGCAGACCAAATCAGGTCCACGATCCCGGCGTTCCCCGTGGCCTGCTGGCGTTTCCACGCCAGGGACATCAAGCAGCCCAGGACAGCCAAGGCGATCAGCGGAAGGGTGAGTGCACTCATTCATGGAGGAGTTCGTCGAAAACTCCGCTGCGGATGCATCCAGCTGGAATTCCCCCACGAAAAACCAAAGCATGCAGTCATCCTCCCAACACAACTCCTGGTCCGTCGCCGCCAAGCTCAGCTTGCCCATCGCTCTGGGGGTCTGCCTGATCCTTGCCTTCGTCGCTGGAGGGTGCCGATCACTTCCTAAAGCCGACCTGGCAGCGCAGCTGGCCAGGCTTCCGAAAAATGCGCCCCTTGGGAAGCTGTCACGACTCGACCTCCTAGCGGATTTGGGTGACGGTATGCGTCCCTATGAGTTGCTGTACCACCACGCGCCCGCCAAGCATCCGCGCGGCGCCAGGCCCATTGTGCTCGTCCACAACACCCCTTCCACGCTCTACTCCTGGACGGAGATCATCTATGGAGCCACAGCCAGTCTGGGTTCCAAGGACGAACTAGCGGGGCAAGCTGGCCTCGCCGAATTCTATGACGTCTACGCGATCGAAATCATCGGTCATGGAATGGCACCTGGATCTGCAGCTCCTTACAGCTTCGAACGCTGTGCAAGGTTCGTGGAAGCCTCGATCCGCGCTTTGGAGCTCGAACGGGTTCACTTGGTCGGATCCTCCTACGGCGGTGAGTTCGCTTGGCGGGCTGCGCTCAACGGGCCGGACTTGATTGAAAGCCTCGTGCTGCTGAACTCCTCCGGGTATGCGCGCCGCGACGGAGACTGGCTATCTGAGGAGGTTCTCATGCGCGAGAATTCCCTGGCGAAGTACGCTTGGGTTCTGAATTCTCGTGCGAGGGTCGAGAGTGCCCTGGCACCCCACTTCGACCCGATCCCCCCAGATCGGATCGATGAGTTCTACCTGGTCTGCGAGAACTCCGAAAACTGGGCAGCGATGATCGACCTCGTGCTCGATGAGAATGGGGCTCGCGCGGGGGAGATCGCCAGCATCCAAGCGCCCACCCTGGTCATCTGGGGTGCCAAGGACATGGCCTACGACTTGGACCACTACGGTCGACGGTTCGCCGGCGAGATACAGAGGGCAGAAATGGTGACGATTGAAAACTCAGGTCACTACCCCCATGAGCAGCGGCCCAAAGCTGTGCTGGAGGCACTTGGGAAGTTCTACGACAGCATCGAAGCGTCCCGCTAGAGGCCCTGCCCAACGGGTGCTGGGCGGAAGGTCTTGTCGACGAGTCCTTCCAACTGGGCAAGACGCTGACCTACGGCGCGGACCTTTTCGGGGGGCAACAGGTGCAGTTGATGCACGAGCATGTGGTCGTTCGAGAGCTCGGGCCAGTTTTCCGGGAAAGCTTGCAGGTCGGCGTCGAGGGCTTCGAGGAAGTCGGCGAGCAGGCTGCGGTAAGCGGGAGCATGGCCAAGGCCGGAGAGGTCCCCGTCGACTTCGGCGGCGGCCAAGAGATGGACGAGAGACAGGCGCGGGTCGGGGATGGCGCAGAGGGCGACAAGTTCCGCGCGGTACTCGAGTCGTTCGCGAATGGCACTGGGGGAAAAGGCTTGGTCTAGGGCGAAGGAGAACAAGAGGCCCAGGTTTTGTTGCCAAGGGAAGAAGCGCGTTTGGTCGCAGAGGTGGCCTTCTTCGTGAGTGGCGGTGAGTTCGACAATTTCCCGGAAGGTGATTTTCCCGAGCAGTTCCGTTGGGCCGGCCCGTTCGCGCAAGAGCGTCAAGCGCAGGCGCCGGGCGCTATCGAGGGCCGGGGATACGGCGATGCGTTCGCGGCGACGTCCCCGTTCGTTGGATGGGGGTGTGCGCAGCTTGAGTCCGGCAGTGTCGATGGCGCGCTCCAGACGAGTTTGCGCGTTCTCGTCGAGCGGGTCCCCTTGAAAGGCCGCGAGGCCAGCGCCCCAGGAAGCAAAAGAATCGCGCAGTTGCTCTAGGTCGATCCAGTAGCCCTCGTGCACCGCCGCACCGGCAACGCCCCCGTCCGCACGTTGGGCTCGAGAACGCACGTCAACTCCGTCGCACCAGGCAATCGTTCCGCTCCACGGCACACCGAGGTGTTCGCCATGGCGTTCTTCAACAAGCACACGCTGCAAGACAACTCCGTCTGCTCCCGTGCCGAGGGCTTCTCCCATAACGGCAAAACGACCGTAGCTTTGCATCAGACTCGCGAGTCCAGGGACCGCCGCTCCGCGCTTGCCGCGCCCGGCCCGTTCATCCGCCAAGGAGAAGTTGGGACCCGGGTGGATCAAGGTCGCAGCGGGTCCGTAGGTCACTCGCGGGGAAGCCATCAGCTCTTCGCGATGGTTGGTCTTCCCGGGCAGTTCATGGGGCAGGCGCTGCGCTTGATCAAAGGCCAAGCCAAAGCGTCCGAGCAAGTCCTTCAAGGATCCATTGGCGCCTGCGGGGGCTTGGGGGTTCTGCGCTTGAAGCTCGATCTCGGTGGAGCCTGACTCCACATCCCCGAGCAAGGAACGCAAGCGTTGGAACAGAGCGACTCCACGCATGGCGCGACTGACCAGGGGCTGACCCAGGTCAAAGTCGTTTTCAAGCACTTGCTCAGCGACCCACTCCGCCTCTCGAAACCAACCGGCATCGCACAGGGCCGTCGTGAGCTTGCACAGGGAATCCAAGGATCCCCCCGCTGCTTGGGCCGCGTGGGCAGCGCGCACCATGGCCCGCAGCTTCTCGTCCTTTGGCAGACCATCATCAGCCAGCACTTGCTCGGGCAGGCCAGCGAGCCAAAGCTCCATCGCATCCACGTAGCTCCCGGCACGCATGTGTCCGCTCAAGGTCTCGCCGCGATCCAAGAGGCCCAGCAGGTTTGCGTTCTGCTTGCGCTTGGCCAGGGCCTGAATGCGCCCCCACTTGCCACGGCTGTTCCAGGAGGTCGCCAGCACAGCCAGACTCGTCTCCGTGTCCGTGGCCAAGAGGAGATCCTCCAACCGAATGCGATTCGAGTCATCGACGGAAGTGTTGGAGATCATCGCCAAGGCCAATTCCCCGTAGAAGACTTCCGTGAGTTGGCCGCCCTCCAAAAGCCGCAAGCCCCGGGAATACCCAACCCTTGTCATGGGGCCGAGGCCGCTACGCAATTCGGTTCGCGCCAGCACCGACGCCACCCAAGCGCGGTCCGCCGGGCGCAGGGTCCAGTCCTCGAGAAAGGACAAGAGGAACTCCCGGGCTGCCGCTGGTGAGCGTTGGCTGAACAGGAACTCCGCCAGCCGAACGCCGAAGAAGGCGCGCTCCCAGGAACTGCGCGCCAATCGAATGGCGCGCTGCCAGGCGGCTTCCGTGACTGCTTCCGGACCGCGGCTCGCGTGGGTCACGGCAAAGGCGTGGTGGCCCCAGGCGAACTGCGGATCCAGTTGGACGATCTTCTGATAGACCCCCGGATCCCCTGTGCGCGTCAAGCGTGCGGCCAGGTAGTGGGAGTTGGCGTTGGCGGGGTCCCCTTGCACGGCAAAGCGACGGCGCTCGAGGGCTTCCACCGAGCGCAACTCGGCGATCAACAGGTCGTCTTCGAGGCGGGCCGGAGCCACCCACTGGGGTGCCAGTTCCTGCGCCAGGCGCAGCTCCTCCCAAAGCTCGCCAGCATCGGCGCGGGTTCCCTCTGCATGCAACCTGCGCGCCCGCGCAAAGGCTGCTTGAGCCGCATCGGCCACGGGCGGCTGGGCGTGCGGCGCGGGACTCACACAACTGACTAGGGCGCAGCCAAGGGCTGCCCCCAAGAGAACGAAGTGTTTACGGATGCGTCGGACGATGGATCTCATCGGTGAGCCGGTCTCAGCAGAATCCCAGCACCCGTTGAGTGCCATAGACAAGTGCAGGGGCTACTCCCCAAGGAAGCCCTCGAGCACCGCGTCGTCTCCCAACTCTCGGTCGATCCTGGATTCAAGCTTTGCGCGACTCAGCCACTCTCCCATGGACTTGCCGCGGCCACCGTTCACATCCCCGGTGTAGATTCTGACTTGATCCACGAAGCCGCAGTCTAGATAAGCCTGCAGGAGATCCGGGCCGGTTTCCACCAACAAGCGTCGCACTCCGCGCTCCCACAAGTAGCTCTGCACTTCGCGCAAAGAAACGTGGGAGCCATCTTCGGTGTGCAAGCCATGGATCTCTGCTCCGGCGGCTTGGAGGGCGCGCCAGCGCGAGGCGTCCGCTCCCGCCAAGGTGAGGATCAAAACATCCCCTGCCACTTCCCCTTCACGCAGTTCGTGGAAGAGTTGGCTCGTGGGAGACGTGCGCAGCACGCTATCGATCACCACCCGCAAGGGACCCTTCGAGGCCATCACAGGCGGGCGAATGCTGAGCCGCGGATTGTCCAATTGCACCGTTCGCGATCCGGTCACGATGGCGTCCACGCGGGAACGCAACTGGTGAACTTCCAAACGGGATTGTTCGCAGGAGATCCAGCGTCCCTCGCCCACGTCTTCCGGCGGTTCGAGTTGGCCGGTGCGAGTTTGCGCCCACTTCGCGATGGTCCAAGGCCGCGGGCGGCGCAGGCGTTCGACCTTGTTGAACGCGAGGAAGTGCGGAGAACTCTTCGCGAGGCTCGCGTGTCCGTCTTGCAAGTAGACCTCGACTCCAGCATTGCGCAGGCGCTCGAGTCCTGCGCCCTGGTGCCGGGAGTCCGGGTCCAGTTCCCCGACCACCACCCGCGGAATGCCGGAATCCAGAATCGCATCCACGCAGGGCGGTGTCTTGCCCGTGGAGCTGCAGGGTTCCAAGGTCACCAGCAAGAGGTCCCAATCCTTGGGCGGGGTCCCGCTCGCGACCGCTGCTTTGAGGGCGTCCACTTCCGCGTGATCGCCGCCCCAGGGCGCCGTGTGACCGCGCGAAACGACCTTGCCGCCTGAGAGCACCGCGGCCCCCACGCAGGGATTGGGAGCCACCTCGAAACGGCGCAGAGCGGCCTCCGACTCGAGCTCAGTCATGAGTCGCGTCAGGAGGGCTTCATCCAGGCTATCTGCGGTGGGAGGCAGCATTTCTTGGAGGGTTCAGGTGGCCAGGACAGCGCGTAGCGTCCGGTAGTTTTTTGGGGGGAAACTCGGCGAGGAGCCCGGGGAGTATAGGCTTCCCGAGTGGGGATGAAACCTGCAGAGCCCGGAAGACCGGGACCCGCGACGGGCCGAAAAGAGCGACTAGGCCAAAAAACCAGCCTGTTCCTCCCAACTCGGCAAAAAGGCAGCGGGGCAGGACTGGAATTGCGGCGGATCCCGAGGATCATGTGCTCGTTCCCACGACGGGTCCGCTGGCGTCCACCATTTTGAGTTCGCGCAGGACCCCCCACAAAGACGACACCTTCCCATGAGCAAGTCTCCCATCCGCGTTGCGGTCACCGGCGCCGCCGGGCAGATCGGCTACGCCCTGCTTCCGCGCATCGCTAGCGGCCAAATGTTCGGCCCCGACCAACCGGTCATCCTGCAAATGATCGAAATCCCTATGGAGAAGGCCATGAAGGCCCTCGAAGGGGTGGCCATGGAGCTCGATGACTGCGCCTTCCCGCTGCTTCAGGACATGGTCTTGACCAGCGATCCCAACGTGGGTTTCAAGGACGTCAATTGGGCCCTCTTGGTGGGTTCCAAGCCCCGCGGTCCGGGCATGGAGCGCGGCGACCTGATCCGCGAGAACGGTCCGATTTTCACGGGCCAAGGCAAAGCGATCAACGCGCACGCCGCCTCCGACGTGAACGTGGCCGTGGTCGGAAACCCCTGCAACACCAACGCGTTGATCTGCATGCACTCCGCCCCGGACGTGCCGGACTCGCGCTTCAGCGCCATGACCCGTTTGGACCAAAACCGTGCCCAAGCGCAGCTGGCGCAGAAAGCAGGCGTCGCGACCACCGCGGTCAAGAACACTTTGATCTGGGGCAACCACAGCGCCACCCAGGTGCCGGACTTTTACAACACCACCATCAACGGCAAGTCCGCCCACGACGTCATCGGCGATCTCGATTGGCTCTCCGGCGAGTTCTTCAGCAAGGTTCAAAAGCGCGGTGCCGAAATCATCGCGGCCCGTGGTTTGTCCTCGGCAGCTTCTGCGGCCAATGGCCTGATCGATCACGTGCGCGACCTGCGTACGGCGACCCCCGCCGGTGAGTGGCGTTCGGTCTGCGTCAAGTCCGACGGCAGCTACGACGTGCCTGAGGGACTGATCTCTTCCTTCCCCGTTCGGGCGGATGGCAAGGGCGGTTGGGAAATCGTCCAAGGGCTGCAGCTCAACGACTTTCTGAAGGAGAAAATCGCGGCCAGTGCTGCGGAGCTTGCGGGCGAGCGTGAGATGGTGAAGGACCTGCTTAGCTAGCAGCGAATTCCTCATTGAATTGGTCAGAGCCCCGACCCTCCTAGGGAGTTCGGGGCTCTGACCCTTTCGATTGCGGGCCTCTAGATTGCGGGCCTTTTTCGTACCGATTGCCCCCCCCGGGGTCTAGCCTAATCAGCCCCCCCCAAGTCCGGTCAGCAAATGGTCCCGCAACGAACTTAGGATAACGAGCACAGGAACATGGATTCACCCGCCGAGAAGTCTGCCCGCAGCAAGGCCACCGAAGAACTGATTCGCAAAGCACAGGCAGGGGACGAACAAGCGCTCAACGATCTCTTCACGACCCACTACGCCGAG
>CALCXM010000037.1 GCA_937905825.1 uncultured bacterium
GAGGGGAGGCTCGGCGATGCCTGGCACTTGCTTGTTGCGAATCAACAACAAGGTGTGCGGCTCCGTATTGCGGAGACGGTGCCGTCGCTCGTTACTTCCGGCGGAAGAGCCACAGGAAGTCACCGGACTCGATAGGGTCGGCGGTCACTGCGCGGGCCTCGGCTCGCTTGGTGCGATAGACGTCGAGCAGGCCGCGGTACTTTTCGGTCTTGGAGAGCTCCTTCAAGGCTGCTTCTCCCTCGACCGTCTTCTTGTACTCCCGCAGCTCTTCCCACGCGGCATCTGACTCTGCTGAAAGAGACTCGGCGTGGGCTAGCTCTTCGGCTGTGGGCTCCTTCTTGGGGCCCGTGAGCCACTTGGAACGTCCACCCACCAAGAGATCGAGGTCACCATCTCCGTCGTAGTCGACGGGCTCCACATGGAAGGACGATCCCGGTGCGGAGGGCTGTCCGGCCACGTTATCCACGAGCTTGATCTGCTTGGAGCCCGCGTCGCCGGGGAGGGGTGGGATCAGGGTCGTGATCCCCTCAAAGCGCGGGGCGCCCTGGGTGCCGGTGTTGTCCAGCAGGTAGACGCCGCCGTAGATCGATCCGATCACGATGTCGAAGAGTCCGTCGCCGTTCCAGTCCACGACGCGTGGCGCGCCCATGCCGTGCTCGAAAGCCACCGGCTTTCCTCCGGCCTCGATGGTCTGATTCGTTTCGGCGAACTTGGGATCGGCGGCGCTGCCTTCATTGAGACGCAAGAAGAGCTTGCCCGTGCGGTAGGCGCCCAAGAGCAGGTCTTGGTCCCCATCGTTGTCCCAGTCAACCGCTGCAGACGAAGAGCAGTGCCCCTCCGTTCCCGCTCGATCGGTCTTGTCCCAGGCCTCGGTTTCAAAGTTCCAGAAATCGGCAATGAGGACTTTGTTGCCGTTCTTGTCGGTGACGTCTCCCGGCTCGCCGAATCCGTCGGCTGCGCCTGCGCTCCATTGGGGAACTCCGCTGAAGCTGCCAAACAAGGCATCCTGAAGGCCATCGCCGTTGAGGTCCACAAACTGTGGACTTGCGCCGACGCATCACCAGTTGGAGGTCCGGATCGGTTTGCCCGAAGCGCCCAGGAAATCCTCACGGGGGCCCCAAACGGCGTCTCCCTTGCCGGATGTATTCAGGTTTCGGTGAAGGCCAACTTTGCCCATCAGGCTGCCCAAGACAAGCTCTGCGCGGCCGTCACCATCCAGGTCGTGGAGTGCCGGGGAGAGGAACCGCTCGCCGCCCGTTGCGCTCAGGATCTCGCCATTCGCCATGACCCGTACGGGCGGCTCAAAGAGACTGGCAGTGGACGGGGCGGAAGCCGGAATCAGAACCGAGACGGTCTTCTTCTGGGGCGGGTTGCAATACTCTTCCGTGCAGGCCTGATAGTTGATCGTGACGGCGATCTCCTTCCCGCGTGCGGCTTCGGTCACGACGATGCCCCGGGAAAACTCGACCCTTCCCTCGTGGACAAAGGAGCCAGGGGCCAGGCCCTCCATTCCGAGGGGACGGCTCCAATCACCCAGCACCTGAGCTCCCTCGGGCAGACTCATCTTGAGTGTCGTTGGCACCTCGGCGCCCTGGTCGACGACGTCGTAGGTGTGCCAGCCCTCCTTGATGTCGAACAGGATCGTGACGTTGAAGCGATCAGGCATTTCAGCCTGAGGCTGGATGGACCCTTCGATGGTGACAACCTTCTCGGACGCAGCGACTGCTGCCGGCGAGAGGAGCATCGTTCCTACGATGGCCGCGATGGTGCTAATTCTGTACATGGAGGGAGCAGTTGTTGTGTGACGCTGTTGTTCGCGCAGCGGATCGCCTCCCACGTGATACCTCACCTTGCTGATTGTCGCAACGAGGTTGGAACGAATGCAGTGCGTCGTACGGCGCACTGCGGTATCGCATACCGTACGGTATCGCTCGCCGCTCGCAAAAACCCCGCGCAAACACCGCGCCTCCGTACGGTATCGCACACCGCGCAGAAGAACACTGCCCTCCGGTATCGCATACCGCTCGGAAGGACTCTGCGCAAGAGTGCCGCATCAATCGGGACCGCCGCGCCTCCCGTCCGTGCCTGGGATGTCCTGGCGCCACGCCAGAAGATGTGCGACCCTGTCTTGATGAATCGGCCACTCCTCTTGCTGCTCATCGCGGGACTTTGCGTTGCGACCGGAATGGCTACATGGCTGATCCTGGCCTGGAGGACCGTGACCGACCTCGACAGCGTGACTCCGCAGAGTGACACCGGCGGGAACATGATGGGCTGGGCACTCTCGGGCACGCTGCTCATGATCACGGGGATGATCATGCTGCACTTCGCGGCGGATATGGCGGAGCAAGCACGCCAGGAAGACAAGGCGCCGTAGGATTTTCCCTACGGAATCGTTCATACGGTATCGCACACCACGCAGAAGAGCCCTGCCCTCCGGTATCGCACACCGCTCCGAAGAACTCCGCGCAAAAGTGCCGCATCAATCGTGGCCACTGGGCCTCCCGTCAGTCTATGAAGTGCAATGCCAAGACGAGCAAGAGCGGACACCCCGGGGAGCTGGCACCACGTCATCAATCGCGCGATTGCGAAGCGACCGTACTTCGAAGCTCGCTCGGACAAGCGTTTCTTTCTCGCCCGCCTCGCGGCCGAGGTGCGCGCCGGCCGCTTGGAAGTGCACGCTTACTGCTTGATGACCACCCACTTTCATCTGCTCATCCGCAGCCCGGTGGGGCAACTCTCGGAAGGGATGCGAAGGTTGCAGCTCGCCTACTCGCGCTACTTCAATCGTCGTCGCCGTCGAGATGGACCTCTCATCCGCGCTCGATTCTACTCGAAGCGTGTCCGTACTGAGTCCTATCGAAGGGCCGTCGTTCGGTACATCGATGCCAATGCAATCAGTGCGCGGATCGTGTCCTCACCGGAGGCCCATGAGTTCGGGAGCGCGCGGGCCTACCTCATGGGACCTCAGCCACGTTGGTTGTGCTCGGATTGGGTCGTGCCCTTCGCGAGGCAGTGTTCGGGGGACACGGATTTCAAGCCTTCGACCTACCTCTCCACCTTCGGCCCACGTGATGGTGAGGACCTGGCCTCTCTCCGGGAGGTGATTGAGATGCGTATGGCCTCATCCTGCGAGCTCGATCCTCTCGAAGATCTGATTGGCCGAACGCCGTCCCAGGTTCGTCAGTGGATGGTTCGCAAAGCAAGCCTCGCGGATGGGCACGAGGTAGGTCTACCCGTGTGCGGACCGCCGGCGGTACGCCGCGCGATCGAGCAGCACCTTTCGGTTCATGGCGAGTGGCTCATGGACCAGGGTGGGCGCACATGGAGAGGGTCTGAAATCGCTTGGCCTGGATTGCTTCGGGATTTGTGTTCCATGCCCTTCTCCCAGGTCGGTGCGCTTTGCCAGACCAGCGCTTGGCGTGCGGCTCGGCAGGTGGATCTGCACCGCGCCTCCATCGCCGAGAATGAGGCTCACGCGGCGGCGGTGTCCTCGATTGCCCACGTCGCCCTCGCGGCTACGGTTGCGGGCTGAGACTCAATTTGGATGGAGTTGATGCGGCACCCATCGGAAGCG